>JACVCL010000179.1 GCA_016742075.1 Phycisphaerales bacterium
ACCCCGGAAGCAGGGTCAGCCCAAGCAGGTTGAACCCCATCGCCAACCGGCCCCCGGCGCCCTGGTTCTGCACCAAGAGCGCGTAGGCCATCAGCGTCACCACCGCGCCCACCACCACCGCCATCTGAAGAAGAGGCTCGGTGTACCGCCCCTGCACCTTCCGGTGCCCCACCCCCCCCCCCCGCCCCCCGCCCCCCCCGCCCCCACCCCCCCCACTCCCGGCCCCGGCTTCTCCGGCGCTAGCGCCCACGGCCCGGGCCAGCACGCGCCGCTCGCCCAGCCGCTTGCCGAACGCCAGGAACATCGAGAGGAAGAAGGTCACATTCAGCAGCCACACCGAGGGCTCAACCCCCGCCGCGGCGCAGCCGGCCATCACCCGAAGCACGAACCCCAGCGACAGGCTGATGACGTCGATGATGATCCGGTGCTTGAGCAGCAGCGAGTACGCCAGCACGTTCGCCGCGTACAGCCCCACGGCCACGCCCACCCACGCGCGGTGGGCGGCGTCGAGCGACAGCACCACCGCCGCCGACCCGGCGAAGAGCGCCGCGGCGTAGCCCAGCGCCAGCCCCGGCGAGATCAGCCCCGCGGCGATCGGGCGGTGCTTCTTCCGGGGGTGCAGCCGGTCGGCCTCGGCGTCCATGAGGTCGTTGACCACGTAGCAGGCGCTCGAGACCAGGCAGAAGGCCGCCGCGGTCCAGAGCGTGGCGAGGGCGATCGCCCACACGTCGGGCTTGTGCGGCAGCATGTCGCGCAGGCCGTAGAAAGGGCCGACGAGCACGAACACGCTCTTGGCCCACTGCGTGGGCCGGGCGAGGCGCACGAGCGACAGCCACAGCGGCGGCGCCGGCGACGGGGGTGAGGTTGGCGTGGTGATGGCCGTCAACGCTGGGTAGTGATATCGGCCGTTTCGCCCCAGCGAAGGAAGCGCAGCAGGTAGAGCCGGTCGGCGAAAGTTGCCGATCCGTCGCCGTCGAGGTCGATCCCCGGCGGGGCCGCCTGCTCCAGGGCGTAGAGGTCGTCGGCGTCGGCCCGGCCGTCGCCGTTCACGTCGAAGGCCCGCGGCGCCGGCGGGGCCGGCGCGGCCAGCGCGTCGAGTTCCAGGGCGGTCACGAACGCCGAGGAACCCCCGACCGCGCCGGTGATGCGGACCGCGTCGGCCTGCACCGGGGCGGAGAGCGTCCAGTCGAGGATCTGGAACGGGCGGGCGGCGTCCAGCGGCTCGCCGAGGGTTGCGCCGGGCGTCACCCACACCCCGCCCACCCGCGCCTGCACGGCCGCCGAGGTGAAGTAGCCCCCGAACAGACCGACGTCGGACCGGGCGTAGTGCTCGCCCTCGATGAACCGGATGGTGTGCACCGTCACCGGGCGGTCGTAGGTGACGGTGAGCGTCACCGGGTCGCCGGTCTGCTGGCCCGACCCGAGGGTCGAGTAGAAGGTCATCCAGGAGTTGCCCATCTCGCGGCCCGAGTCGTCGAACTCCACGCCGTCGCTGAGGAACTGGCCGACGCTGCCCGAGCCGAAGCCCCACCACGGGTTGGCCGCCACCGACGACGACGCCGTGACGGTGCCGCCCAGGTCGCGGATGCGCAGGTTGGCCGAGCGCTGGTGGGCCTGCCGGCTCGGCGAGAGGTCGGGCGGGCCGACGCCCAGCGGGCGGGCGGGCAGGAGCCACCGGCCGGCCGCGGCGTCGACGCGCCCGCCGCCGGCGGTGATCTCGCGCTCCACGATCGGCAGCATGCGCTGCGCCATCATCGTGAAGGTGTCCTCGGCGGCGGGGTCGGCCGGAAGGTAATCGGGCAGGTTGTCGCGCGTGCGATAGATGTAGAAGCGGTCGCTGGGCGGCCAGGGCGGGAAGTCGGCCGCGATGGGCCCGGGGCCCTTGATGAGGCCGATGAGGCCGCCCATCGTGGCCGTGCCGTTGTCGGAGTCCCACCCGCTGAGGGTGCCGATCTGGGTGGTGCGCTTGAAGTCGAGCTGGCCGTAGAGCAGGGCGATGAGCCCGGTGGCAAAGTTCACCGACGACTCGTACCACGCCTGGTACACAAAGCCGTTGGCCGCGGCGCTGCTCTGGTAGCGCACCGCGACGCGGTCGCGGGTGCGCTCCCAGTCGCTCGGGTCGGGGTTGGAGAGGAAGTCGGCCAGCACGAAGTCGCAGATGTCGGCCGACTTGGAGGAATCGGGGATCCACTTCCGGGCCTCGCGGACGAGCCACAGCGCCTGCTCGCGCGGCGGCAGCGAGCGGTCGACCTGCGTGGCGAGGCTGTACAGGACGACGTAGAACTGGGCGGCGTGGGCCGCGTAGCCCGCGGCGGTGGTGCGGATGGGCAGGTCGGCCATCTGCAGGGCCCGCTCGGGCATGCCGGGGCACAGGGCGCCGAAGATCTCGGTGGTGAGCTGGGCGTCGATCATCAGCGCGTTGGGGTTGGCGCCGAGGAACGAGGTGGCCGGCGGCACGACGCCCCGGCCGATGAGCCCGCGGGCGCTGGCGTTGGAGACCCAGATGAAGCGGTTGATGTGGTTCTGCCAGCCGGTGGCGATCTGGGCGGGCGTCAGGCGGTTGACGGCCAGCGACGAGTGCAGGTGGAGGTAGATGTACTCGACGTCGGTGTCGTCGTCGGCGCGCCAGGGGTCGTCCCAGTACACCCAGGTGATGGGGCCCTGCCAGGTGTCCATGCCCCAGTTGGCGTCGGTGAGGAAGGGCGCGGCCGTCCAGCCGCCCTCGGTGCGGAGGCCCGTCCAGTTGGCGATCGACTCGGCGAGCCACATGCCCCGCAGGCGCTGGGTGTAGTCGGCGCGGTCGAGCTCGCGCGGCGGGGCGGCGGCGGCGGGGCCGGCCGCGGCCAGGGCGAACCCGGCGGCCGCCGCTGTGCGTAAACGCTGCATGAGGGTGTGCCGGGCCGGTGCCATGCCCTTCAAAGGTAGCCCGGGGTTTGTGGAATGCACGGAGAGAACGCCGAAAGACATGAGGAAATGGTGGATTTTCCGAACGATCGACAGGCTTTTGGCGATCATCGGCGTGCCTCCGTTTGGGGGTGGCGGTGATGGGACGCATCTCGTGGAAGCGGTGGCTGGCGGCGGGGGTCGTTGGCGGGGTGTTCCTGCTGATGTTCTGGGTGGCGGTGCGCGGGGCCGACGTGGGGGGTGGGCGGCTCGGCGGGTGGCTGGCGGGGTATGAGCGGGCGAACTTCGACCAGAACGAGTTTCACCGGCCGACGATCGAGAAGTTCGGCGAGCAGTGGCCGCGGCCCGACCTGCGCGATTACCAGTCGGCGACGACGCCGGGCTGGCACCTGGCGCTGAGCCTGATCCGTCGGGTGGCCGGGGCGGATTGGTGGACGCTGCGGTGGATCAACGCCGTGCTGACGGCTGGGCTGCTGGGCTTGCTGGCGTGGGCGTGCGCGGCGCGGGTGAGCCTGGGCTCGGCGGTGGCGCTGGCGCTGCCGATGGTGGGGTCGATGTACGTGTTCGCCTCGGGCGGGTGGCTGGTGCCCGACAACGCGGCGTGGCTGCTGGTGCTGTGGGTGCTGCTGCTGGGGCTCAAGGGTGTGTCCTCGGCGCGGGGGCTGGTGGGGGCGGCGGTGCTGCTGGCGGCGCTGGTGTTCGTGCGGCAGATCCACGTGTGGGCGGCGGCGGTGCTGTGGGCGTCGGCGTGGCTTGGGGAGGGCGATCGCGGCGGGCTGATGCCGGGCGATGCCGACCCGCTGGCGGCGAAGGTGAACCGGACGGGGCGGTCGCTGCTGGTGGCGGTGCCCGCGTTGCTGCTGCTGGGGGGGCTGGTGTGGCTGTGGGGCGGGGCGACGCCGCCGAGTTTCAAGAGCCAGCACGCGGCGATGAACCCGGCGGTGCCGCTGACGGTGCTGTCGGTGTTCGGGGTGCTGTCGCTGTTCTTCAGCGGGTATCTGCTGCCGGGTCTGGGGGCGCGGATGCGGGAGCGGGGCGTGGGGGTGATGCTGGTGGTGATCGTGGGGCTGCTGGCGGGGCTGGCGGCGGCGGTGCTGGCCGAGAGCACCTGGAAAGACCGCGTGCGCGACACGGGCGTGTGGCTGATCGCCAAGCGGTTCGACTGGCAGGTGGAGGGGCGGTCGGTGGTGATGGTCATGCTGTCGGGCCTCGGCGGGGCGATGCTGTCGGCGTGGGCGTGTGCCTTGGGGGCTCGGGAGCGGTGGCTGATGCTGGGGGCGATGGCGGCGTTCGCCGCGGCGCACACGGCCAACGCGATGGCGTGGCAGCGGTATTACGAGCCGTTCTCGCTGATGTGGCTGGCGCTGGCGGCGTCGATGGTGGGTGGGGCCGGCACTGGGGGTGGTTCCGGCGGCGGGAAGGGGGCCGGGGGCGGGTCGATCGCGTGGAGCGGGCCGGTGCTGCTGGCGCTGGGGCTGGGGGCGCTGACGGTGTGGAGCGCGACGAAGGGCTGAGCGGCGGGTGGGCATGGGCGCGGGCTCCTGAGCGGTGCTCTACCCATGGCAGCGCGCGACGCGCCTGAGCGCTCAGGGGGCGAGATGCGCGCGGGGGGCCGCCGGCCCCGCGGGGCGGGATGGCGTGGCGGGGGGGTGGTGTGGGGGGGGGGGGGAAGTAT
>JACVCL010000022.1 GCA_016742075.1 Phycisphaerales bacterium
ACCCCCACCACCCCCAACACCGCCGCCGCCGCCGGACGCCGGGGCGTCGGCCTTCTTCGGGGCCTTGAGCGGCAGCAGCTGGACGATCTCCGGGCGCTGGCGCGCGGTGGAAATGAACCGCATGTACACCACGCGGACCGAGGCGATCTCGCCGGTGATGAAGCGGTCCATGTACTGCTGGGCCAGGGCTTCCACCGCGGCGTACTGGGGGTTGTCGCCGAACTGCGTGTGGTGCCGGGCGATGGGGAACCGCAGGAACTTCAGCGCCGCCAGGCCCTTGCGGCCGACGAGCTCGATCTCGAGGTTGGCGCCGGCCTCGCGCAGCAGCTTGACCGCCGCGCGGAGCACGCCGCCGTTGTAGGGGCCGCACAGGCCGCGGTCGCTGGTGAGCACGAGCACGAGGTCCTTGCCGCGGACGCCCCCGGCGGGGCCCTGGATGAGCGGGTGCTCGAGGTTGCCCGCCTTGGAGGCCAGCTCGGTGACCAGCTCGAAGACGCCCTCGGTAAAGGGCTTGCTGCTCGTCGCCTTGGCCAGAGCCTTGGCGTACTTGCTCGTGGCGATCATCTGCATCGTCTTGGTGATGCGCTTGATGTTCGCGACGGCCTTGATGCGCTTCTTGAGCTTGCGGGGGTTGGGCATAGGGGCAGAGAGTGTAGTGGGTCGCGGGGCGCCGACCCGGGCCCGCGATTCAGGATCAGCCTTCCTCGAACACCCCGTCTGAGGCCCCGGATGTCAGGGATTCGGTCGGATGGGACACCCCCTCGGAGGGCGCGCTGCCCAGGATCAGGCCATCGTGGGCGAGGTTCATCCCCTGGGGGAGGCCCGCGTCGACCTCGGCGTGGCTGATCTCGTGGGCCATGTGCACGAAGTAGGTCTGGCGGGCGGCGATCTGGTCGGCGATTGACACGGCCTGGTCGATCGTGAGATGGGTGGGGTGGCGGCGGTGGCGGAGGCCGTCGAGGACCAGGGTGCTCAGGCCCTCCAGAAGCGGCCAGGTCTGGGGCGGGATGGCCGACACGTCGGTGCAGTAGGCCAGCGGGAAGGGCGATCCGGCGGGGGGCGGCGATGGGCCCCGGGGGGCGTCGATGCGGTAGCCGAGGATGGGCAGGCGGCCGTGGAGCAGGCGGAGGGGTGTGAAGCGGAGGCCGAAGAGGTCGAGGGGCGCGGGGGGTGTGCGGCGGTCTTCGGGTGGCGGGGGCAGGCGGTGGGCGATGAGGGTGGCGACGAAGGAGTCGTTGACGTTGGCCTCCTTGTCGAAAACGTGCTTGTAGACGCGGTGGAGGGCGTCGATGACGTACCCCTCGCCGTAGATGTCGATGGGGGCCTGCATCACGGCGTTGAAGCGGCGGACCTCGTCGAGGCCGAAGATGTGGTCGACGTGGTTGTGGGTGAAGAGGATGGCATCGCAGCGGCGGAGGTCGTGGCGCAGGGCCTGCTGGCGCAGGTCGGGGGTGGCGTCGATGAGGACGGTGCGTGCCACGCCGCGCGGGTCGGTCCACTGGACGGCGGCGCCGGTGCGGGTGCGGCGGTCGCGGGGGTCGGTCGACCGGCAGACGCGGCAGTCGCAGGCGATGACGGGTACGCCGCCGCTGGTGCCGGTGCCCAAGAAGATGAAGCGTGCATCGCGCACGGGCAACGCTAGGCCCGGGGGGCCCGCGGGCGATACCCTCCGGCATGACGATCGGAACCTCTGTGCTGCTGATGGTGATCGGGGCGGTGGCGGGCGCCCTGAGCGGGCTGGTGGGGATCGGTGGCGGGGTGGTGGTGGTGCCGGCGCTGGTGTACCTGCTGGCGGTGAGCCAGAAGCAGGCCCAGGGAACGACGCTGGCGATGATGCTGCCGCCGATCGGCGTGCTTGCGGTGATCGCCTACGCCCGGGCGGGGAACGTGAACTGGGTGTGGGCCGGGCTGCTGGTGCTGGGGTTCCTCGCCGGGTCATACCTGGGCGCGGGCTGGGCGCTGGGCCAGAGCGAGGCGGCGCTCAAACGGGTGTTCGGCGTGGTGACCGTGCTGATCGGGATCTGGTCGATCTACAAGAGCTTCCAGTGACGGCTAGCGCGCCTGCGGGGGGCGCGTGCGCGGACGCCACTCCCAGATCGGGACGTTGTCGGGCGGCGTGTAGCGGAGGAACATCTGCACGTCGCGGTCGGAGGGCTCGGAGGCCTGCCAGGCGCTGCGGTAGAGGGCGCCGAGGGTCTCGGCGGCGTCGAGCAGGCGGAGGCTGATGAACTCCTTGCCCGCCTCCTGCACGAGGGTGCCGTCCTTCTCCATCCTGTACAGCGGCTCGACGAGGTCGAAACTGCGGCGGATGTGGGCGGTGATGTCCTTCCACGGGTCGCCGGCGCTCGCCGAGCGGTCGTGCTTCATGCGGGCCTTGAGCAGGGCGTAGTCGATGCGGTGGATCGCGAGGATCTCGCCGTCGATGTAGGCGTGGAAGCCGCGGTTGGTGGTGTACTGGCCGGGGTTCTCGCCGACCCAGCCGTGGTGGTGCGTGGTGGTGTGCAGGGGCTGCGCGGCGTCGCCGACGTAGTGGCTGAGCACGCCCATCTGGTAGACCACGTTGGCCCGGGCCTGGGCCACCTGGGCGCCGCGGGCGGCCCGGGCATCGGCGGAAGAGACATCGGCGTCGGCGGCCTCGAGCACGCGCAGAGTGCGGAAACCGGCGGCCAGAAGGCCCCAGTGCTCGGCGATGGCGTGGGGCAGGAAGCCCGGGTACTCCTTGGTCTTGTCGTCGTCCTTGGTCTCGGGAGGAAGCGGCGGGAACTTCTCGGGGTGGGCCAGCCGGGCCCGCTCCATGGCGCGGACGTACTCGTGCCGCAGCGGGGGGATGGTGTCGAGCGTGAGGCCGAAGGGCTCGAGATCCTCGAGGTCGAGGTAGTGGTTGGGGTTGCTGACGTGCAGCATCGGCAGGGAGGGCTGCGAGCGCCAGCGGTCGGGCTCGGGGGCCTGGTAGGCGATCTGGAGGCGGGTCTGCTCGTCGCGGAGGTAGGCGGGCAGCTCGGCGGGCAGGCCGTCGAGCGCCAGCAGCGTGATGAGCCGGTGGCCGTGCGAGTCCCACGCGCCGGCCCGCCCCACGGGCAGCAGCCCGGTGAGGACCGCGGCCAGAACGATCATCCATCGCTTCATCGCTCGCTCCGTGTTCGCGTGAGGCTTATCCGACGCGCTCGGCCTTGGGCCGGCGGCTCATCAGCCGGGCGATGCCGTCGATGGGGTCGAGCCCCTCGTACAGCACCGCGTGCACCGCGGCGACGATCGGCATCTCGACGCCCAGCCGCCCGGCCAGTTCCATCACCGCCCGGGTGGTGTCGACACCCTCGACCACCGAATCGGTGCGGGCCAGGTAGTCGTGCAGGCGCTCGCCGCGGCCGAGGGCCTCGCCCAGGGAGCGGTTTCGCCCCTCGGGGCTGAAGCAGGTGGTGGCCAGGTCGCCGACGCCGGCCAGGCCGAAGAAGGTCTCGGAGCGGGCCCCGGCGGCGGCCCCCAGACGGGCGATCTCGGCCAGACCGCGGGCCAGGAGGGCGCTCTTGGCGTTGTAGCCGGCGTGCAGGCCGTCGAGAATGCCCGCGGCGATCGCGATGACGTTCTTGATGGCCCCGGCCAGCTCGACGCCGACCACGTCGGACCCGGTGTAGATCCGCAGCCAGCTGGTGGTGAACAGGCGCTGCAACTCGCCGGCGAAGGCCTCGTCGTCGCTGGCGGCGATCATGGTGGCGGGCAGGCAGCGGGCCAGTTCGGGGGCGATCGTCGGCCCGCTGAGCACGCCGCGGGGCCCCGCCCCGCCCGCCCGCCCCAGCACCTCGCCGATGATCTCGGTGGGCCGCCGGAGCGTGCCGTTCTCGATGCCCTTGGCGACGCTGACCACCCCCGTTCCCGGCGGCACGTGAGCCGCGACACGCTCCAGCACGCCGCGCAGGAACTGCGTCGGCACCGCGGCCACGACCAGTTCGGTCTCGCGCAGGGCCGCCGGGTCGTCGGCCGTCGCCACCACCTGATCGGGGAGCCGGAAGCCGGCCAGCCGCGGGCTCTTGCGGGTTCGGGCCAGCGGCCGCACCTCGTCGGGCTCGTGCCCCCAGAGGCGGACCGAGACGGGCGCGGCAAGCTGGTCGTTCTGCGCGAGCACGGCCGCGCAGACCAGGCCCATCTGCCCATCGCCCAGCACCGTGATCCGCGAACAACTCTGCATATGGGGGCCGCCACCCCGAACGGGAACCTCCCTCACCGGGGACTAGTATAGGAATCGACCGCTGCGGTCCCGCCGGGGGCCGCGTCAGGCCCGCAGTTTCGGAGTCTCCATGGCCCAGAACCCTCCCGTTCCGAGCGCCCTCTCCCATCCCCCCTCGCAGGCCGGCCCGGCCGCGGCGCACCCGGCGTCGCCGGGGTCGATGCGCGCGGCCCACGCCGAGATCAACCTGGAACGGTGGATCATCCTGTACCTGGTGGGCGGGGTGCTGGTGTTCACGACCACGGTGGTGAAGTGGCTGGGGCTGGCGAGCCCGGAGGTGACGCAGATCCCGGCGATCATCGGGTCGCTGCTGCTGGGCGCGGGGCTGGTGTGGTCGGCGTTCAAGGAGATCGCGCGGGCCCGGCCGGGCACGTCGACGCTGGCAGCGCTGGCGTTCGGGGCGTGCTTCGTGATCGGCAACTACGAGGCCGCGGGGTACCTGGCGTTCATCCTGCTGACCTTCGACCGGGCGCTGCGCCGGACGGCGTGGGGCGCCCGGCACGCCATCGAGGAGCTGGTGAAGCTGACGCCCGACACGGCGCGCCTGGTCGAGAACGGGCAGGAGCGCGAGGTGTCGATCCGGTCGATCGCGGTGGGGGCGGTGGTGCGGGTGCGGCCGGGCGAGAACCTGCCGGTCGACGGCACGGTGGTGTCGGGGAATTCGTCGATCAACCAGGCCTCGCTGACGGGCGAGGCGCTGCCGGTGGAGGTGGCCCCCGGCTCGCCGGTGTACGCGGGGACGACGAACCTGACCGGCACGCTCGACCTTCGGGCGACACAGGTGGGCCAGGACACGACCATCGGCAAGGTGGCGACGCTGATCTCGGAGGCCGAGAGCACCAAGACCCCGCGGCAGCTGCTGATCGAGCAGGTGGCGGCCTATTTCGTGCCGGTGGCGCTGGTGGTGGCGGGGCTGGTGTGGTTCATCACGGGCAACATCGACACGGCGATCACGGTGCTGGTGGTGACGTGCCCGAGCGCGCTGCTGATCTCGAGCCCGACGGCGATGATGGCGGCGTTCGCGTCGGCGGCGCGGCTGGGCATCATGATCAAGCAGACCAGCTACCTCGAGGCCGCGGCCGACGTGGACACGCTGGTCTTCGACAAGACCGGCACCCTCACGACCGGGCGGTTCGCGGTGGCGCGGCTGGCCCCCTCCGACGGGGTGGGCGGGGCCGAGCTGCTGCAGGCGGCGGCCGACGCCGAGTCGCAGTCGAACCACCCGCTGGCCCGGTCGATCGTGGCAACGGCGGCGCAGGCCCGGATCGAGCCGACGCCCGGGGCGAGCGTGGAAGAGGTGCACGGCAAGGGCGTGCGGGCCCGCACCACGGCCGGCGAGGTGATGGCCGGGCGCTCGACGTGGATACGCGAACTGGCGCCGCAGGCGTCGGCGCAGGTGGCCGCGGTCGAAGAAAAGATCGACGGCATGACGGGCGTGCACGTGCTGAAGGACGGGCGGTACCTGGGCGCCGTCGGGCTTGAAGACAAGCTCCGCTACAACAGCAAGCAGGTCATCGATCAGTGCCGCGAGCTCGGGGCCCGGGCGATCCACCTGATGACCGGCGACCGGCTGGCCGTGGCCAAGCGCGTCGGCGTGACGGTGGGCGTGGACCAGCTCGAGGCCGAGTGCCTCCCCGAGGAGAAGCACGATCTCATCCGCCGTATGACCGCCCGAGGGTCGCGGGTGCTCATGGTCGGCGACGGCATCAACGATGGCCCGTCGCTGGCCTCGGCCGACGTGGGCGTGGCGATGGGGCTCTCGGGCTCGGACATCGCGACCAACTCGGCCGGGGTGGCCCTGATGAACGACGACATCGGGCGGATTCCCTTCCTCATCTCGCTGGCCCGCCGCACCCGCCTGATCGTGGGGCAGAACATCGCCGCGTCGGTGGTGATCGCCGTCGCCGGGCTGGCCATCGCCGCGGGCGGACTGATCAACCTCGGCACGGCCCTGCTGCTGCACTTCCTGGGCGACGTCTTCGTGATCGCCAACTCGACGCGGCTCGTCCGTTTCGGGGAGGAGTTCGCGGCCCACGAGTCGGCGGCGCTGTCGCGGGGCGGCGAGCCAGCCCCAACACCCACCCGTTCAGGGTCTGCCTCGATGCGCCTCGCCGCGCCGGCCGGGGCCTCGGCGTGAACGGGGCGGCCCCGCGGCGGTCCGGGGCCGTCTGAGTTCGATTCCCTATAATGGACTCGTAAGTCGGGATTTTGCCGACTTTCGTGGGTTTAGCGCCTTTGCGCGGTCAAGAGCGGAGATTTCCCTTTATTCCAGACAGTTCACCGGTACACTCGATGAGAATCTGGAGAAACCTCCGGCTTCACGGGCGAGACGGTGTCGTCCGGGCCTAGGGGAAACTCCGGCTCGTTCCGCAGGCCGGCATCGGCCTCGGTGGAAAGGCAGGGCCTGTGAACACCCCGCACCATCCACAGGACGGCGGCCCGGGAGTCGGTGGGCAGTCGAGGAAAGCGCAGCCGATGGCGCCCGCGTCCGCGCGGCCGTCTCGACCGGGGGAAACCCCGGGTGATCTTGGCGCACCGGCGGTGACGTTCCCGCTCAGACCGCCGACGGTGGAGGCGGGTTTCCATCTTCCGCATCCCAACACGCCGCACCACACGCATCGGCCGTTGCGGGACGACGCGTTCCTCAAATCGCTCGATCTGTTCCGGCTGGTGGTCGACAGCGTCGGGATCAAGCGGTTCTCGTCGGACATGGACCTCTCGACGCGGCAGATCAACCGGATCCTGTCGGGGGTGCAGCCGAACCCGATCGATCGGCTGCTGCGGAGCCTGCAGGCGTGCAAGCCCGAGGTGGGCGACCGGATTCTGGATTACGTGTGCTCGGAGATGGGCGGGTATTTCGTGCGCGAGGAGGGCTCGCTGGACGCCTCGGCCACCCGCGCGGTGAAGGAGGCGGCGGAGGCCATCGCGGCGATCAGCGACGGGCACATCAGCCCGATCGACGCCCAGCAGGTGCGTGAGGCGATCTCGTCGCTGGTGGCGCTGCTGCGGGTGGTGCAGGGGCAGGGCTACGCATCGCAGGCGGGGTCGGAGTCGCTCGACGCGCGGTCGCCGCATCCCGACATCAAGGTGGCGTCGCGTCCGCACGGGCACTTCCCCGGCACCGCCGACGCCTACCTGCCGCGCAGCCCCGACGGCTGATCGGCCGGGCTCAGACGGAGTAGAAGCAGCCGACGACGCAGCCGGTCATGTGCGCCGCCATGGCGCCGGCGAGCATGGCCCGCAGGGCGAGGCGCGCGAACTCGGCGCGGCGGGCGGGGGCCAGGGCCGAGAGGCCGCCGATCTGGATGGCGATCGAGGGGAAGTTGGCGAAGCCGCACAGGGCGTAGGCGACGATGATGGCGGTGCGCTCGCTCATCGGGGCGCCCCCGCCCATGGCCGAGGCGGCCTCGGCCGCGGTGCCGCCCGCGCCGGTCATTTTCGAGAGGTTCACGTAGGCGACGAACTCGGTGAGGATGAACTTCTGCCCCAGCAGCGAGCCAGAGGGCAGGCACTCGCCCCACGGCACGCCCATGGTCCAGGCGACGGGGGCCATGGCGTAGCCGAGCAGTGTTTCGAGCGACAGCGGCGGCACGGCGTGGGCGGCGCGCCAGTGGGCGATGGGGCCCCACTCGCCCAGCAGGCCCAGGGGCCAGTTCAGCAGGGCCAGCAGGGCGACGAAGGCGACGAGCATGGCGGCGACGTTGACCGCCAGGCGCAGGCCGTCGCTGGTGCCGGCGGCGATGGCGTCGAAGAGGTTGGCGGCCTCGCCCTTGCCGACCTTCATGAGTTCGTCGAGGCGTTCGTCGGGGGGCGAGCCGGTCTCTGGGAGGACGATGCGGGCGCAGACGAACGCGGCGGGGGCGCTCATGACGCTGGCGGTGAGCAGGTGGGTGGCCCAGAGGGCGCGGGCGGCCTCGTCGGCGCCGCCGAGCATGGCCACATAGGCGCCCATGACACTGCCGGCGATGGTGGCGAAGCCGCCGACCATGAGGGTCATGAGCTGGGCGGGGGTCATGCGCGCAATGAGCGGGCGGACGGTGAGAGGGGCCTCGGTCTGGCCGACGAAGACGTTGGCCGACATGCACATGGCCTCGGCGCCCGTGACGCCCAGCGTGCGGCGGAGCAGCCACGCCAGCAGCGCGATGACCCACTGCATGACACCCAGGTAGTACAGCGCGGCCATAAGGGCCGCGAAGAAGACGATGATGGGCAGCACCTTGACGGCGAAGACGAACCCCCAGGGGCCCGAGGCGTCGGGCAGGCGGGGGCCGAAGAGGAACTCGATGCCCGCGTCGGTCTTGCTGATCACGCCGCTGACGAACCAGCCGACGCCGGAGAACACGTCGCTGACGTACGGGGCCTTGAGCATGAGGCCCGCGAGGGCGAACTGCATGGCCACGCCGATGACGACCAGTTTCCAGGGCACGCGGCGGCGGTCCCAGGAGATCAGCCAGCACAGCCCGATGAGCACGACGACGCCGAGGAGACCGGTGAACTGGCCCATGGACGGGGACTAGACCGCAGGAGGCGTGGTCTGTCGAGGGGCCCGGCGGGTGGGGGGGCCGGACGGGGGAGAAACAACGACCCCGGACTCGGGGTGAGTCCGGGGTCGCTGGAGGAGAGAGAAGAATCGTCGGCGGACCGGTTCGTCGTCGGCCTGCCTACCGAGTGATACGCCGGCGGCGAGCGAGCGGTTCGCAGGCAGGACCGAAAACCGCGACAATCGCCCCATTCGAATACCCTAAATAGGCAGTGCCCCCGAGATCGGAAGCGGCGAAGTCGCAGGCTTGGTGGTCGCCCGCGGCGACGCGCCGTGTACCCCGTTTACCATGTGTTGATTTTCCCGGCGTGTATTCTAGCGTTCGGGCTGGGGCGGAGTAAGTTCTTCGAGAGGATCGTTCATTGCGGGACGGAGGTCGCCATGGTGATGCGTGCGGTGTGGCTGGTCGCGTTCGTGCTCGCGGTCGTGGTCGCTTCGCCCGAGGCTCTGGCCGCGTTCCGCAAGCCCAGGGTGCTGCTGGCGGGGGCGGAGAACACCGCGGCGAATCTCAACGATGTTCAGGCCAAGCTCAACGGCCTGGGGTGGTTCGCCGCGGTCGACATCTTCAACACCGCGGCCGGCACGCCCAGTTTCACGACGCTCCGCCAGTACGACGCCGTGATGGTGTGGAGCAACAACATCTTCAGCAACTCCACGACCCTGGGCAACAACCTGGCCGACTACGTTGACACCGGCGGCGGGGTGGTGCAGACCCTGTTCGCCAGCACCGGCGCGGGGATCTCTGCGCTCGGTGGGCGGTGGGCCACCGGCGGGTACAACCTCATCGCGCCCGGCGGCGGCTTTCTGTTCTCAGGCCCGCAGAGCATGGCCGCGATCTCCGCCGCCAACGACGCCGACCTGCTCGTCAACGGCGTGGAGACCTTCAACAGCGGGAGCTTCAGTTACCGGCCGAACTCCACCACGTTGCAGCCCGGCGCCTTCGCGGTCGCCACCTGGACCGACGGCAAACTTCTCGCCGTCGCCAGCACGACGCTGCCGGGGCGGGTGGACCTGGGCTTGTGGCCGGTGTCGAGCACCGTGTCCTCCGGCGCGTGGGACCCCGCCACCGACGGCGCCCGGCTGATGGGCAACGCCCTGCTCCGCACCATCCGGCCGCGGGTGCTGCTCGTGGCGTCGGATGCGACCTTTGCGAACACGCAGGATGTCGTGGCCAAACTGCGGTCGACGGGCAAGATCGGCATCACCGACATCTTTGCCGCCCAGACCGCCACACCGACGCTGGCCACGCTCCTCACCTACGACGCCGCCCTGGTCTACAGCAACGACGCTCTTTTCAATCCCTCCGCGATGGGCAACGTGCTGGCCGACTACACCGACCGCGGCGGCGGCGTGGTGCTCGCTGTGTCCTGCACCTCCGGCCCGCAGTCGGCGAACCTGGTTCCCACCGGGCGCTTCCAGAGCGGCGGCTACACGATCATGACTCCCGTGGGCTCGATCACCGGCTCCGCCGCCACGCTCGGGGCCGTGGCCTACCCCGGCCATCCCATTGCGGCCGGTGTCGCGGCGTTCAGCGGCGGGAGCTTCTCGGGCCGTCCGGCCTCGGCCGTGCTCGCGGCGCACGGCACGCTCATCGCCAGTTGGAGCGACGGCACGCCCCTGGCCGCCACCAGTATCCGATTCCCGAACCGCGCCGATCTGGGCTTCTTCCCGCCTTCGAGCACCGCCGGTTCAGGCTTGTGGAACACCGCGACCGACGGCGCCAAGCTCCTCGCCAACACCGTCGAGTATGTCGTCAAGCCGTACGTGATGTACATCCATACCGCCCCCCCGGGAGACTCCTATTCGCTGAACGTACAGGGCAGACTCCAGGGCCTGCGTCGGTTCTCGGCGGTCGATCTCATCAGCACCTTCAGCGGCACGCCCACCCCGGCACAGCTCCGCCCCCTCAACGCCGTGCTGCTCTCATCGGAGTACCCCTACCCCGACCCTGCGACCCTCGGCAACCGCCTGGCCGACTATGTCGACACCGGCGGCGGCGTGGTGGTCTCGATGGTCGCCAACGCCACCGATCCCTCGTTCCCGGGTACCTGGCCGCAGGGGCGGTGGATCCCCGACTACCAGGTCATCCCCACCGCCGGCAACGGTGGATTTCTGGACACCGGGGCCTCGCTCGGCTCGATCTTCCAACCGGGCCATCCCATCATGCTCGGCGTGGTGAAGCTCTCGGCGAAAAACGCCTACCGCCCCCCGATCAGCACGCTGACCTTTGCTACGAGGCTGGCCAACTGGAACGACGGGATCACGCTCGCCGCGGTGTCGACGCGCAAGCGTCGCGTGGATCTCGGGTTCTACCCGTCCTCGAGTGCGCCGAGCGGGAGCTTCTGGAACAACCGCCAGGACGGCGCGACGCTCATGGGCAATGCGCTGCAGTGGGTCGTCAACAGCACCCCCTGCCCCGGCGACATCGACGGCAACGGGGCCGTCGGCGCCAACGATCTCACCATCCTGCTCGGCTGCTTCGGGCAGGCGGTGACGCCGGGCACTTGCGCGCCGGTGGACCTCGACGGCAACGGCACCGTCGGGGCCAACGATCTCACCATCCTGCTCGGCAACTTCGGCGCTGCGTGCACGCGGTGAGGCCGCGGCGGCGTCATCGGTAGCGCTGAGCCCGACGTGTCCCGCGGGGCCCACCCGGTGGGATTCTGCGCTGAATCCCAACGAATCGTTGGGCGTACAGGCCGTTCCGGGGTACGTTCATGAGAGGTCCGGGGCTTTCATCGGGTCGTTCCGGGGTCGGGCGGCGACGCCCGCGGAGGTCCTCATGATCAAGCGTGGTCTGTGGCTCATGACGTTCGTGCTCGCGATCGTGGTCGCTTCGCCCGAGGCTCTGGCCGCGTTCCGCAAGCCCAGGGTGCTGCTGGCGGGGGCGGAGAACACCGCCGCGTATCTCAACGATGTTCAGGCCAAGCTCAACGGCCTGGGGTGGTTCGCCGCGGTCGACATCTTCAACACCGCGGCCGGCACGCCCAGCGCTGCGACGCTCCGCCAGTACGACGCGGTGATGGTCTGGAGCCGTGACAGCTTTTCCGACGCGACAACCCTGGGCAGCAATCTGGCCGACTATGTCGACGCGGGGGGCGGAGTGGTCGTCGCCACGTTCGCCAACAGCGAGACGATCGCGGCCAGGCAGCTCGGCGGGCGGTGGGCCACCGGCGGCTACAACCTCATCACGCCCGGCGGCGGCAACACCTTTGGACCCGCTCAGTCGATGGCCGCGATCTCCGCCGCCAACGACGCCGACCTGCTCGTCAACGGGGTGGAGACCTTCAACGGCGGGAGCTCCAGTTTCCGGCCGACGACCACGTCGCTGCTGCCCGGCGCGTTCGTGGTCGCCAACTGGACCGACGGCAAGCTGCTCGCGGTGGCCAGCACGACGCTGCCGGGGCGCGTGGACCTGGGCATGTTCCCGGTGTCGAGCACCGTGTTAGGGGGCGCGTGGACCGCCTCAACAGACGGCGCCCGGCTCATGGGCAACGCCCTGCTCCGCACCATCCGGCCGCGGGTGCTGCTCGTGGCGGCCGAAGCAAGTACCACCTTCCCGCCCGACGTCGTGGCCAAGCTGCGCTCCACGGGCAAGATCGGCATCATCGACACCTTCGACGCCCAGACCGCCACTCCGACGCTGGCCGCGCTCCTCACCTACGACGCCGCCCTGGTCTACAGCAATGCCACGTTCAACAACCCGGGCGCGCTCGGGGATGTTCTGGCCGACTACACCGACCGCGGCGGCGGCGTCGTCCTCGCGGTGGGCGCGACCTCCGGGTTTTTGAACGGTCCGTACTTCCCCACCGGACGCTTCCAGAGCGGTGGCTACGCGATCATGACGCCCGCGGGATTGATCACCAACTCTGCCGCCACGCTCGGAGCCGTGGCCTACCTCGCCCACCCGATCATGGCCGGCGTCGTGACGTTCAGCGGCGGGAGCTTCTCGGCCCGTCCGGCCTCGACGGTGCTCGCGGCGCACGGCACGCTTATCGCCAGTTGGAGCGACGGCCAGCCCCTGGCCGCGACGAGCGTCCGCTTCCCCAACCGCGCCGACCTGGGCTTCTTCCCGCCTTCCAGCACGGCGGATGGCCGCTTCTGGAACGCCGCCACCGACGGCGCCAAGCTCCTCGCCAACACCGTCGAGTACGTCGTCAAGCCGTATGTGATGTTCATCCACTCCAGCGGAGGCTCTGTGGCGCCGAACGTGCAAGGGAGACTCCAGGGCCTGCGTCGGTTCTCAGCGGTCACCACCTTCGACGCCGCCGCCGGCACGCCCACCGCGGCGCAGCTCCGCCCGCTTAACGCCGTGCTGCTCTCCTCGGAAGCCAGCTACTCCGACGCCGTCTCGCTCGGCAACCGCCTGGCCGACTATGTCGACGCCGGCGGCGGTGTGGTCGTTTCGACCTTCGCCAATGTGACCAACCCCACCTACCCGAGCTCTTGGCCCCTGGGGCGGTGGATCCCCGACTACCAGGTGATCCCCACCGCTGGCAACGGATCAGAGGTGACCACCACAGCCTCGCTCGGCTCGATCTTCCAGCCGGGCCACCCCGTGATGCTCGGCGTGTCGAAGCTCTCGGCGACGAACGCTTTCCGCCCGCCGATCAGCACGCTGGCCAGCGCCACGAGGCTGGCCAACTGGAGCGACGGCCTGACACTGGCCGCCGTGTCGACCCGCAAGCGCCGCGTAGACCTCGGCCTGTTCCCGCCGTCGAACACGGCGTCCTCGAACTACTGGAACACCCGCCAAGACGGCGCGACGCTCATCGGCAACGCGCTGCAATGGGTCGTGAATTCCACGCCGTGCCCCGGCGACATCGACGGCAACGGGGCCGTCGGCGCCAACGACCTCACGATCTTGCTCGGCTGCTTCGGGCAGGCGGTGACGCCGGGCACTTGCGCGCCGGTGGACCTCGACGGCAACGGGACCGTCGGGGCCAACGATCTCACCATCCTGCTCGGCAACTTCGGCGCTGCGTGCACGCGGTGAGGCCGCGGCGGCGTCATCGGTAGCGCTGAGCCCGACGTGTCCCGCGGGGCCTACCCGGTGGGATTCTGCGCTGAATCCCGTCGAATCGTTGGGCGTACAGGCCGTTCCGGGGTACGTTCATCAGAGGTCCGGGGTTTTCATCGGGTCGTTCCGGGGTCGGGCGGCGACGCCCGCGGAGGTCCTCATGATCAAGCGTGGTCTGTGGCTCATGACGTTCGTGCTCGCGATCGTGGTCGCTTCGCCCGAGGCTCTGGCCGCGTTCCGCAAGCCCAGGGTGCTGCTGGCGGGGGCGGAGAACACCGCCGCGTATCTCAACGATGTTCAGGCCAAGCTCAACGGCCTGGGGTGGTTCGCCGCGGTCGACATCTTCAACACCGCGGCCGGCACGCCCAGCGCTGCGACGCTCCGCCAGTACGACGCGGTGATGGTCTGGAGCCGTGACAGCTTTTCCGACGCGACAACCCTGGGCAGCAATCTGGCCGACTATGTCGACGCGGGGGGCGGAGTGGTCGTCGCCACGTTCGCCAACAGCGAGACGAACGCGGCCATGCAGCTCGGCGGGCGGTGGGCCACCGGCGGGTACAACCTCATCACGCCCGGCGGCGGCTTCCTGAGCTCAGGCCCGCAGAGCATGGCCGCGATCTCCGCCGCCAACGACGCCGACCTGCTCGTCAACGGGGTGCAGACCTTAAACGGCGGGATGTTCAGTTTCCGGCCGAACACCACGTCGCTGCTGCCCGGCGCGTTCGTGGTCGCCAACTGGACCGACGGCAAGCTGCTCGCGGTGGCCAGCACCACGCTGCCGGGGCGGGTAGACCTGGGCATGTTCCCGGTGTCGAACACCGTGTTCCCCGACTCATGGGTAGCCGCGCACGACGGCGCCCGGCTGATGGGCAACGCCCTGCTCCGAACCATCCGGCCCCGCGTGCTGCTCGTGGCGGCCGACGGAAGTGGCGCCTTTCCGCCCGACGTGGTGGCCAAGCTGCGCTCCACGGGCAAGATCGGCATCGTCGACACCTTCGCCGCCCAGACCGCCACACCGACGCTGGCCACGCTCCTCACCTACGACGCCGCCCTGGTCTACAGCAACCTGCCGTTCAGCGACCCGGGCGCGCTCGGGGATGTTCTGGCCGACTACACCGACCGCGGCGGCGGCGTCGTCGTGGGCATGTTCGCCACGGGCGCACCGGGCGCTTCCGGCTTCCCGGCGGGCCGGTTCGCGCTGCAGGGCTACGCCCTGACATCCCCCACCGGGGGCCGGACCACCGGCTCGGCCGCGACGCTGGGCGCTGTCGCCTATCCGGACCACCCCATCATGGCCGGCGTGGCGAGCTTCAACGGCGGAACCTCGTCGCCGCGGCCGACTTCAACAGCCGTGCCCGGCCACGCGACGGTGATCGCCAACTGGTCCGACGGCAAACTGCTCGCCGTCACCAGCACGCGCTTCCCCAATCGCGCCGACTTGGGCTTCTTCCCGCCTTCCAACACGGTGTCTGGCGGCTTGTGGGACGCCGCGACCGACGGCGCCAAACTCCTCGCCAACACCGTCGAGTACGTCGTCAAACCGTATGTGATGTACCTTCACTCCGATGGCCCGGGTAGCACCAACACGCTGAACGTGCGGACGAGACTCCTGGGCCTTCGCCGGTTCTCGGCGGTCACCACCTTCGACGCCGCCGCCGGCACGCCCACCGCGGCGCAGCTCCGCCCGCTTAACGCCGTGCTGCTCTCGTCGGACTTCGACTACACCGACGCCGTGACCCTCGGCAACCGCCTGGCCGACTACGTCGACGCCGGCGGCGGCGTGGTCGTATCGACCTTCGCCAACGTGGCCGACCCGTCATTCCCTGGGGCGTACCCGCAAGGGCGGTGGATCCCCGACTACCAGGTCATCCCCACCGCCGGCAACGGGGCCGCGGTCATTAGCACCGCTTCGCTGGGAACCATCTTCCAATCGGGCCACCCCATCATGCTCGGTGTGGCGAAGCTCTTGGCGTTGAACGCTTTCCGCCCGCCGATCAGCACGCTGAGCAACGCCACGAGGCTGGCCAACTGGAACGACGGCCGTACGCTCGCCGCGGTGTCGACACGCAAACGCCGCGTCGACCTCGGCCTGTTCCCGCCCTCGAGCACGGCGTTCTCGAGCTACTGGGCCACCCGCCAGGGCGGCGCCACGCTCATGGGCAACGCCCTGCAGTGGGTCGTCAACAGCACCCCGTGCCTCGGCGACATCGACGGCAACGGGGCCGTCGGCGCCAACGACCTCTCGAATCTGCTGGCGTGCTTCGGCTTAGCGGTCACCCCCGGCCCCTGCGCCGCCGCCGACCTCGACGGCAATGGCACCATCGGCGCCAACGACCTCTCGAACCTGCTGGCCAACTTCGGCGTTACCTGCACGCGGTGAGGCCGGGGCGCGAGCCCCGGGAGGCGCCGTCAGATCCGCGTCTGGTCGCCCGGCCCGGCTTTGACCTGGAAGCGGCCGACGCTGCTGACGATGGTGATGGGCTGCTCGTCGTCGTCGCCGACGCTGCGGGCCATCTCCTCGCTCAGCCGCTCGGCGGAGGTGCTGAACCGCAGCACGGCGGGGCCGATGGCCACCTCGAGCCCGGGGGTCACCGGCACCTCGCGGACGCGCTGGCCGCGGACGAAGACCCCGTGGGTCGAGTTCAGGTCGCGGACCACCATCTCGCCCGAGCCCGGGCGGGCGGGGGCGATCTCGCAGTGGTGGCGGGAGACGCTCGCGACCTGGATCTGCACTTCGCAGTCCTGGCCGCGGCCGACACGGACGGGCCGGTCGGGGCGGAGTTCGACGGTCTTGAGCACTTGGCCGTCGGACCCTGAGATCTGCATTTGAAACATGGACGGTCCGCCTTTTCCTGCGCGCCCGATCGCCGTGGCCCCTCGCCCGGCACCCAGAACGTAACCCGGCGCGGCACGGCCTCCAAGAATCTTCTACGTCCGAAACCCATACCGGGGTGCAGAATTGGGCTTGGCCGACCCCTCGGCGGTGTTTCCGGGCGTGGCATGCCCTAACCCGGGCACGAACGGAAGGCGATCGGCGGCTTGACGCTTTTCCGGGTGCCGAGCGGGAATTCAGCCCGGGGCGGGCCGCGCAGACGTCACAGCCGCGCGAAATCGTTGATCCAACCCCGTTTCGGACTTCTACCGCGGGCCATTCAGGCCAATACACCCCATGTGCGACGGGCCATTGCCCGGGCGGGCCTCGCATACGAGAAGCCCGGGTGCAAGGAGATTCCGATGGGGACGGTACAGATGGGCGTGTTCCGGCCGTTGCGATCGATCGGGAGCGCCGGGGGCGCCGGACCGGCACGCCCCGGCCGCGGCGCACGGTGCCGGGCTCGGCCGGCCAACGGCGCGGGGTCGGCGGCCCGATCCTCCCTGTGCCGCGCCGGGGCCGCGATGGCCGAGGCCGGCGCCCGAGGAGTCGTCATGCCCATCCGACTTGGTGAGGTGCTGGTGCGTCAGGGCCTGCTGACCAGCGAGCAGGTGGCGCAGATTCTCGAGGAGCAGTCGCGCAGCCAGCGGCCGTTCGGGCTGCTGGCGGAGAAGCTGTTCGGCCTCAGCGAGCGCGACATCGAGCGCGCGTGGGCCGAGCAGTACGCGGTGCTCTCGGGCACGATCGACCCACGCACCGAGAAGACCGACCCGGCGGCCCTGGGGGCTGTCGACCGGCGTCAGGCGTGGCAGTTCCGCGTGCTGCCTCTGCGGTTCGATGGGGCCGAGTTGATGCTGGCGACCACCAAGGAGAACCTGCCGCGGGCCCTGCGCTTCGCCTCGCGGTGCCTCGACCGCCCCTGCTACCTGGTGGTGACCGAGCCCGAGCTGTTGGGCGAGGCCCTGGTGCGCCACTACCCGATGCCCGGCATGACCGCGGCGTCGGTGGCGGAGGGCAAGCCGCGGATCGCCAAGGCCGGGTGACCCCCCCACTCCTGCACCGCGAACACGAGCGCCACGCCGCGCCCGGGGCGCCGCGTCAGCCCTCGGGCGAGAGCTCGGCGAGCTTGGCCATGACCTGTTTAAGGTCGGACCAGACCTTTTTGCGATTCTCTTCGGTGTAGGCCCGGAGCAGGTAGGCGGGGTGGAAGGTGGGCATGAGGGGGATGGCTCGGCCGTCGTCGAGGGTGTAGGTGAACCATCGGCCGCGGAGGGCGGTCATGGACTCGGCGTTGCCGAGCAGGAAGTTGGCCGCGGGCTTGCCGAGCGAGCAGATGACCAGCGGCTGGATGGTGGCGATCTGGGCGGCGAGGAAGGGCCCCTCGGCGGCGGCCTCGTCGGGGGTGGGGGTGCGGTTGTCGGGGGGACGAACTTTGAGCACATTGGCGATGTAGACACCACGCGGCCCGGCGTGCGGCCCGGCGTCGTCGCGCGTGAGGCCCATGGCCTTGATCATCTCGCTGAGCTTCTGGCCCGCGCGGCCGACGAAGGGGATGCCGGTGCGGTCCTCGTCGGCGCCGGGCGCCTCGCCGATGAACATCACCGCGGCGTCGGGGTCGCCGGCGCCGAAGACGATCTTGGTCCATCCGGGGATGGACTTGAGCAGCGGCGACTGCTCGGCGTGACAGGCGCGCAGGGCCTCAAGGTCGCGCTGCTTGGCGCTGCGGCGCTGGTCGGCCGAGAGCGCCGAGTAGTCGGGCGTCGCCGGCCGCGGGCCGAAGAGCGATGACCGGCGCGGGGCCGATGCCGCCGGGGGCGTTGCGGGGCTTGTGGGCATCGGTGGGGGCGGCTCTTGGGGGAGCAGATCGAAACTCTGGGTCGCGGGCGGCGCCGAAGGCCGCGGCGCACGGGGGTGCTCGGCGGCGGTCACCGGGAGGGCGTGGGGCTTGGGCTCGACCTCCAACGGGGCGGAGGCGGGCGCGGGGGCGGAATCGGGCCCATCGCCACCGGACCGCCCCCGGCCGATGGGGATGAAGTCCACGCCGAGGAGGCGCGTGGTCTCAAGGTGCTGGCGGAGCGCGGGGTGCACGGGCGGTCGGCCGGGCGTCCGGTCACGGGGCCGAGACGAGCTCGTTGAGCGCGGCCGTGAGGTCGTTCTTGTTGGTCAGACCCACGAACTTCTTCTTGAGCTGGCCGCCCTTGAAGATGAGCACGGTGGGGATGGCGGAGATGCGGTAATCCATCGAGACCTTCTGGTGCTTGTCGATGTCGATCTTGCCGACCTTGACCTTGCCGTTGAACTCGGCGGCGAGGGAGTCGAGGGTGGGGGCGAGCAGCTTGCAGGGCTGGCACCACTCGGCCCAGAAGTCGACGAGCACGGGGGTCTGGGCGGAGAGGACCTCGGACTGGAAGTTGGTGTCGGTGAACTCGAGCACGTTCTGAGAGGCCATGGGGGTCTCCGTGGTGGTCGGGAGGCTGGAGGCCGCGCCGGGCGGCCCCACTTGAGATGCTAGCGATGGCCGTGCCGGTGCGGATTGGGCGTAGATCCGCGGGAATCGGCCGGCCCGGGCTGCCGTTCAGGCAGTCGGCATGGCGGGCGTGCCCGCCGGCCGCAGCCGCTCGGCGGCGGTGAGGGCCCGCCGGTGTGATCCCGGGTCGTGGACCCGGAACAGGCGGACGCCCGCCAGCCAGTGGGCGACCGACACGGCGATCGACGCCTCGAGGCGCGACGCGGGGCCGGCATCGCCCGGGCCGGCCAGGAAGCTCTTTCGGCTGGCGGCCGAGAGCAGCGGGCGGCCGAGGCCGGCAAGGTCGGGGGTGGCGCGGATGAGGGCGTAGTTCTGATCGACAGACTTGCCGAAGCCCAGGCCCGGGTCGAGCACCACGTGCGCGGCGTCGACGCCGGCTTCGATCGCCGCGCTCAGGCGCCGGGAGAGAAACGCCCGGACCGCGGCGACCACCCCGCCCTGGGCGTCGTAGTCCGGGGCGGCGGCGTACTGGGTGCTGTAGCGGTCGGCGTCGGGCGGGCGAAGGCGGTGCATGAGGATGAGGCCGCAGGCCCGCTCGGCGGCGAGAGGCAGCACGCCGGGATCCTCGGCGCCGGCGGAGACGTCGTTAATGATCGCGGCACCGGCGTCGAGCGCGGCCCGGGCCACGTCGGCGCGGGTGGTGTCGATCGAGATCGGGGTGTCGATGCCGGCGGCGCGCACCGCCCGCAGCACGGGGAGCACGCGGGCGATCTGCTCCTCGGGCGGCACCCGCACGGCGCCGGGGCGGGTCGATTCGCCCCCCACGTCGAGGATGTCGGCCCCCTCGTCCACGAGCGTGCGGGCCCGAGCGGCGGCGGCGGCGGGGTCGAGGAACCGCCCTCCGTCGGAGAACGAATCGGGGGTGATGTTGAGAATGCCCAGGATGACCGGCCGGTCGAGAGCGATGTCGCCCCGGGCGGTTCGCCACGAGAGGGTTGGGTTCGGTGCCGGGGGGTGGGCCACGGAATAGGGTAAGGGGGTGGTGGACGGGCGGGCGGCAAAAGGACGACTCGATGAAGGAAACCCTGGCGGAACTGCTGGCAGGACGGCACCTGGGCGAGCAGGACGCCGAGCGGGTATTCCACATGGTGCTCAGCGGCCAGGCCGACGCCGCGCAGATCGGGGCGCTGCTCGCGCTGCTCCAGGCGAAGGGTGTGACGACCGATGAGCTGGTCGGCGCGGCGCGGGTGATGCGGGCGTACGTCACGCCGGTGCCGGTCGACCGCATCAGCGGCGGGTGGGAGTACGTGAAAGACGGCCTCGTGGACACCTGCGGCACCGGCGGCGCACCCAAGACCTTCAACGTCTCGACGGCGGCGGCCATCGTGGCGGCGGCGGCGGCGCCGCGGCGGGTGTTCGTGGCCAAGCACGGCAACCGCTCGCGCACCGGCCGCGGCTCGGCCGAGGTTCTGGCGGCGCTCGGCGTGAACGTCGACGCCCCGCCGCTGACGCAGGCGCGGTGCCTGGAACGGGCGGGCGTGTGCTTCTGCTTCGCCATCCACCACCACCCGGCGATGAAGCACGCGGCCGAGCCGCGCCGCAGCCTCGGGTTCCCGACGATTTTCAACCTGCTGGGCCCGCTGACCAACCCCGCCGGGGCGCGCCGGCAGGTGCTGGGGGTGTACGAGCGGTCGAAAGTGCGGCCGGTGGCCGAGGCGCTGCAGCGCCTGGGGGCCGAGCGGGCGATCGTGGCCCACGGGCTCGACGGGCTCGACGAGATCACCACCACCGGGCCGACGCTGATCGGCCACGTGCGCGATGGGAAGGTGGAACTGGAAGAGTTCGACGCGGCCGACGCGGGGGTGCGGCGGGCGAGGCTCAGCGAGCTCCAGGCCATGTCGCTGGAAGAGTCGGCGGCGATGGTGCGGATGGCCCTGTCGGGCGAGCCCGGGGCGGCGCGGGACATCGTGGCGGTCAACGCCGCGGCGGCCCTGGTGGTCACGGACGTCGCGGAGGACTTCCGGGAGGGGATCGCGCTGGCCGAGAAGGCGATGGGCGACGGCGCGGCGATGGACACCCTGGCCAAACTGGTGGAAGTTTCACACTCGGGCTGACCTCGGGACATCCGGGCACGCCCCGCCGGCGGATACCCTCGGCGGCCCGCGGCAGAGGGTTCATCACCTCCGCCCGACCGCCGCCACGGTTACTCACCGACACCCCCCGCGAGCACTCCGCCATGCCCCTGATCGCTCCCGGCAAGAAGGCCCCCGAATTCACGCTGCCCGACCAGTCGGGCGTGCACCACTCGCTCTCGGCCTACCGCGGAAGGAATGTCGTTCTGTACTTCTACCCCAAGGACGACACCCCCGGCTGCACGGCCGAGGCGTGCTCGTTCCGCGACAACCTGCCGAAGTTCGAGGAGATGGACGCCGTGGTGCTGGGGGTGTCGATCCTCGACAGTCGGAGCAAGGCCAAGTTCGCCGGCAAGCACCGGCTGAACTTCCCGCTGCTGGCCGACGAGCGCAGCGCCGTGGCGAAGGCCTACGGCGCGTGGGTGCAGAAGTCGATGTACGGCAAGTCGTACATGGGGGTGGCGCGGATCAGCTATCTGATCGACGCGGGCGGCGTGGTGGCCCGGCGGTGGGATGAGGTGAAGCCCGACGTGCACGCGAACGAGGTGCTGGCCGCGGTGAAGGCCCTGCAGTTGGGCGAGACTCGGCCGGCGTCCGAGGCCGAGGCCAAGCCGGCGAAGCGCACCGCCGGGAAGCCCGCGTTGAAGTCGGGCGCGAAGGCGAAGGACAAGGGGAAGGCCACCCTGAAGAAGACCGCCAAGAAGACCGCCCGGAAGTCCGCCGGGAAGACGGTCAAGAAGGCCGCAGCCCGGCGAGGCGCGCGCTGAGGGCCGCGGTGCCGGGCGATCGTTCCTAGGCTGTTGGCATGGTGACCGGCGAACAGATCACGGCCGAGCGGCGGGCGAGCCTCAAGCGTGACGAGAAGTTCGTCATGCGGGTGTTCGTGATCGTCGCGGTGATCGTCGGGATCCTTTCGACGGCCGGCACCGCGGCGGTGGTGCTGCTGAGCCGGCAGTTCCGGACCGAGGTCTTCGACGTCACCGACAACCCCACGCGCCGGGCCCCGTGGCAGCCGGGCATGGTCTACGCCACGCCCAAGCCGCTCCTGCTCATGAGAGGCGGGTCGGAGGCGCTCAAGGACCGGCCCGGGAAGTTCACGCTGCTCGACCCCGATACCGCGACGAGCCCGCTGCCGCGGAGCGTGGCGGAGTTTGAAGAGAACACGGCGAGCTTCCCCGACGTGGTGCGCACGGTGCCGCGCGGCGCGGCCTTCGAGCTGCGGCGGGTGCTGCTGCTGAACATCGGCGGCGAGCAGACGACGGTGCTGATCGGCTCGCTGAGGGATGTCGAGCCGCCGCTCGACGATGTGGCGCTCGAGGCCCGATCGCCGCGTGCCCTGCTGCCGGGCGACCGGCCCCAGCCCCGCGACACGCCGTAGCCCGGCCGCCTACGCCGCGGGCACGCGGATGCCGAAGAAGCGCGAGGTGTTGGCGTTCAGTTGCTCGCGCATGGCGCCGAAACCCACGCCGTGCACGTCGGCGAGCACCTCGGCGATGCGCCGGACGAAGCGGGGCTCGTTGGGGCGCACGCCGCGGTGCGGCTCGGGGGTCAGGAACGGCGCGTCGGTCTCGACCATCACCCGGTCGATCGGCAGCATGCGTGCGGCGCGGCGCACCCCCTCGGCGTTCTTGTACGTCAGCACGCCGGTGAAGCTCGCCCAGGCGCCGAAGTCGAGGATGCGCCGCATGTCGGCCTCATCGCCCGTGAAGCAGTGGAACACGAAACGCTCGGGGCGGATCGGCGAGCGCCGGAGGATGGGGATGAGATCGGCGAAGGCCTCGCGGCAGTGGATCTCGACGGGCTTGTCGACCCCCAGGCCGCCCTCGGCCACGGGCCTCATGCACGAAGCGATGAAGGCGAGCTGCTCCTCGAGCACGGCGTGCTGGGTCTGGCGGGCGGGCTCGGGGTAGTGGTTGTCGAGACCCAGCTCGCCCCACGCCACGCAGCGGGGGTGCGCGATGCACCGGGCCAGGTTCGCCCATTCGTGCGGGCCCTCGTCGGCGTAGAGCGGGTGAACGCCCGCTGTGCACCAGACGTTTTCGAACCGCTCGGCGATCGCCAGCGCATCCAGGCAGTCGCGCGTGGTGGTCGAGATGGTGACACACCCCGTAACGCCGGCGGCCTTCGCGTCGGCCAGCACCGACTCGATCGGGCGCGACGAGCCCGGGGCGTAGTCGGGGAACGTGAGATGGCAGTGCGTGTCGATCATCGCGGCCAAGGGTAGGCTGGGCCGCATGAACCGATGGACGCTCATCGTGCCGGCCGCGCTGGCCGCGTGCCTGCCCGCGGCGGCCGCGCTCGCCGAGGGGGGGCGCGAGGCCTTCGAACGGTGGTACGTCGTCGAGATGCAGGGCCGGCGCGTCGGCTGGATGCGAGAAGCCCAGAACGCCTCGGAGCCGCGGGGCACCATCACCACCTCGGCCGAGCTGCGCATCACCATCGCCCGCGGCGGAGACCGCGTCGCGCTGTCGCTGGCCACCGAGTCGGTCGAGACGCGCGACGGCCGCCCGGTGTCGATGCGGTCGGAGCAGGACTTCGGCGGCCTCATCACGACCACGTGGGTCTTTCCGGCCGAGCCCGGCGGCCCGGTGAGGCAGACCGTCACCGGCTCGGGCCGCACGACGGACTCCGAGCAGCCGTGGCCGGCGGGCGAGTTCCTCATGCCGGCCGCGGCCCGCCGTCGCATCGGCGAGCGGCTGGCCGCCGGCGACCCGGTCATCGAGACGCGCACGCTCGACCCGCTCAGCGGCCTTGCGCCCGTGACCACCACGGCCACGGTGATCCGCCGCGCCCCGGCCGAGGCGCTCGGTCGGACCGTGCCGGGCGTCGAGTGGCGCACCACCACCAGCGCCCTGCCGGGGGCCGAGAGCACCGAGTTCGTCGACGAGCGCGGCATGACCATCCGCTCGACCATGCAGCTCGGCGGCGTGGCCCTCACCATCACGCTCGCCGACGAGGCCCTCGCCAAGGCCCCGGCCGACCCGCCGGAGCTGCTGGTCTCGACGCTCGTGAAGCCCGACGGCCACATCACCAACCCGCGCACGCTCGTGCACGCCCGCTTCCGCCTGAGCATGACGGAGGGCGACCTGCCCGACCTGCCGAGCGAGGGGATGCAGATCTTCAAGCGCCAGAGCCCGCGGGCGGGCGAGGTGATCATCGACATGCCGCGGCCGCGGCCGCTCGAGGCCCCGCCGACGCCCGAGCAGCGGGCCCGGTGGCTGGCCGCCACCGCCGCGGCCGACGCGAAAGACCCCGAGATCCTCGCCCTCGCCCAGCGGGCAACAAAGGACGCGGACGCCGACCCGCTCGGCCGGGCCCGGGCCGTGCGCCGGGCGGTGTTCGACCACCTCTCGCGCAAATCGCTGTCGGTGGGCTTCGCCTCGGCGTCGGAGGCGGTGCGCACCCGCGAGGGCGACTGCACCGAGCACGCCGTTCTGCTGGTGGCGGCGCTGCGGGCGGCGGGCATCCCCGCCCGGGCCGTCAGCGGGTTGGTGTACGTCGAGCGTTTCGGCGACGGCCCCGGCCAGACGAACGTGTTCGGCTACCACATGTGGGCCCAGGCGTTGATCGAAGACCGCGGCAAATGGACCTGGCGCGACCTCGATGCCGCCCTCGACCGCGCCCGCGACGCCGATGCCACCCACCTCGCCCTGGGCTACTCGTCGCTGGCCGACGACGAGATCCTCAACAGCATGGTCACTCTGGCGACGGTGATCGGAAGGCTGAAGATCGACGTGCTGCCGATCGATTGACGCCGCCGCGCGGTACCCTCCGCCGCATGACCGACGCTCTCCCCCGTCTCCCCGCGCGTCTCCCTTCGGGCCACAAGGGCACCTTCGGCACCGCGGTGGTCGTGGGCGGGTGCTGCCTGAAGCACGACGCCGAGGGACGCGGCGGGTCGTTCATGATCGGCGGGCCGGCCTTCTCGGCCCTGGCGGCGCTGCGGGCCGGGGCGGGGCTGGCGAAACTGGCGATGCCCGAGCCGATCCTCGCCGCGGGCCTGGGCGTGGCCCCCTCGGCCACGGGTGTGCCGCTGCCGGTCGACCACGAGGGCGACCTGATCCCCCACTTGGCCGCCGCGGCCATCGACGAACTCATCGAGAGCGCTCTCGACCGCGGCTGCATCTGCGCCGGGCCGGGGCTGGGGGTGTCGGAGGGCGCGGCGGCACTGGTGTTCCGACTGGTCAATCAGGAGCAGTTGCCGCTCGTGCTCGACGCCGACGGCCTGAACGCCCTGGCCGCGGTGCCCGAGTTCCTGAAAGACTTCCGCGCCCGCGCCGTGCTGACCCCTCACCCCGGCGAGTACCGCCGGCTGGCGGGGGCGCTGCGTCTGACCGCCGACCCGCTCGCCGACCCCGCCCGCGCCGCCGAGGCCCTGGCCCAGCGGCTGGGGGCGGTCGTGGTGCTCAAGGGCGCCGCCACGTCGGTGTCCGACGGGCAGCGCACCTGGACCCACGACGCTCCGAACCCGGTGCTGGCCACCGCCGGCACCGGCGATGTGCTCGCCGGCGCCATCGCGGGGCTCATCGCCCAGCACCACGGCGGCGATGCGGACGGCCCCCGCGGGCCCTCGGCCGAGCTGGGGCTCTTCGACCTGGCGCGGCTGGGCGTGGCGGCCCACTCCCGGGCTGCGCGGCTGTGGGCCGACGGGCAATCTCCCACACTCACCGGGGGAATTGTGGCGACCGAGCTGCTGGCCCTGCTGCCGCGGGCGGTCGAGAGCCTCCGGTTGTAGGCCCGGTGACCCCCCCGGCGGGCATCGGCCACCCAAACAGTTTCCGGTTTCCCCGCCATCTCGCCGAACTCCACCGCGAAACTCCGATATAGAATGCCCGTACCACCGTGGTGGTCTCTGCGGCTTATTCCGGCGCCCGGGGACGATTCTTCCGGCGGACCATCGACAATCGAACTTTCAGGAGAGCGACCATGCTCGGCAGCACGAATCCGACGCTTCGCAACGATGCCTTCCAACCCGCCCAGACGTGGGATGACCTGAACCAGCGCGGCTCGTTGGGCTCGGCCGGTCCGGCCGCCGGCGTGCCGTCGATCAGCCCGGTGAACGTCATGACCATGCAGGGGGTGGTGAACAAGTCGGCCTTCCTGCTGGCGCTGTGCGTGGCCTGCGCGATCGGCGCGTGGAACCTGGGTCTCAGCAGCGGCGGCTGGCTCATGGGCCTCACCTTCGGCGGGCTGCTGGGCGGGTGCATCCTGGGCCTGATCTGCGGGTTCTTCCCGCGCTCGGCCCCGGTGACCGCTCCGCTGTTCGCGATCGCCGAGGGGGCGTTCGTGGGCGGGATCTCGGCGGTCTACGCGATGCGCTTCGCCCACAAGGGTGGCGAGGCCGGGGCGGTGGGGCTGAACACCGGGCTGATCCTCAACGCCGCAGTGATCACCTTCTGCATCTTCGGCGGGCTGCTCGTCGGGTACGCCACCCGGATCATCCGCCCGGGCCCGATGTTCAACCGCATCGTGGCCACGGCGGGCATCGGCATCCTGCTCTACAGCCTGGTGGCGATCGCGGCGGCGCTCTTCGGCAGCCGGACGCTGATCTCGGTCTACAACCCCGCCAACGGCGGGCTGGTCTCGATCGGCTTTTCGGTGCTGCTCGTGGGCTTCGCCTCGATGTCCCTCGTCACCGACTTCGACCTCGTCGACAACGGCGTAAAGAACCGGGCCCCCAAGCACATGGAGTGGTACGGCGGCTTCGCCCTGCTCAACACCCTGGTCTTCCTCTACGTCGAAGTGCTGCGCCTGCTGGCCAAGCTCCAGAGCCGCGACTAACTCCCCCCACCCCTTCCCCTACCCC
>JACVCL010000180.1 GCA_016742075.1 Phycisphaerales bacterium
GTTGTCGGCTGGTCGCTGCGGGCGGGCGGTTTTGGCGCGCCGGCGCCTCGGCGTGGCGTCAGGAGACGATTGAGCCCGGCGGGATGTCGGAAGCGGGGGTGAGGATGACGACGCGCCGGGGGGCGTGGGGGTCGGCGGCGGCGGCGTCTTTGGGCATGTCGCTGGCGGCGAGGAGCATGCCGCGGGATTCCTCGCCGCGGAGGTTTCGCGGGGCGAGGTTGGCGACGATGATGATCGATTTTCCGACGAGTTCTTCGGGGGAGTAATTGGCGCGGATGCCGGCGCAGATCTGGCGTGGGGTGCCGGAGCCGTCGTCGAGTTGGAGTTTGAGGAGTTTGTCGGCGTTGGGGTGTGGCTCGGCGGCGAGGACCTTGGCGACACGGAGGTCGACCTTGGCGAAGTCCTCGAAGGTGATCATGGGCTTGGGCTCGGCCATATCGGCGGCTCCGGGTCGGCTGTTTGGGGGTGCTGGCCGAGGTTCTCGGCGGTTCTGGTCGTGGGCGGGGAGTGTATCGGGGATGACCTTCTCGGAGGTGCGGGCGGGGGCGTACGCGAGCGCCTTTTCGGGCGGCGGAAAGGTGGAGGCGGTCGGCGGCGGGTGCCGATCTTGATCGTTCTTCCGGGGGCTCTTGGCCGCGCTGCGACGCGGGGCCCAACGGCCAAGGATGACGGAGCGCGGCGGGGGCGGAGAGAGGTGCGGGCATGGAGGGAGTTCTTCAGGTGAGCACGATGAAGTGGGCATGGCGCCGGGTGCGGGCGGGGGCGGCGGCGGGCCTTTTGGCGGGCGCTTTGGGGGGCCTGGTCGGGGGCGCGGCGGTGGCGTGCTGGGCGGGGGCGGCGGCGGGGCAGAATCTCGACCCTTCGCTGGATCGCCTGCTGAAGGGGTCGAAGCTCGGGACGACGAAGGTCGGGGTGATGGTTCTGGACGTGCAGAGCGGGCGGGTGCTGGCGTCGCACAACGCCGACGAGCCGATGATCCCGGCGTCGAACCAGAAGGTGCTCTCGTCGGCGGCGGCGCTGGACGTGCTGGGGCCGGACTACGAGTTCCGCACCGAGCTGGTGTGGCAGCCGGGGGAGGGTCCGGGTCGGGCGGGGCGGATCGTGGTGCGGGGCTCGGGTGATCCGGCGTTCGGCGACTCGGAACTGCTGAAGGAGATGGGGCTGGGGATCGAGCAGTTGCTGTCGGCGTGGACCGAGGCCATGACGAAGGCGGGGGTGCCCCGGGGCGTCGAGGTGGTGGTGGACGACCGGGTGTTCGATCGCGAGTGGGTGCACCCGACGTGGCCGGCGGACCAGTTGAACCGCTGGTTCTGCGCGCAGGTGTCGGGGCTGACGTTCCACACGAACACGCTGAGCATCTTCGCGACGCCGGCGGGTGAGGGCCAGGCACCGACGATCAAGATCGAGCCTCGCGCGCCGGGGATCGAGGTGCGGAACCGGGCCAAGTCGGTGAAGCGCGGGCAGGAGACGCTGTGGGCGTCGCGTGACCCGGGGAACAACGAGATCACGCTGTTCGGGGACTCGCGCTTCGGCGAGACGCCGGTGCGGGTGACGGTGCACGAGCCGCCGGCGGTGTTCGGTCGGATCCTGGCCGAGCGGATGAGCGGGGCGGGGATCGCGCCTTCGGGCTCGCGGCTGGTGCAGCCCGATGAGAACCTGGAGGGCGGCCGGGTGCTGCACGTGGTGCGGACGCCGATCGGCACGGCGGCGCGGGTGTGCAACGTCGAGTCTCAGAACCTCTACGCCGAGTGCTTCCTGAAGAAGATCGGCCACAAGGTGACGGGGCAGCCTGGGTCGTGGCGGAACGGGTCGGCGGTGATCCGGCAGGAACTGGTCGACCGCGTGGGGGCCGAGGCGGGCAAGACGACGGTGATCGCCGACGGGTCGGGGATGAGCCGCGAGAACCGTATCGAGCCGCGGATCATGGCGCGCTGGCTTCGCAGCGTGGGCGGCGACGACCGCATCGGGCAGGCGTTCATCGAGTCGCTGCCCAAGGCCGGGCGCGACGGCACGCTGGCCAAGCGGTTCGACGGCAAGCGTCTCTCGTCGGAGGTGCGGGCCAAGAGCGGGTTCCTCAACCGGGTGTCGTGCCTGTCGGGCTACGTGATCGGGCCCGACGGCCGCAAGGTGGTGTTCGTGGTGATGACCAACGACATCGCCGGGAACGTGGGCCTGCGGAGCGTGTTCGACTTCCAGGAAGCCGTGGTCGAGATGATCGACGACGCCCTGAAGCCCGCGGCCCGCAACGGCAACCGTCTGGGCGGCTGACCCCCCCACCCCCCCACTCCACCACTCCCCCGCTCCACCACTCCACCACTCGGGACGCTCGCACGCCACCGGTCTGCGCGTGCTCGGGCGCCCCGCGCGGTGCGCGGTGCTTCGAGAAGAGTGTCGGGTGACGGCGGTCGCGCGGCCGGTCAGTCGGCGTGGCGGCGGGCGATCTCGTGCAGGCGGCGGGCGCGGTAGGCGTCGTCGGAGATCGCCGGCGCGGCCGGGGCGGGTGCGGCCGTCGGCGGGGGCTGCGCGGCGGGGCGGGGGTCGATGCGCGAATCGATCGCGGGGCCGAGCCGCTCGGCCTCGACGAGGAGTTCAGAGCGGACGATCCGGCCCGAGGCGGAGGGTGCGGCGCCGGCCATCGGGCGCGGCGCGGCGTCGTGGGCGAGCTGATCGGCCGGCGGGAGGCCGAAGTAGAAGACCGTGCCCGCGGGGATCACCGGCAGCGGGCCCTGCCGGGTGGCGACGTACTGCGAACGGGGGAACACGGCGGTGATGGCGCCGCTGCGGCGCATGAAGCGGTTGTCGGCGCCCGGCACGCGGTAGAGGTGCTCGAAGCCCTCATCCTGTCGCAGGTCGGTGGGCAGTTGGCGGAGGCTGGTGTGCAGGGGGTCGCGGTCGGCGACGGTCTGCTCGACGCGCACGGGCTGGGCCGGCTGGCCGGGCACGCCGGCGATCGGCGGCCGCGGGGCCGGGCCGATGGGCCCGGTCTGGGCCGAGGCGCCGGAGGCCGCGAGGGCGAGGAGACCGGCGGAGATGGCGGCGCGGGGACGCATGGCGATGCGAAGAGTATCGGCCCGATCGCGGGGCTTCCGCAGGGGTGGGGCGGGTTAGATGTGGTACATCGCCGAGTGGCCGTTTCCGGCCTTCTTTTCGGCGGAGTGGACGAGGTCGGCGAGCGAGATGCTGCCGACGGCGTCGGACATCGCCTGGGTGATGCGCTCGTTGACCACGTGCAGGGCGGCGTCGCCGAGGGAGGAGGGGAGCGCGAGGCCGACACCGTCGGCGCGGGGCGTGCGGGGACGAGGGCCGCGGGCGAGCGGGCGCTCGTCCTCCTCGGCGTTGGTGAGGATGGCCAGCACCTCGCTGAGGCGCACGTCGTGAGGTGCGCGGGCGAGGCGGTAGCCGCCTCCGGAGCCGACCTTAGAGGTCAGGACACCCCCTGAACGGAGTGAGAGAAGGATGGACTCGAGGAACTTGCCCGGGAGCGACTCGGACAGGGCGATCTCCCGGGCCTGGCGATAGCCGCGGCCGTGGTTCCGAACCAACGCCACACACGCCTTCAGCCCGTACTCGATGCGCTTGCTCAGTTTCATCACGGCGCACCCCGGTGATGCGGAATCCCTAGGAAACTGTCACAGGTGAGACTGTGTCTCAGCTACAACAGGATACGGAACTCGAACGCCAACGTCGAGGGTTTCGCTGGGGGTTCAAGGAGGGATTTCAGAGCTTCGCCCTCGGCGCGCCATCGCCAGAGAGAATCGATGATTGGTCGGTCTATGTCAGGGTATCCTGAGGACCGGAGGATCTCGACGTTTTTGACCTCGCCGTCGCGTCCGAAGTGGAGGCGGAACAGGGGGTCGCGGGGGCGGGCGGTGAGCTGGGTGTAGTAGGAGAAGCGGGCCGAACGGGTGAGGATGCGCAGGCCGCGGGCGGCGAGAGGCTGGCCGAACTGCTCGCGGCCGATGGTCTGGGTGCTGGCGGGCTCGGAGTCGCGGTCGGACTGGCGGCCGGATCCGCCGGGGGCCCCACCGGCGGCGGGCTGGGCCGCGGGCTGGGGCGGGGGCGACGGGCGGGGCTGGATCTGCCGCGCGGGGCTCGCGAGGGGCTGCGGCAGGGGGAAGAGCGTCATGGGGTTGAGCACGAGGCTGTCGGGCGTGGGGGCGGCCTCGGCGCGGGACTCGGAGGGCGCGGCGGCGGGGATGAGGGTGGTCATCGAGAGGCCCTGTTGGCCGGGGCCGGTGGCCGCGGATTGAGGCGCGGTGGTGACCTCAGCGGGCTGGTCCGCGGCGGCGTTGGGCGAGGCCGAGGGCTTTGGCGCGGGGCTGGAGGTGTCGGGAGCGGGCCACGCGCCTTGGGAGGAGGGCGTGGCGATCTCGCTGGAGCCTGACGGAATCGGAGGGGCGGGCGCGGGCTGCTGCGGCGGCGGGGCGGGGTGGGGTTCGGCGGGGGTCGGCCGGTTGGCTGGCTGGGGCGGTGGCTGGGACGGCGCGTATTCGGATCGTGCCGCGGACTCGGCGGGAGGGGTGGGTGTGGCG
>JACVCL010000181.1 GCA_016742075.1 Phycisphaerales bacterium
GTGCGTGGGGGCCGGGGTGTGCCTCGGGGGCGCCGCGGCGTTCAGGGGGTTCCCCGTGCTGGTGCTGCCGTACCTGCTCTGGAAGCGTCGGTGGACCGCGGCGGGGGGCATGGCGGCGGCGGCGCTGGTGCTGACGCTGGTGGTGCCCGGCCTTTTCCGCGGGATGGAGCGCAACGCGGGCGAGGTGGGCGCGTGGGCCCGCGGCATGGTGCTCAAGGCGCCGGAGGCGGGCATCGCCCAGCGCGCGGGGGCGGGCTTCGACTATGGCAACCAGTCGCTCATGGCGTGGACGCACCGCGTGCTGCGCGATGTCGAGGCGGGGGACGGCGACGGGACGCCGTTCCGGATCAACGTGGCGAGCCTCTCGGCCGGGGCGGCGCAGGGGGTGTTCGCGGGGCTCGCGGCGGGGCTGGGGGGCCTGTTCGTGTGGTTCATGCTCCGGCGGCGTGAGGCGCCGCCGGAGGGCGAGGGGATCGAGGGCGGGATGCTGCTGGCGCTGGTGGCCGTCGCGTCGCCGCTGGCGTGGACGTATTACTTCGTGTGGCTGATGCCGGGCTGGGCTGCGGCCGTGTGGTTCGTGTTCGATGAGCGGACCGATCGGCGGCGGGCGCGGCTGGGGGGTGTGCTGGGTCTGGTGGTGCTGGCCGTGCTCCTGAGCGCCGCGACCCAGAATTTCGACCAGAGACTTCAGGCGATCGGGGTGACGCTGTGGGGGGCGGTGGCGCTGGTGGGCCTGTTGGGATGGATGCTGAGTTTGCGGCGGGGCGGCTCGGCCGCGGGGGGCACGCCCTAGCGTTCGGCATGGTCCCGCTCGTCTCGGCCGCCGGAAAGACGCTGGAGTGGCACCACACGCGCCGCCTGGGGAAGCTGCTGCTGGAGCTCCGCGGCGGCGACGGGCGGGTGTACGCCCGGCTGGCGTGGCGGAAGGTGACGGGCTCGCTGGCCGCGGGCCACACCGCGTCGGAGACGATCTCGCTCAAGCGCGAGGGGTTCTGGCACCCGCGTGTGACGGTGCGCCGGCCGCGGGGCGCCGCCGACCTAGCGGTGTTCCGCATGGCCCGCTCGGTGCGGGGCGTGCTGGTGACGCTGGAGGGTGACGCCTTCGAGTTCCGGCCGGTGAACCGTCCGCTGAAGGGGTGGTCGTTCGTGAGCGGGGCGGGTGAACCGGTGGTGACGTTCCACGCCGAGCACCGGTGGTTCAGGGCGGCGCGGCGGTTTGTGACGCTGCACGCGGCGGCGCGGGGGGTGCCGGAGGTGGGATGGCTCGTGCTGCTGGGGCGGTACCTGCTGGCTTTGAAGGAGCAGGACGAGGCGGCGGCGGCGGCCTCGGCCGCGGCGGCGTCGTGACGCGACCGGGGCTTTTCACAGGGCGGAACGGGCCGGGTGAGCCGCTGGAAGCGGTTGGGTTCGGGCTGCCGCGGCGGGCTCTGGAAACGGGGGTGCGAAGGGGAAATCGGCGGGCGGTTCCCCTATACTTCGGGCCTTGATCGCGGCCTGTGGAACGGGCCGCGCCGGGCCGAGCAGACGGGCGTTTTTTGGCGGTTTTTCGGGGGTGTCCGGCTCTGGCGCGGCGCGACCCCGCAGGCGCCGTCGGCCCCGCGGTTTCGACCCCGAGTTGATGATGCCCGACACCCACGCCGAGCACGTGAGCAGCATGTCTGAAGTGAAGCCCAGCCAGCCGTCGGTCCCGGCCGCAAGCTCCGCTCAGGGGCCCGCCAAGCCGGGCGACTACGGGGCGGACCAGATCAAGATCCTCGAGGGTCTTGAGGCGGTGCGGAAGCGCCCCGGGATGTACATCGGCGACACGGGCGTGGGGGGCCTGCACCACCTGGTGTACGAGGCGGTGGACAACTCGATCGACGAGTGCATGGCGGGGCGGGCGACGACGGTGGCGGTGCGGATCCACGCCGACGGGTCGGTGAGCGTGACCGACGACGGCTCGGGCATTCCGGTGGACCCCAAGCGTCACGAGAACCCGATGTACGACGGGAAGCCGGCCGTCGAGATCGTGATGACGGTGCTGCACGCGGGTGGCAAGTTCGGCGAGGAGAACTCGGCGTACAAGGTTTCGGGCGGCCTGCACGGGGTGGGCATCTCGGTGGTGAACGCGCTCTCGGAGTGGCTGGAGTGCGAGGTGCAGCGTGGCGGGAAGGTGCACAAGATCGTCTTTGAGCGGGGCAAGACGGCGCAGCCGCTGCACGTGGTGGCGACGCTGCCGCCGGACAAGTCGGGGCGGACGGGCACGAAGGTGCAGTTCAAGCCCGACCACCTGGTGTTCCCGGAGACGACGTTCAGCTACGCGACGCTGGCGGGCCGGCTTCGCGAGCTGGCGTACCTGAACCCCGGCGTGGTGATCCGCGTGACCGACGAGCGCGTGGGTCCCGACGGGCAGATCCGCGACGAGACGTTCTGCTTCAAGGACGGCCTGGCGGAGTTCGTGCGGCACCTCAACGACCGGAAGACGACGCTGACGGATGTGGTGTCGCTGAAGGGCGACAACGCGGGCAGCGGGCTGTCGTGCGAGGTGTCGCTGCAGTACAACGATTCGTACAACGAGCTGCTGCTGAGCTTCGCGAACAACATCCGGACGGTCGACGGCGGCACGCACCTCTCGGGGTTCAAGACGGCGCTGACGCGGGTGCTGAACACCTACGCCAAGCGCGCCGGGGTGCTGAAGGAGAAGGACCCCGTCCCGTCGGGCGAAGACCTGCGCGAGGGCCTGGCGGCGGTGGTGAGCGTGAAGCTGCCCGAGCCGCAGTTCGAGGGCCAGACCAAGGGCAAGCTGCGGAACACCGAGGTTGAAGGCTTCGTGTCGCAGATCGTGGCCGAGCGGCTTGAGCAGTGGCTCGACGAGCACCCGGCCGAGGCGAAGAAGATCTGCATGAAGGGCGTGATCGCGGCGCAGGCGCGCGAGGCGGCCCGCAAGGCCCGCGACCTGACGCGGCGGAAGTCGGCGCTCGACTCGGGCTCGATGCCGCACAAGCTCCGCGACTGCATGACGAAGGATGTGGAGCGGTCGGAGCTGTTCATCGTCGAGGGCGACTCGGCCGGCGGCTCGGCGACGCAGGGGCGCGACGTGGAGACGCAGGCCATCCTGCCGCTGCGGGGCAAGCTGCTGAACGTCGAGAAGGCGCGGCTCGACAAGATCCTGGGCTTCGAGGAGATCCGCACGCTGATCTCGGCGCTCAAGTGCGGGATCGGCGAGGAGTTCGACATCTCGCGCCTGCGGTACGGCAAGATCATCATCATGACCGACGCGGACGTGGACGGCTCGCACATCCGCACGCTGCTGCTGACGTTCTTCTTCAGGCAGATGCCCGAGCTCATCCGGCGGGGGCGGGTGTTCGTGGCCCAGCCGCCGCTGTACCTGATTACCCGCGGCAAGAAGAACACCTACGTGCTCAACGAGAGCCGGATGAACGACACGCTCATCGAGCTGGGGCTCGAGGGGGCTCGCCTTCACGTGCGCGACGTGGCCGACGGCGCCGCCACCGCGGTGCGCACGCTGGAGGGGCCCGAGCTGCTGCAGGCGGTGAAGGTGCTGCGCCGGCTCGGCGAGCTGGCGGGCGTGGTCGAGCGGCGCGGCGTGCCGTTCCCCGACCTGCTCCGCGAGCGCGACAACGACCCGGCCGGCAAGGCCCGCCTGCCCACCCACCGGCTCACGTGGACGGGCTCGGGCCAGTCGGGCGCGCAGGCCGGCGAGGCCTTCGCGTGGGGTGAGGAGCATGTCGAGCGGCTCATCGCCCAGCACAACCTGCGACACGCCGACCTCGACGCGGCCATGAAGAACGGCGCGCCCGGCGCGGCCCACGCCGGCGCCCCGGCCGACGACGCCCGGCCCGTCGCCCACGTCCGCGAGCTGCACGAGAACAAGGAACTGGCGCAGGTGTTCCAGCAGCTCGACGACCTCGGGCTGGACATCGACAACTACGCCCTGACCAGCGAGGAGGCGGTGACCGGCGAGCGTCTGCCGAGCGTCTACGCGTGGGAGACCCCCGCGCGGGCCCACGCCCCGCGCAAGGCCGACCAACCCTCGGCCCAGGGCGCGGCGGAGGGCGAGGAGGCGGGCGACGGCGAGACGCCCGGCGAAACGGCCGGGAGCGCGCCGGGAGAGGCCGGCGCGTCGCGGCTGGTCGAGGCGCCGAACATCCCGTCGATCCTCGGGACGCTGCTCGACGTCGGCCGGCGCGGCATGGAAGTCAAGCGGTTCAAGGGTCTGGGCGAGATGGACGCTTCCCAGCTGTGGGAGACCACGATGGACCCCACCGTCCGCACGCTGCTGCGGGTGAACTGGGACGACGCCAGCGCGGCCGATGAGCTGTTCACGATCCTCATGGGCGAGAACGTCGAGCAGCGGCGGACGTACATCGAGGAGCACGCGCTCGAGGTGAAATCGCTCGACGTCTGACCCCCCACACCCCACACCTGCCCCTTATAACCCACTGGACCTGCCCTCCAACACACACCGCTCGCTTCCAGCGTTCTCACACATCTTGCTAAGAAGCCACCACA
>JACVCL010000182.1 GCA_016742075.1 Phycisphaerales bacterium
CGAGGAGGCGCGGGCGGCCGGGGGGGGGGGTCGCGGCGGGGGTGGTGGGGTGGGGGGGCGGGGGTGGGCGGCGGGGGGGGGGGGGGGGGGAGGAGAAGAACCCGGGGGAGACCGGCCGGGGCGGTGCGGGGCCTGAGCCCGGCGGGCGGGTGGGGGGGCGGCCGGGGGCCGGCAGGGTGGGCCTGCCGCGGCGGCGGGGGCGCCAGCGCCCTCGAAGCCCTCGGCGGGCGGCGCGGCGGCGCAGTGAGGGGGAGTCAGGCGGCGGCTTTGTCGTCGGCGGCCGCGGGCGAGCGGGGCGGCCAGGGGAAGATGACGCTGGTGCCGGTGAGCTCGAAGTTGTCGCGGCTGACGTCGAGGCCGTCGACCTCGACGATGGACAGTTCGGGGTGCTGGCGGAGGTCGTAGCGGACGTGGGCGTTCTCGCGTGCGCGGCCGAGTGAATCGGGCGGGGTGAGGAGCTGGACGGTTGGGCGGCAGGGCTGCTTGTCGGACCAGTCGACGACGGCGGCGACGTGTCCGCTGGAGAGTCGGACGACGGTGCCGGGGCCGTAGGCGGGTGCGGTCTGGATGAGGGCGCCCAGGACGTGGGGGTCGCACCAGTCGACGAGCGGTGGCCGGAGCAGGCGTGCGTAGGCGGAGACGGCGGGCACGGCGGGGCCGCCGTGGGGGTGGCGGAGGCGGTCGAAGAGGTCGGCGACGGCGATGATGCGGGCGAAGACGTGGATCTCGGGGCCTCGCGGGGCTCGGCGAATGCCGGTGTCGAACTCGCGCGAGGGGAAGCCGGTGCCGTCGTAGCGCTGGTGGTGGTGGAGGATGGCGGAGGCGGCGGAGGCCTCGACCTGGCCCTTGACGCGTTCGTAGCCGAAGCGGACGTGCTTGCGCCAGGCGGGGTCGGAGTAGTCGTGGTGGCGGCGCCAGCGCTCGGCGGCGTCGGGGGCGATGTCGAGCATGCCGATGTCGTGGAGCATGCCGGCGACGCCGAGGTTGACGACGTCTTTGGCGCGGTGCGGGGCGACGCGGCGGCGCTGGGCGACGATGTAGGCGTCGAGCTTGATGCCCATGAGCATCGCGAGGACGCAGACGTCGGCGGAGTGGCGCATGAGGGGGCGGTCGCCCTCGGCCATGGTCTGGAGGAAGAGGCCGCAGTTGCGCTCGTCGCGGAAGCGGGCGACGAAGTCGCGGACGACGCCCTTGTAGACCTCGTAGTCGAGCTTGGGGCTGGCGTCGGCGCCGATGCGGTCGATGACGTCGCCGATGAGGCGGCCGATCTCGCCGCGGGCGCGGACGAGCTCGGGGCTGACGTACTTGGCGACGAAGGCGAGGTCGGGGTAGACGATCCAGATGTGGGGGAGGCGGAGGGAGCGGAGGCCGGCGACGGTGAGTTCGTCGAGGACGAAGCCGTCGCGCAGCAGGGTGGTGTCGGGGCGGTCGGGGTGCATGACCGGCATGGCGAGTTTCATGCCGGGGCGGGCCTGGGTGACGGAGACCAGGAGCATGCCCGGGATATCGGTCCGCGGCGGCGGCGGCTGAGGGCGGGGTTGGCTATCGGACCAGGGCGGCGCGCATTCCGGGCGGATTTCTCTCGTCGGCGCGGAAGGGCTCGCGGAGGTCCCGGGCGTGCTCGTCGAGGTACCAGCGCCACAGCCGGGGCTGCTCGGGCGGGGGCCCGTCGGCCGGGGGCAGGACCTCGATGAGGTGCGATCGGCCGGCGTAGAGAGAGAGCGTGACCAGGCCGCGGTCGTCGGAGAGGGCGACGACGCCCGTCTGCGCGGCCGACTGGGAGAGGCTTTCGAGGGAGACCGGGAGCGGCACAGGGGAGAGCCCGAGAGCGACAGCGCGGACCTGGGCCCGGGCCACGGGTGCGGCGCCGTCGTCGAGGCGGAGGGTGACACTGGTGCGGGCGGGTCCGCAGGCGGGGAGGACGAGGGCGGCGAGGGTGAGGGCCGGACCGATGGCCGAGCGGGGTCGCATGCGCGGAGGGTACCGCGCGGGCGGGCGGGGCCCCGGGTTCAGTCTTCGTCGAGGGTCTTCTTGCGGCGGAGGACGTGGTGGTAGTGCTGGGCGAAGCGGTGGGCCTCGTCGCGGATGGACTGGAGGAGGCGGAGGCCGGGGTTCTCGCGGCCGAGGCGGACGGGCTCGGTGCGGCGCTGGATGTAGATGAGCTCTTCCTTCTTGGCGAGGCTGACGACCATGGGGGGCGAGGCGGGCATGTGGGCGAGGGCCTCGAGGGCGGCGTGGAGCTGGCCGAGGCCGCCGTCGATGAGGATGACGTCAGGGAAGAGCTCGTGCCCGGCGGCGGCCTCGCGGTATCGGCGGCTGACGACCTCGCGGATGCTGGCGTAGTCGTCGTTGCCGCCCTCGACCGAGCGGATGCGGTAGCGGCGGTACTCGTTCTTGAAGGGCCGGCCGTCGATGAAGCAGACCTTGCTGCCGACGGTTTCGCCGCCCTGGAGGTGGGCGATGTCGATGCCCTCGATGCAGCGGATGGGCTGGTCGAGGGCGAGGGTTTTCTGGAGGGAGCGGAGCCCCTTGGCGGGGTCGATGAAGGAGAGCTCCTGCTCGGGCTGCCAGTTGTCGGAGGCGGCGGCGCGGTCGTCGAGGCGTTCGACGGCGCGGATCTGGTCGCGGAGGGAGGCGGCCTTCTCGAAGCGGAGCTCGGCGGCGGCGCGGGCCATCTCGTCGCGCATCTCGCGGAGCATGACGCTGCGGCGGGTGCCGAGGAACCTGACGAAGCGTTCGATGTCCTCGCCGTAGGCCTGCCTGCCGATCTTGTCGGCGCAGGGTGCGGTGCACTGGCCGATGGAGTAGAGCAGGCAGGGCCGGAAGTATCGGTTCTTCTCGTCGCCGGCGGCGATATCGAGCGAGCAGGTTCGGAACTTGAACACGCGCTGGAGCACCTGCACGGCCTCGCGGAGGGCGCCGGCGTTGACGAAGGGCCCGAAGACGCGGGCGCCCTTCATCTCGGGGGCGACTCGGCCGTCGTCGCCGACGCCGGTGGGGTTGCGGGTGACGAAGACGCGGGGGAAGTCCTCGCGCTGGGTGACGACGAGGTAGGGGAAGGACTTGTCGTCGACGAGGCGGACGTTGAAGCGAGGGCGGATGTCCTTGATGAGGCGGTTCTCGGCGAGCAGGGCCTCCCACTCGCCCTCGCAGGGGAGGACGTCGAAGCTGTGGACCACGTCGAGCATGGGGGCCTTCTTGAAGCCCAGGTCGGCGGAGGGGACGAAGTAGCTCGAGACGCGGTCGGGCAGGCTGGCGGCCTTGCCGACGTAGAGCACCACGCCGTGGTGGTCCTTCATGAGGTAGACGCCGGGGGTGGGCGGGAGGGCCCGCGCGGCCTTGAGCAGGCGCGCCAGCCGCTCGTCGCGCGACTCGGCGCCCCAGGCGGGCGGGGTGTCGGCGGGGAGGAAGCCGTCGGCGTCGGCGATCGGGTGGTCGGGGTCGTCGGGCACGGCTGACTGTAGAGCGGGGGCGGGGCGGCGCGGCCCAAAAAACCGGCGGGCCGGGGCCGCTCCCTGTAGCGAGCGAGGCCCCGGCCGCCGTGCTTCCCTCTGTTTCACGCCCCGGCCTGTGCGTCCGGGCAGAGGATCAGGTGAGGAGTGTCAGGATGAGCGTCGGCGCCGGAGGGCGATGGCCCCGGCCGCGGCGAGCAGCCCGGCGGCGCCCGGGGCGGGGATGGGGGTGACCGACAGGTTGATCTGGCCCATGTAGTCGGAGACGTTGCTGCGGCTGACGTCGAAGGCGCCGACCTGGTCGAAGCTCTGGGGGAGCGGGGCGCCGAACCAGTACTGGGTGAGCGTGATGCGGAGGTTGGTGGAGAGGTCGTCGAAGACCAGGGTTCCGGCGCCGCGCTTCCACTGGCCGTCGAGGTAGCGGGTGGCGGAGTTGGAGTTGGCGAAGAAGTCCGGTCGCGGGCCGGTGGCCGACTCGTTGCGGGCGGCCCAGGTGGAGATGCGCGGGGTGACGACGTCGTCGTTGAAGAACAGATTCATGCCGTAGTGGGTCATCCACTGGCCGGGCTCGCCCCACATCTCGTAGGCGTAGGTGCCGGGGGTGAGCGGGATGTTGATCGCGGCGCGGCTGTCGGTGGGGCCGTTGATCCACGACCCGCCCACGGGCCGCACCCACAGGTTGTAGATCCAGTCGTTGGGCACGGTGTTCCAGATGTGGTGGGCGGTGGCGTTGCCGCCCTCGATGGCGGTGAACAGCGAGATGCCGGTGAGGCGGGCCGTGCCGGTGACCGCCGAGGACGTGATCTACTCGCTCAACACCATGAAGGCCTCGCCGGTCGTCAACAACTCGTCGGCTTACAATGCCGTCACCGCGATCGAGAAGGGCGATGACCAGACCGTCAAGGTGACGTTGTCGCAGCCGAGCCAGAACTTATGGCGGGGCCAGGGCTCCCTTGCCGGCCCGG
>JACVCL010000183.1 GCA_016742075.1 Phycisphaerales bacterium
CCCCCACCGGCCGTCGGAACCCCGGGCGCCGCCACCACCACCCCCGCCGCCGCCAGAATCGCAAGGGTCATCATCACCGCAGGATACCCCTTCGCCGCCCCGGATCGCCCAACCCCGCCATCCCAACCCGGGCCTACCACGCCCCCGTCAGCATCTGCTCGATCGCGTACGCCACGCCGTCCTCGCCGTTTGACCGCGTCTGCCGCCTCGCCACCGTCTTGATCCGGTCCACCGCGTTGCCCATGGCCACCCCCAGCGCGGCCCCCTCGATCATCTGCAGATCGTTGATCTCGTCCCCGATCGCCGCGATCTCATCCCGGGCCACGCCCAGCTCCAGCGCCAGCCGGTGCAGCGCGGTCCACTTGTTCACCTGCGGGTCGAACGCCTCCATCAGGTGGATCGACTCATCTTTCCCCCCGTGCGGGCCCGAACCCTTGGTCCCCGCCACCGCCGCGTAATGCTGCACCAGCGTCTCGCGCCCGAACCGCTCCATCACGCCGGCCGAAAGCGACCGCATCGTCGCCGAGTCGGCCGCGAAACCGATCCGCACCGTGTGCTCGGGGTGCTCGTCGTGCTCCAGCCCGTCGGCGAACCGCACGATCACCGGCATGTGCTCGAACCACCACTGGTTCGGCGCCTCGATGGGACCGTAGTTCAGCACCAGGTAGTCGAACCCCGCCGCGTCGCGGTCCTTCAGCAGCAGCGGCGCCCGCCCCAGCGAACGGAAGTGCTCGCACAGCCGGCCCACCAGCTCCCGGCGCATCGGCCAGCGGTGCAGCGTCCGCCCCGACGCCGCGTCGCACAGCATCGCCCCCCCGGCGCAGATGATCGGCGCCACCGACATCCCCCTCGAAGGGCGGTGCGCATCGATCGCCCCGATCGCCCCCTTCGACTCGGCCAGGCCGCGCCCCGTGCAGATCACCACCGTCACCCCCGCCTCCCGCGCCCGCGCCACCGCCGCGGCGTTCGCCGCCGACACCCGACCGTCTGGCCCGAACAGGGTGCCGTCGAGATCCAGGGCCAGAAGCCGGTAACGCGGTCGTGCGGCCGTGGGAGTGGGCAAGATGGGGGCTCCGGGCTCTGGGTTTCCGCCAATCCGAACGATCGTCGGCGCCCGCGGTGGGTGAACCGGTTTTTCTCAGGCATCCCGGCGGTTCCGCCGCTGGGTCCGAAGGTTATCCGCCGATCCTCCACCCGTCGCGACCCACGAACCAGCGCGCCCGAACTTCACCGCCGCCCGTCCGTAGGGTACGTTGAATACACGGCCGCACCCGGAGGCACCGATGCAGGATCCGGTCAGCGCACACGCGATGGAGGGCCCCGCCGCGATCAGCGCAGCGGGGCCCGACCTCGGACCGCTCCTCGAACCCGCGCTCATCCACGCCTGCGGCGGCCGCATCTCCAAGATCCACTGGTTCCGCACCGACTGGCAACGCGGCGGCGCCGCCACCGCCTTCGCCGACTACCACCACGACGGCGACGGCGAGCCCCGCCACGTCGTCGCCAAGCTCCCCGTCGGACCGCGCGAGCTCGAGGTCCTCACCGCCCTCGCCGAAATCCCCGCCCCCACGCCCCGCGTCGCCGCCCACGGCATGGCCCTCAACGGCTACGACATGGGCTGGATCGTCATGGAGCGCCTCCCGGGAAACCCCCTGGGCGCCCACCTGCACGAGGACGTCTTCACCCACCTCGCCGCCGCCGCCGCCGAGTTCTACCGCCTCATGGCCGAGCGCCGGCCCCTCGCCGGCACCGCCCCCCGCCGCGAGAACTGGACGGCCCTCCTCGAGCGCGCCCGCAACGCCGTCCGCGCCAACGCCGACATGCCCCACCAGCAAAGCTGGTCCTCCCATCTCAAGGATGTCCACAAGGTCATCCACCGCCTCGAAAACGAGTGGGAAAGCCGGCCCATCAACACCTGGTGCCACGGCGACCTGCACCCCGGCAACCTCATGGAGCGCCGTGAAGGCTCGGCCTGGGGCCCCCCGGGGTACATCCTGCTCGACTTCGCCGAAACCCACCCCGGCCACTGGGTCGAGGACGCGGTCTACCTCGAACGGCTCTTCTGGGGCCGCCCCGAGCTCCTCCACGGCGCCAAGCCCGTCTCCCTCATCGCCAAGGCCCGCAAGCGGCTGGGACTCTGCGCCGACGAGGACTACGCCCACCTCGCCAACCTCCGCCGCGTCCTCATGGCCGCGACGTCGCCCGCGTTCATGGAGTTCGAGGGCCACCGCAAATACCTCGACGGCGCCCTCGCCGTCCTCGACCGCACGCTCCCGCTCGTGCTCACCGGGCACTGAGCCGCCGCCGACACCAACGCGCACTCGCTGCGCTCCGCCCCGGCCCGCACCGCTCGCCGCCGCGGGTACACTCGACGGTCCGATGGCCGACGAGACCGCCAAGCGCACCAAGCCCGGCCGCCCCGCCGACGCCGGCCCCACGCTCCCCGCCGACCTGCTCTTCGAAGCCGCCACCGAGGTCTGCAACCAGGTCGGTGGCATCTACCAGGTCCTGCGCTCCAAGGCCCCCGCCATGGTCAAGCGCTGGCGCGAGCGCTACTGCCTGCTCGGCCCCTACGTCGAGAAGACCGCCTCCCTCGAGTTCGAGGAGCGCCCCGCCCCCAAGGTCCTCGCCCGCGCCCTCGAAGGCCTCGTCGCCCACGGCGTCACCGCCCGCCACGGACGCTGGCTCGTCTCCAGCCGCCCGCGCGTCATCCTCTTCCAGCACCACTGGACCGTCGCCGACCTCGACCGCCTCAAGTACGGCCTCTGGGAACGCCACCGCATTTCCACCCCCGCCGGCGACACCGTCGTCGACAACGCCGTCTACTTCGCCGAGACCCTCCGCCTGTTCTTCCGCGAGCTCACCGCCGCCTGGGCCTCCCACCACGGCTCGCCCGACGGCCGCAAGCCCCCCCGCTTCATCGCCCACTTCCACGAGTGGCTCGGCGGCCTCACCATCCCCGACCTCCGCCGCGACAAACTCCCCGTCGCCAGCGTCTTCACCACCCACGCCACCCTCCTCGGCCGCTACGCGGCCAGCAACGAGGAAGACTTCTACGACTGGCTCCCCTTCAAGAACCAGGAGTCCGAGGCCCGCCGCTACAACATCGTCGGCCAGCACGGCATCGAGCGCGCCTGCGCCCACGGCGCCCACGTCTTCACCACCGTCTCCTCCATCACCGGCGAGGAGTGCACCCACCTCCTCAGCCGCACACCCGACCTCATCACCCCCAACGGACTCAACACCGAACGCTTCAGCGTCGGCCACGAGTTCCAGCACCTCCACGCCGACTTCAAGGCCCGCCTCCACCGCTTCACCCTCGGCTACTTCTTCCCCTCCTACAGCTTCGACCTCGAGAACACCCTCTACTTCTTCACCTCCGGCCGGTTCGAGCCCCGCAACAAGGGCTTTGATCTCTGCCTCGAAGCCCTCGCCCGACTCAACACCCAGCTCAAGGACTTCGGCATCCCCAAGACCGTCGTCTTCTTCATCATCACCTCCCGCCCCACCCGCTTCATCCTCCCCAGCGTCCTCCACTCACGGGGCGTGCTCGACGAGCTCGACAACGTCTGCTCGCACATCATGCGCGAGGTCGGCCACAAGCTCTTCCCCATGGCCGCCGCAGGCAAACGCGTGAACATCGACAAGCTCGTGGATCAGTACTGGGCCCTCCGCTACCGCCGCACCCAGCAGGCCCTCAAGCGCGCCGACCTCCCCCCCGTCATCACCCACGCCCTCTGGGACGAAGACAAGGACCCCGTCCTCAGCCACATCCGCCAGCTCCAGCTCTTCAACCGCAAGGACGACCCCGTCAAGATCGTCTACCACCCCGAGTTCGTCAGCCCCGTCTCGCCGCTCTGGGGCATGGAGTACGACCAGTTCGTCCGCGGCTGCCACCTCGGCGTCTTCCCCAGCGCCTACGAGCCCTGGGGCTACACCCCCCTCGAGTGCATGGCCCTGGGAACCCCCGCCATCACCTCCGACCTCGCCGGCTTCGGACGCTACGTCTCCGAGCGCAACCCCGACCACGACGACTGGGGACTCACCGTCCTCAAGCGCCGCGGCCGCGGATTCCACGACGCCGCCGCCGACCTCGCCATGTGGATGCTCGCCTTCTGCCGCCTCGACCGCCGCGGACGCATCGACCTCCGCAACAAGGTCGAAACCCACGCCGTCGACTTCGACTGGGCACGCCTCGCCTCGGCCTACGACAAAGCCCACGACCTCGCCGCAGCGCGCGCCTTCACCGCCGCCTGAACCCCCGCTGTCCCCACCGGCCCCGCCCCACCCCCCCCCCCCCCCCACACCCCCACCATAACACCGAGACCCCCCGAACGCGCCCGCCAACCCCCACCCCCCCCACGGGCCCGCGGTCCCTGGCGCCGG
>JACVCL010000184.1 GCA_016742075.1 Phycisphaerales bacterium
CCCCCCACTCCCCACTCCTACTCCCCCCAGCACCGCGCACCCCAACGCCCCCGGCCCCGGCCGGGGGCGTTTTCATTCCCTCTGTGCCGGGGCCCCCGCCGTCGGCGATACTCCGGTGTGCCCTCCATCGCCGCGACCACCATCCGCTGGACCGAGCCCAGCCCCGGCGTGCGCCTGACCCACGCCGACTGGCTCGACGCCGCGGCGTCCTTGCCCCCCCGCTCGGTGGACCTTCTCTACGCCGACCCGCCCTTCAACACCGGCTCCAGCCGGCGCGGCCGCGCCGGGGCTTTCGATGACCGCTTCGCCGGGCCCGAAGCCTACCTCTCGTGGCTGCGCGAACGCCTTGTGGTCACACTGCCCGCCGTCCGGCCAACCGGCTCGCTCCTGCTGCACGTCGACTGGCGCACCAGCCACCGCGTGCGGGTGCTGCTCGACGAGTTGCTCGGCGAGGCATGCTTCGTGAACCACCTGATCTGGTCCTACGGCCTCGGCGGCTCGTCACCCCGCCGCTTCGCCCGCAAGCACGACGACATCCTGCTCTACAGCCGCGAGCCCGACGGCCACTGGTTCCGGGCCCCCCGCGTGCCGGCCACCAGCCGCCGGATGGCCGGCCGAACCAAGAAGGCCACCGACGTGCTCGACATCCCTTCGATCAACAACATGGCCGCGGAGCGCGTGGGCTACCCCACGCAGAAACCCCTGGCGCTGCTCGAACTGCTGGTGGGGGCCTGCTGCCCGCCGGGCGGGGTGGTGCTCGACCCCTGCTGCGGCAGCGGCACGACGCTGGTGGCCGCCCTCCGCGCCGGTAGCACTGCGATCGGGATCGATCGATCGCCGCAGGCCATCCGCACAACCATCCGGCGTCTGACCGCCGAAGATCAGTAGCCGAAGTTCAGGAGGACACCCGCATGGCACGCGGACGACGCAGAACCCGCCGCACGACGCCGGGCATGGCCCGGTGGGCCATGGTGCTCGCGCTTCTGGCCGTGCTGGTCGCCGGCACGGTGGTGGTGGCCCTCTGGCGGGGCGGGCAGCTGTCGCTGCGCAGCGGGCCTGGCGGGCTGGCCGAGTGGGCGGCGCGGCAGATTGTCGCCGTGACCGAGGCCGCGATCGTGCCCTCGATCGACTTCCGCTCCTTCGACCTCGACCTCGGCGGCGGCCGCGCGGTGCTGAGTCTGAAGGACGTCACACTCACCGCCCCTGACAAGACCGAGGTCGTCCGCGCCGGCCTCATGCGCGTGACCCTCGCCGAGGTGCCCTCGGTGGGCAAACCGCTGGCGATCGAGCGTATCGAGCTCGAGAACGCGGCCCTGCGTCTCGTCCGCGTGCCCGGGGCCCAAGGCATAGCCGACCGCTTCAAGGGCCTTGTGCCCTTCGTCCGCCCCGGGCTGACCACCGGCCAGCCCGGCGCCGCCGAGGAGGTCCGCCTCTCGAACGTGCTCCGCATCCGCTCGATCGCGCTCAGGAACGGCGCGCTCATCTACGACCCCGGCGACGGCGAACCCCCGATGGAACTGGCCGGCATCACGCTGAGCATGGACGTGCGGCCCGCCACGGCCGGCGGGGCACCGGGGCGGTACGCGCTCGATCTGGACATCCGCCGCGAGCCCGTCTTCACGCTCCGCGGGCCCGGCGTGGTCGATCTGGACGACCTGGTCATCGACCTCTCGGGTGTCGCCCTCGACGCCCGGATCGACGGCGACGCCGGATGGCGCACCATGCCCCCCGCCATCCAGCGGTGGCTCCGCGAGCACGACGCCCGCGGGCACATCGAGGCCTCCGTGAGCGGCTGCGTTCCCCTCCGCGACCCCTACGGCGGCCAGGGCGTCGCCACGGCGCGCCTCACCGGTTTCAACTTCGCCGCCGGCGAGTACCGCATCCCCGTCGATCAGGCCGACGTTTCGGCCCAACTCGGCGGGCGCCGGCTGACGCTCCGCCAGGCCGAGGCCTCGCTGGTCGGCGGCCGTGCGGCCCTGTCGGGCTTCGAGGCCGACCTGTCCGGAGCCTCGCCCCGGGTTCGGACCGGGTGGTCGGCCACAGGCCTCGACCTGGCGAACCTTCTGCGGGCCCAGCCCCGGGCCGGTGACATGCCGAAGCTGGCGGGCCGGTTCACCGGCTCGGGCACCCTCTCCGCCGACGCGGGGGCCCTCCCGGCCTCGATCACCGGCTCCGGATCGCTGTCGGTGCGCGAAGGACGCCTGATGAATCTCCCGATCTTCACGGAACTCTTCGCGGCGATGGACGTCGTCGGGGCGCTCCGGGGTGCGGGCCTGCAAGACTCGGCCGACGCCGCGTTCAGCCTCGACGGCCAGGGCGTGCGCCTCGCTTCGGTCACCTTCGAGAACGCGGTGGCCAAGGCCCGCGGGGAGGGCACGGTGTTCTACGACCGCCGCCTCGACCTGCGGCTGAACGCCGGCCCGCTCGAAAAGGTCCAGGGCGCGCTGGGCAAGGTGGGCGAGGTTTTCGGGGCCATCACCGACAAACTGGTGAAGTACGAGGTCACTGGCACCCTGGCCCAGCCCCAGGTGCGCGTCCGGCCGCTGGGCCTGTAGAAGGCCGGTCCCACCAACAAATCGCGGGCGCGCCCTGTCGGGAAGGAGCGCGCCCGCGGAGGCGGACCGACGTCAGGCTATCGCCCGGCGATCAGACGCCCGGCGTTCACTTGCGGCGGGTGTACTCGAGGACGAAATTCTTGAACCACTTGCCGTCGGGCATCAGCGTGTGCATCTCGAAGGTGATCCGATCCGGCGACTCGTGCGTGCACACGTTCTTGTACTTGGCCGGCATCCCCGTCATCGGGTCGAGGCACTCGGCGAAGTAGGTGATCACCTTGCCCGAGGCGTCGGCCTCGCCCTCGCCGTGCAGGATGCCGGTGGCCATGCTGTCGATCCACGAGAAGACGTACTTCTTCTTCATGTTGTCGTAGCCGGAGATGTTCATCCCCTCGAACGGCACCTTCATGCCGCCCGGCATCTCGAAGGCCTCCATCTTCACACTCTCGACGAGGTACCGCCCGCCCATGATGGCCTTGATCTCGGCCGTCCCCGTGTTCTTCTGCGGCGAGCCGCCCGGCTGGTCCCACATCGTCGCCTGCAAGTCCCACGAGCCGATGGCCACGGCCATCGCCTTGTGCTGCGGACCGGGCGACGTGTTCTCCATCATCTTCTTCATCATCTCTTCCGGGTTCATCTCGCCCGGCATCTTGGCCTCGGGCTTGGACGGAAGAGCCGGTTTCGACGGCGCGGCCGGCTGGGCCGGCTCCGACAGCACGGTGGCGCCGGCGGCACCAAGAAGCAGGGCGGCAGCGGCCACGGCGACGGTCTTCGGACAGAGCATGGGCGTTCTCCAGAGGTTGCGGCGACCGGCGAACGGGCCGCGGGCCACGCCGCGGCCGCCCCGATCGGCGACTCAGGTTGCCACAATCGCGCACGGCCCGCCACGGGCCGATTCCTTATCCGGCTCGCCGGATCCTGAAATTCAGCAACCCTCCCACCCGAACACGCCGGGAAACCCGTTAGTGCCCGCCCTCGCGCATCACGTCCAGGGCCTCGGGAAACGGGTAACTGGGGAAAACCCCAATGTGCCCGAGGGCCCACATCTGCGGAGAGGGGTACACGTCGCCCCGGAACCCGGAGGCGTACATCGTGCGCAGCACGGCCTCGAAGCTCGGCTCTCGCCGCGACGAGGCGTCCTCATACAGCCTGTTCGAGCGGGCGCCGAGGAACGACACGCTGGCCACCGGCAGACGCTCGCGCCGGCCGGCGAGCATCTTGGTCACCGTCGCGAAGCCGCGCGAGAGGTCGTCGAGCGTGAAGAAGTCTCGCCCCGACGGGCGCAGCAGCGCCAGAATGAGCAGGCTGTCGAGGTCGTACTTCAGAATGTACGGCTCGCGGTCGTTGGCGGCGTGGATGTTCACCGACTCGCTGAACATCTTCGCGTAGCTCGTCACCGTGGCGGGGGTCCACTGGCTGGTCTGGGTGAGCCGGACGAGTTGCGAGATCACGCCGTCGGCGTTGTCGACCGCGTTCACCGAGCACACCACCGCCCGGTAGCGCCCCGCCACCAGGTCGGGCACCATCTGCTGGCCCCACAGAATCCGGATCCGCCCCGCCTTCTCCGCCGCGGCCGGAGCCTCGGGCAGAAGTGTGCAATGCTCGTGCCGCTGCGTCGCGGCCATGAGCTGATCGCCCTCTTCCTCGTAAAGACGGGGGGTCGGCGGGTTCCACGGGCCTCGGCTCGGCTGCACCACGGTCGGGCTCCTGAGATTCCTTGGGTTCCGGGTGACTTCCGGGTTTCCCCGGGGTTCCTGGGTTCCGGGGGTCCGGGGGTCCGGGG
>JACVCL010000185.1 GCA_016742075.1 Phycisphaerales bacterium
GGGTTGGGGGTGGGCTATCCTCTTCGCCCTATGCCGATCCTCGTCGACGCCAGCACCAAGGTCATCTGCCAGGGCATCACCGGCTCGTTCGGTGCCCAGCACACGCGCGGCTGCCTGTTCTACGGCACAAAGATGGTGGGCGGGGTGACGCCGGGCAAGGGCGGGCACCACGACGAGAACCACCTGCCGATCTTCGACACGGTCGATGCGGCGGTGCGCACCACCGGGGCGACGGCGACGATGATCTTCGTGCCGCCGCCGTTCACGGGCGACGCGATCCTTGAGGCGGCCGAGGCGGGGCTGAAGGTGATCTGCGCGATCACCGAGGGCGTGCCGGTGCAGGACATGGTGAAGGTGCGGGCGGTGCTCGACGGCATGAACGCCGGGCGCCCGGCGGCCGAGCGGGTGTACCTCATCGGCCCCAACTGCCCGGGGGTGATCACGCCCGGTCCCAAGACGGGCGAGGGCGCCTCCGCGGCCGACCCGTACACCAAGTCGGGCTGCAAGATCGGCATCATGCCGGGGTACATCAACCGGCATGTGAGCGAGGCGCCGCGGAAGAAGTCGGTGGGGATCGTCAGCCGCTCGGGCACGCTCACCTACGAGGCGGTGTGGCAGACCTCGTCGCTGGGGCTGGCGCAGTCGACGTGCGTGGGCATCGGGGGCGACCCGGTGCGGGGCATGGGCTTCATCGACGTGCTGGAGCTGCTGAACGCCGACCCCGAGACGCACGGCATCCTGATGATCGGCGAGATCGGCGGGTCGGACGAAGAGGCCGCCGCGGCGTGGATCAAGGCCAACGCGAAGAAGCCGGTGGCGGGGTTCATCGCCGGCCGCACGGCCCCGCCGGGCAAGCGGATGGGCCACGCGGGGGCGATCATCTCGGGCGGCGAGGGCACGGCCGAGAGCAAGGTGAGCGCGCTGAAGAGCGCGGGCATCACCGTGGCCGAGACGCCGGCCGACATGGGCAAGGCGATGCTCAGCGCGATGGGGCTTTAGGGCGAGGAGGCTGCGCCGGGGGAGGGTGGGGGTGATGGTGGGGGGGCGTCGGAGCCTTCAAGGAAACGGGCCCGCGCCCCCGGCGTGGGCACCATGCACGCGGGCCGGCGGCCGAACCAGCGGTAGCGGCGGCGGGCGATGAAGCGGTAGGCCCCGTCGCGCACCGGGCGGGGCAGCAGGCCGAGCACGGCCAGCCAGCGCCACGGCCACGGCAGGCCGCGGGCGACGGCCAGCGCGGCGTCGGAGCGCTCCAGGGCCCGCCCCTGGGCGATCACCACCATCGAATCGGGCTCGGCGCCGGGCGCAAGCGGCATCAGGCCGACCCCGGCCAGGGCCGCTGCCGCGGCGTGGCTCTGCAGCGGGGCGAAGCGGAACCGCCCGGCAGGGTCGCGCGGGATGACAAACGCGACGACACCGTTGCAGAGGTTGCAGGCGCCGTCGAAGAGGATGATCGTCGGCTCGCCCATTGGGCTGGGCAGGGTAGGCGGGGGTGTTTGGATGTGCGCGTGGAACGCAGGCCGGGCCTGCCGTTCAGCGGACGTCGCGCCCGAGGATGCCCATGGGCGTTGCCGCCAGAGGCAAGCGGAGCGGCAGGCGGAGCTGCGCCCAGTCGGCATCGGTGACCGGGACGGGTGGCGACGCCTCGGCGAGATCGAGGCGGCGGCTGTGGCCGTCGACAAACACGGCGTTGACGCCGGGGCACTCGGGGTCGTCCAGAGCCTGCCCGCCCCGATGGAAGTCCGCCACCTCGGCCAGAACGACCTTCATCGATGGAAACCGAGTTCGGGCGACCTGAACTGCCGCCCGACGTTCGTGCAGCCGTGTGCCGGCTTCGGCGTCGGCGGGATCCCACGCGGACGGCGAAGTGAAGCACGGGGCCGAGTACACGTACGAACGGGCCCCCCACTGGTGCTGGTTGGTGGTGGGTGCGTAGAGCGGCGATCGCCACACCGTCGGGCAGGCCCAGCGGTCGCCGGGCTCTTCACGGTCAACCAGGGGCCTGAGCGTGAGGGCCCAGTTCGAGACCTGGGTGACGACGCTGGAGGTCATCACGGTTTCACCGCCCATATCCACCTCGGCGAATCGGACGGACGGGTCGGCGAACAGGGTCGGGAACACGCCCCGATTCTGCGCCGACCACACCTCCTGCGTCCGCCGCAGGTCTGAGAGCCGGGCCAGGCACGCGGTAGATTCGGCGCGCCGCCTCGCCCCGCTCAGCACAGGGAGCAGTATCGACAGGAGCACGGCGACCACACCCACGACCGCGAGCAGCTCGATGAGCGAGAACCCCCGGCACGGAGGGGCGGGCTGGGCGCGGTCAGTAGACATCGACAGCCACCGAGTTGCTGCCCTGGGTTCCCGCGGCCTCGAGTTGCCACGCGCTGATCTGGGGGTCGTAGAAGAACAAGGCTCGCCAGGCGATGGGGCCGCGGTCCGCTGCCGTTTGAACCACGAACCAGCACACCGCGCCGAGAGCCACTCCGCCCGGCGGGATCACCGCCTCGAGGTTCCGAACCGGCTTCCGGGTGACGAGCGTGGGCGTGCCGGGCCCGACATTCCAGAACGCATCGAGCTCGGGGCCGAGCACATCGAAAGACCGGCGGAAGAAGTCCTTCCTAGACGTGAATCGAAAGAACACGACCCGAGCGGCCCGCCCGGGCCCGGCGACGGCCATGAACCGCGGGTCGCAGCGCTCGAGATTGACCCGGACCAGACGCGCGAGCGCCGCGGCTGGATCGGCGGGATCGGGCGTCGGCCCGTCGTCCAAGCTGGCCCGAACCGTCACCATCTCCCACTCTCGGCGGTCGCCCGGGCTGATCCACCGCGCCTGGCCCCGCGAAGCCTGGGAAGAAGCGAAGCGCACAAACGCATCGGGATCGGGCCGGGCGCGGAGATCCAGCAGAGATCCGAGCACCAGCGCCAGCGCCTGCCGCTGGTCGATGGTGACGCCCGAACTCTCGTGGCTCCGCGATGAGTCGGTGTCGATGACCGAGGCCACCAGCCGTACCACGCCCGCCTGATCGAGGACTGACATGTCGGTCAGCGTCTGGCTCGACCATGCCTCGCGCGTCGCCTCGGCCGGTGCTCCACCGGCCCAGACCGGCGGCACTCGGCGGGCTTCCGATCGCCACCACCACGCGATGCCCGCGAAGCCAAGCAGCAGCACTGAAGCCGCGACGATGGCCGACGTCCGGCAGCGGACCCATCCACCGCGAGCGCCGGCGGCCGCGGCCCCCCGCCGAGACGCCCTGAGGCTGGCTTGGTCCGCCTTCGCCGCCACCGTCAGTCCTCCACGGCATCGCAGGAAAGACCACTCGACAGTTCAATCTCTTGACGTTGCGCCGACCACATTCCCACCATCCCTTTCCACTTCACAGTCTATCGGGGCGGTGACATTAGTCAACATGCGTCGATAAGCGAACGCGATGGGCGAACTACTTGCGTTTCAAAGGCGGTGCCGCGCCGCGGCCATCTCCGCGGCCGTCGCCCTCAGCCGAACTTGGGCACGTACGCCACCGGCGCATCGGTGCCCAGGGGCAGGCCCGTCCAGTACCAGGCCAGCAGCAGGCCCGTCCAGAGCACGGCGAGCACCACCGAGTAGGGCAGCATGAGCGTCATCAGGCTGCCCAGGCCCGCGTCTTTCTTGTACTTCTGCAGCACGGCCAGGATGATGAGCAGGTAGCTGTTCAGCGGCGTGATGACGTTCACCACCGAGTCGCCGATGCGGTAGGCCGCCGTGGTCAGCTCGGGGCTCATGCCCACCATCATGAACATGGGGATGAAGATCGGCGCCATGACGCCGAACTTGCTGAGCATCCCGCTCATGGCGAAGTCGCCGGCGATCACCAGCAGCACGAACAGCGCGATCAGCAGGGGCGTGGGGATGCGGGCCTCGACCAGCAGCGAGCCGCCGGCGTAGGCCAGCATGCGGTCGAGGCCGGTGTACGTGAAGTAATTCGTGAACTGGGCGAGGAAGAACAGGATCACCAGCACCGGCACCAGGCTGCGGATGCCGTGGAAGAGCCCCTCGACCAGGTCGCGCTGGCCCTTGATCGAGCCGGTCACCAGCCCGTAGGCCACGCCCGGCAGCAAAAAGCTGATGAGGATGAGCGGCACGATGACCTGCGACCAGCGGTCGGAGGCGGCGTCGAGCAGGCGGCCGCGGGCGGCGGTCTCGGCCACCACTAGCAGGCTGTTGAACAATCCAAGCGAGCGGCGATCTGATCACGGTCCGCGTGGGGATCGCGGGCATGACGGACCTCGCCGGGTCTCTCTGGTGCCCAGTCGGCTCACGGGGCCAGCAGGTTCTTC
>JACVCL010000023.1 GCA_016742075.1 Phycisphaerales bacterium
GCATGGACGCGGCCGGTCGGCAGGCGGAGGCGGTGGGCTCGGGCGGGTCGTGGCGTGAGCAGCGCGGGGGCGGGCTGGGGCGGGGCGACCGTCTGGCCCTGGCGGTGTTCGCGGTGCTGGGTCTGGCGATGGTGATCGCGATGCCCGAGCCGCAGTCGGCGTCGGCGCGGGAGCGTGGGGCGGTGGTTGGTCGGGCGTCGCCTCGGGCGGCGGCGGTTCAGCCGGGGGGCGAGCCGGGCGGGGCGCCGGCGACCTCGCGGAGCGCCGCGCGGAGCGCTTCGAGCGGCAGCCGCTGATCGGCGGGGGGCAGCACGGGCGGCAGGACGATCGTGTTCTTCTCGGCGCCGTCGCGCGGGAGGAACATGATCTCGGGCCCGAGCGCGCAGTCGGAGATGTACTGGACGGGGATCACGAGGCGCGAGGTCTCGAACTGATCGCCGGGCTCGCCGCCCTCGGGCATGGCGGCGGCGCTGACGTGCAGGCACCAGTAGGGCAGGGCCACCTCGGGCCAGGTGTTAAGGTCGACGAGGGTGGCGGCGGGGCAGAGCAGCCGAACCGACCGCGGCCCCAGCTGGATCGTGAGGACCAGCGAGGGGTTGAGCGGCGCGGGGGCGGGGAGGGGTTTGAAGGATGGGTCGGTCATGGCGGTGGCCGGCTTAGGCCGGGGTGACTCCCGGCAACGCTGATTGTTGGCGCGGCGGGGGATCGGGCGGGCGGAGCGGCTCAAAGACCGCGCCGGGGAGGTTCCGGGCGATGGTGTAGAGCACGACGGCGGCGAGAAGGGCCCAAGCCGCGGCGGCGGGCACCGTCGCGCGGGGCCACCAGCGGCCGCGGATGAGAAGGCCGACGAGGCCCGCGGCGTAGGCGGCGGCGGCGGGGATGCCCAGCGCGACGAGCGCCGGGTTGAAGCGCCAGGCTTCGGCGAGGCGTGCGTGGAGCAGGTGGTGGGTGGCCCTGAGCGACCCGCAGCCCGGGCAGTAGACGCCGAGGGAGCGGAAGCTGGGGCACGGGGGGATCCAGGCGTGATCCGTGGGCGGGCGGGGGTAGAGGAAGAGGATGGCGGCGACGCCGGCCGCGAGCTGGGCGGCGGCGAGGAGCCGAGTGGCGGTGCGGCGTGGCGCGCCGGGGCGGCCGTTGCCGTGCGCGGCGGTGTTTTGTATGTTTGCTCCGGGCGCCATCCGTGGCGATGGTACCTGCGTCCGTGACGACGCGGCCGTGCTGGAACACTTGGCGGCGGGGTTCGCCCCAGCCGCGGGAGAGGCCGACGATGTCGCAGATGATGAGCAAGCTCGACAGCATGCCCGGGATGACGGGCGAGAAGCCCAACGCGGTGCCGGCGTTGATCGCGTCGATCCTCTCGGCGCTGCTGTGCTGCCTGCCGGCGGGGATCGTGGGCATCGTGTTCTCGGCGCTGGCGATGGGCAAGGCCAACGGCAGCGACGTGGCGGGGGCGAGGCAGAACATCAAGACCGCGTGGATCTGCGTGCTGGCGGGCGTGGGCCTGTTTGTGATCGGGTTTGTGCTGTACGTGCTGTTCGTGGTGATCATCGGCGGCGCGGCGTTCTTCGGCGGCCGCCAGGGGCCCTAACACCGGGAGATGGTGATGTCGGAGGTTCCGGGTTCTGAGGGTGCCGCTGCGCCTGCGCCGGCGGCCCCCGCGGTCGATGGCGGCGAGCGGCCGAGCGCGATCCCGTCGCTGATCATGGCGATCGTGATGGCGGTGGCGCTGTGCGCGCCGGCGGGAATCGTGGCGATCATCTTCTCGAGCATGGCGCTCTCACGGATCGGGCAGGGTCATTTCGCGGACGCGAGGCGGCTGATCTCGTGGTCGTGGACGGCGTCGATGGTCGGGATGATCGTGTGGTCGGCGGTTGCGCTGTTTCTGATCGCCTCGTTCTACTTCCGCATCGGACCGCTGGTGTAGCGGTGAGGGTGTCGGGTACCACGGCGGTGCGCCTGCGGCTGTGGGCCGAGCTGCTGCTGCTCTTCGGCGCGATGCCGGCGCTGATCTGGTTCCGCTGGGTGCCGCTGCCGGTGATCCCGGCGATCCTGCTGTTCGCGGTGCTGTGCCTGGGGCTGCTGCTGGCCGATCGGTCGTTCGACCGCCGGCTGCTGTGGAACGGGCGGGGGTTGTGGGGCAAGTGCCGCGTGGGCGTGCTGCGGTTCTGCGTGCTGGCGCCGCTGATGGCGGCGGCGCTGTGGCTGTGGAGGCCGGGGCTGCTGTGGTCGTTCGTGGCGGCGCGGCCGGGGGTGTGGGCGCTGGTGATGGTGGGGTACCCGATCGCCTCGGTGTACGGGCAGGAGGTGATCTTCCGGGTGTTCATGTTCCACCGGTACGCGCCGATCGTGCCGCGGCGGGGGGCGATGGTGCTGCTGTCGGGGGCGGCGTTCGGGTGGGCGCACGTGATCTTCGACGGGCGCGCGGGGCAGTGGCCGCTGCTGAGCGTGGGGCTGTCGGCGGTGGGGGGGTGGTTGTTCGCCGAGACGTACGCCCGGACGCGGTCGTGCGCGGCGTGCTGCGTGGAGCACACGCTGTACGGCTGGGCGGTGTGGACGCTGGGGCTGGGGGTGTTCTTCTACGCGGGGCCGGGGTAACCGCAGGGTTGCGGGCTGCGCCAGATCGGGGGGCGCGGGTATCCTCTTCTCCCCCCTCCCGCCGGCCACCAACCGAGCCCGCCCGGGCCGAGCATCGCGACACGTTTCGGGGGGTCGGGGGGGTCGCCCCCGGTATCTGACAGAAGGAGCCCCCGAATGCCCGCCGCCGCCCCGGACGCCCCCGTGACGACCACCGCCACCCAGGTGACGCTGCCCCGCGGCAGCAACCAGGCGCTGGGGATCGGCCGCTTCGCGATCGATTTCATGTCGGGCACGCTGGGCCCCGGGCCGGCGGCCGAGGTGCTGCGGAAGACCGAGCTGTTCCACACCGATTCGGTGTTCTGCGGCATCTCGGCGCTGGCGCTGAACACCAACGCGCCGAGGCTGCTGCGGGCCGAGGCGCTGGAATACCAAGCTTCGGCCGAGGGCGACGGGGCGGCGGTGTTCGGCTCGTCGAAGCGTGTGAAGGCCGAGAAGGCGGTGGTGGCGAACTCGGCGGCGGTGCGGGAGTGGGACAGCAACGGGACGAACTTCGGGTTCAACCCGGGTCTGGGGCACACGGCGGGCGAGTTCGGGCACAACGACTTCTACCCGGTGGTGATGGCGGCGTGCCAGCAGCGGGGTCTGGATGGGAAGGCGGCGCTGCGGGGGATGGCGCTGCTGGATGAGATCCGCGGGCGGCTGGCGGAAGTGTTCAGCCTCAAGACCTACAAGATCGACCACGTGGTGCACGGGGCGATCGCCTCGGCGGCGACGTACGGGGCGATCATGGGGGCGACGGCGGAGCAGATCGAGCACGCGATCGGGATGGTGGTGGCGCACTACATCCCGTGGCGGGCGATCCGCGCGGGCAAGCAGCTGTCGGACTCGAAGGGCGCATCGGCGGCGATCTCGTCGGAAGTGGCGGTGCTGTCGATGAAGCGGGCGATGCGGGGGTTCATCGGGCCCAAGGACATTTTCCGCAACCCGGAGTCGATGTTCCGGCAGTTCGTGAAGACCGGCGGCGAGTCGCCGTTCGACCTGGTGCTGAGCCACTCGGGGGCCGACTTCGCGGTGATGGGGATGCACTTCAAGCTGGGGCTGTACGAGCACCAGTCGGCCGGGGCGCTGCAGGGGCTGATCGACCTGCTGAACAAGGCGCCCGAGCTCATCCGCGAGCGCGGCGGCGAGGGCGTGCGGTCGATCTCGATCACGGCGTACGAGCCGGCGTTCGGCATCATCGGCGACCCGGCCAAGCGCGACCCGCGGACGCGGCAGTCGGCCGACCACTCGATGGTGTACATCGTCGCCACCCTGCTGCGCAAGGCGCTGCAGAAGGGGCTGATCCGCGCGGGCACCACGGGTACGTCGATCATCAACCCCAAGCAGCGGACCGACGAGACGTGGAAGGCGCTCATGCTGGCCCCGCACGACTACGGGCCGGAGGCCATCGTGGACCCGCTGACGCGGAGCCTGATGGAGCGGATCAGCTTCGTGCACGGCGGGCCGGAGTATGACCGGCGCTACCCCGACGGCATCCCGACGTCGGTGCAGATCACCGACAGCACCGGCAAGGTGCACGACTCGGGTCTGGTGATGTACCCGGCGGGCCACGCCCGGAACACGACCGCCGACCTGACGGGCATCCTTCAGCACAAGTTCGAGATGCTGGGCACCCTGGCGGTGAAGGACCCCTCGGCGGCGCTGCGGCAGCTGAGCAACCTGGGGGCCAAGTCGGCGGCGGAGATCGCCGGGCTGTACAACTTCGAGATCGTCGACCGCGGGCGGTTCGAGTAGCACCCGCCGCGACCCCCAGGGAAGCCATGCCCACTCTGTCAATCGACTCTCTCCCGCTTCTGCTGGCCCTGCTGGTGCCGGGGTTCGTGTGGGCGCAGGTGCACTCGATCCTGCAGCTGGACCGCCGGCCCGATCGCGAGACGTGGCTGGGCACGTTTACCCTGAGCGCGATCAACTGCGGCCTGTGGTTTTGGCTAATCCCGACGCTGTGGTCGTCGACGATGGCGGGGGTGAGGACCGGTGTCGGGCCGGGGATCTCGGTGGCGCTGGGATGGTTCATCGTCACGTTCGCCAGCCCGGCGGGGCTCGGGGTTCTTTCGGGCTACCTCGCGCGGCGGAGCTGGCTGCGTCAGCAGATCGTCGACCGGCTGGGCCTCAACGTGCCGATCGGCGTAGGGAGCGCGTGGGACTATGTGTTTGGCGAGGCGACGGTGCTGTGGGCGGTGGTCACGCTCGTGGATGGGTCGGTGGTCGAGGGTGTCTTCGGGCAGCGATCCCTCGCGTCGTCGCGCCCGGGCGAGCGGGATCTGTATCTTGAGGCGTACTATCGCACCGAAGAGGGCCGGCTGGTGCTCGCGGAGAATTCCGCCGGCATTTGGGTGCCGGCCCACCAGATCAAGGCCATCGAGCTTCGTCGGCCAATTGTGGACTGATGAAGGAGCGTCACCGCATGTCGAACGTCCCCTCCGCGAACGGCCCGTCTCCCGTGAGCCCTGGGAGCTCTCCCGCAGGACCGCAGAGAGTCGTCACGGAAGGGCTTCCGCCCTCGTTGACTTTCGGCCATCAAGGAAAACAGCCCGTGGACGTCACCCGGATCCGTCCGCCAAAGCCCAGCGCGGGTGTGCAGCCGGTGCGCCAGGAGGCGAAGAAGTGAGTCCGCTTTCCTGCGGTGGTGCTGCTGGGCGGATGAGGGCCTGCGCTTGACGGGTCCGGCTCCACACCCCGGCGCGCGGCTGCGCGAACTGATGGACCGTGGAACGGTGGGCCTGCCGGGCGCGTTCAACGGGCTGGTGGCCCGGGCCGCGGCCGACGCGGGTTTCGAGGGGCTCTACGTTTCAGGGGCGGCGGTGTCGGCGTCGTTCGGCGTGCCCGACGTGGGGCTGGTGACGCTGGGCGAGTTCGCGTCGGTGATCGAGCAGGTGGCGCGGGCGTCGGGCCTGCCGGTGCTGGCCGACGCCGACACGGGCTTCGGCGAGGCCGAGATGGTGCGGCGGACGGTCTTCGAGTACCACCGCGCCGGGGCGGCGGGGCTGCACATCGAGGACCAGGTGTTCCCCAAGCGCTGCGGGCACCTCGACGGCAAGGAGCTCATCGCGACCGGCGACATGGTGAACAAGGTGCGCTACGCGGCCGAGGCGTCGCGGGCGTGCTCGGGCGGGGCGTTCGTGGTGTGCGCGCGAACCGATGCGCGGCACGTCGAGGGCTTCGAGGCGGCGGTGCAGCGGGCCGCGGCGTACGTGGCGGCCGGGGCCGACATGATCTTCCCCGAAGGGCTCGAGAGCGAGGCCGAGTTCGCCCGCTTCGCCGAGCACCTGCGCACCGCGACGGGCGCGAAGGTGCGGTCGGGCCGCGGCCCGTACCTGCTGGCGAACATGACGGAGTTCGGCAAGACGCCCATCACGCCGATCGCGCGCTTCGCCGAGCTGGGCTACCACGCGGTGATCTGGCCGGTGACAACGCTGCGGGCGGCGATGGGCGAGGTCACGCGGATTCTCGCCGACCTGAAGCGCGACGGCACGGTGCAGGCGTTCCTGCCCCGGCTGCAGACGCGGCAGCAGCTGTACGGGCTGCTGCGGTACAAGCCGGGCGTCGAGTGGGAGTGGCCCGGGCGCTGAGTCGCGCGGCCGGGAGCGGGCGTTGCGGAGGGGATTGGTGGGGAAGTGGGGAGGTGGGGAAGTGGGGGGGTGGGGTGGTCAGGATTCGAGGGCGGTCTTGCGGCCGTCGCGCACGATCATGTTGGTGCCCTCGGGGAGCAGCGCGGCGACCTGCGAGACCACATCGCCCTCCAGGGCGCGGGCGAAGGCCCGGCGCGACGTCTTGCCCATGATGAGCGTCTCGCACCCGAAGGTGACGGTGTAGTCGAGGATCTCCTCGGCGATGTTCTCGGAGCACACGTAGATCGGGAAGAACGGCACGCGGGCCTGGCGGGCGAGCACGGCCATGGTGCCCAGGCTCTCGAGGCCCTCGGGGTCGTCTTCGAGCTTGGGGGCCCGGCCGGGCGAGACGTCGAGCACGCGCAGCGTGCGGACGTGGATGGCGAAGAGGGTGGCGCCGCGCTTCTTGGCGAGGTCGACGGCGAACTCGGCCTGGTTGCGGCCGCGAGCGGCCAGCATGATGCGCGGCTTGAGCGGGTCGACCTCGGCGGCGGCCGACTGGATCTCGGCCAGCCAGCCGGTGACGGGCTCGGGCAGCGGGCGCATGGCCCGCGCGGCGGCGAACTGCTTGACCACGAACCGCGTCAGCAGCACCGACACCACCATGCCCGCGGCGAAGATCGTGGCGTTGTGCTTGACGAGGCAGATGGTCACGAACACGCCCGACATGAAGGCCGCCAGCGCCCACATGAACCGCCGCTCCCACGGGCCGATGGGCAGGTCCTTCCGCCAGGCGCAGCAGATGAGGTTGATGGCGATGGCCCCGACCACGCCGATGGCATAAAGCTCGCCGAGGCTCTTCACGTCGGCCTCGAGCACCAGCAGCACCGCGGGGGCGATGCACGCCAGCACCAGCGGCACCATGGGCACACCGGGGTAGTTCAGGCGCGTGAGCGACCCCGGGAGTTCCTTGTCCTGCGCCATCGAGTACTGCACGGCGACCATCGCCATGATCGCGGTGTTCACCGCCGAGAGCAGCAGCAGCCCGAAGATGATGCCCGCGGCCACGCCCGCCGCCGCGGCAACGCCGGGCGAGCCGGTGGCGTTCGCGGTGGCGTGCTCGGCCAGCACGCGCATGGCGGTGTCGCGGTACTCGCGCACCTCGGGCGGCACGTTCTCGGGCCGAAGGCCGGCCAGCCGCTCGTGCTCGACGTAGTGCGGCATGTCGACCGGCTGCAGGGCCGGCAGCGCGTTGAGGGCGATGCCGAACACCATGTTCAGGATCACTACCTCGGCCAGCACGGGCCAGATGGTCCGGCGGCAGGTGCGCGCCACCGGCTGCTTCATGAGGCCGGTCATGTTGGCCACGGCCTCGAGCCCGGCCAGGGCCAGGATCACCCGCATGAAGTTCTCCCACCGCGTCAGCCAGTCGGAGATGCTGGCGTGGCCGGTGGTGATGGTCTTCACGCCGGTGGGCAGCAGGGGCACGCACAGCAGCGCGATGACCGCCGAGAGCACGATCGCCGCGACGGCGATGAGCAGCGCGAACCGACCGGCCTCGCGGGCCCCGAGCCAGTTGATGACCCCCAGCACCAGCAGGCACACCAGCGAGAGCGGCAGCACCCAGCTCCGGGCCACCCCGAAGTAGTTGAACGCCTCGATGGCCGAGAGCGACGCCGTGACGATGTAGTCGCACAGCAGCAGCGTGGCCCCGATCACCGCCAGGGTGGGGGAAACCCCCCGGGCCGCGGCGTAGACCCCGCCGCCCTCGGGGAAGCACCGGCAGATCACCGTGTACGCCCAGGCCACCGCGGCCATGAGCACGCTCATCGCCGCCAGATACAGCGGCGAGGCGTGGCCCGTGTAGTAAAAGGCCAGCCCCAGGACGTACAGGCGCGAGGTGCCCCAGTCACCGAACAGCAGGGGGCCGGAGTGGTACCAGGCCAGGTTCCGAGGGCGTTTGGATTCAACTAGCAACGCAGGTGCCCTTCCGACCCGGTCCGCCGCCGCCGAGGGGCGTCTGGCCCGCCGGCCGCCCCGGCCTGTACCGGCCGGACGCGGATGGTACTTGGCGTCGGCGGCGGGCGCGGGGAACCCGGGGGGTGGCACCTGTCTCAAAGTTGAAATGCAGTCTACATCTACGGCTTTCAGCGTTCCCGCGGCCACCAGAGCCGCGCCGTGCGGGCGAGCCCCGAACAAACCCCGGTATATCCGTGGCTCCGGCGGGCTTTCTAGACTTGGCCGCGCACCCCCGCCCAGCCCGCGATCGCCGAGGAGTTCTGCCCGTGACCACCCACGCCGCCGGTCCCGCCGCCCCCGCTTCCGCCCCGCCGCGCCCCGCCAAGGCCCCGGTGGACCCCCAGGCGGTGACGATCTCGGGCCTGGTGCTCGACGAGTCGTACTCGCCGGCGCGTCCGCCCGAGTCGCTGCGGAACCTGGAGCGCGACATCCCGTCGCCGGGGCGTTACCCGTACACGCGCGGGCTGTTCCCCGCGGGCTACCGCTCGCGGCTGTGGACGATGCGGCAGTTCGCGGGCTTCGGCTCGGCCGACGACACCAACAAGCGGTTCAAGTACCTGCTCGAGCAGGCCCGCTTCGGCAAGGCCGACCAGAAGGCCAACACGGGCCTCTCGACGGCCTTCGACCTGCCGACGCTGATGGGCCGCGACTCGGACGACCCGCTCTCGGCCGGCGAGGTGGGGCGGTGCGGCGTGGCGATCTGCACGCTGGAGGACATGCACCGGCTCTACGCCGACATCCCTGTCGACCGGGTCACGGTGTCGCAGACCATCAACGGCCCGGCGTGCGTGATCTGGGCGATGTACCTGGCGATGGCCAAGCAGCGGGGCATCTCGTGGGACTCGCTGGGAGGCACGCTGCAGAACGACATCCTGAAGGAATTCCACTCGCAGAACGAGTTCATCTTCCCGCCCGAGCCCTCGACGAAACTGGTGGTCGACACCATCGAGTTCCAGTCGCGGCACGTGCCGAAGTGGAACAGCGTGTCGATCTCGGGTTACCACATCCGCGAGGCGGGCAGCACGGCGGTGCAGGAGCTGGCCTTCACGCTGCGCGACGGGATGGAGTACGTCGAGGCGTGCGTCGCCCGCGGGCTCGACATCGATTCGTTCGCGCCGCGGCTGTCGTTTTTCTTCAACTCGCACAACGAGTTCTTCGAGGAGATCTGCAAGATCCGGGCGGCCCGGCGCATCTGGGCACGCGTGATGCGGCACCGCTACCAGGCCCGCAACGAGCGCTCGTGGTTCATGAAGACCCACGTGCAGACCGCCGGCTGCTCGCTGACCGAGCAGCAGCCGCTGAACAACATCGTGCGCGTGGCCTACCAGGCCATGGCCGCGGTGCTCGGCGGCTGCCAGAGCCTGCACACCGACAGCATGGACGAAACCCTCGGCCTGCCCACCGAGCAGGCCGTGACCGTCGCCCTGCGCACCCAGCAGATCCTGGCCCACGAGACCGGCGTCACCCGCGTGACCGACCCGCTGGGCGGCAGCTGGTTCGTCGAGGAGCTCACCGACCGCATGGAGGCCGGGGCGCTCGATCTCATCCGCGAGATCGACCTCATGGGCGAGTACCGCTCGATGGCCGCTCCGCGGAACACGCCGCGCACGGCACCCACCAACCCCGCCTCGCCCGCCGATCTCTCGCAGCACCCGGCCTACGCGCCCACCGCCGGGTACGGCGGCGGCGTGGTGCAGGGCATCCACCGCGGCTACTTCCGGCGCGCCATCGCCGAGGCGTCGTACCGCTATTCCGAGGAGTGCGAGGCCGGCGACCGCATCATCGTGGGCGTCAACGAGTACGCCGACCCCAACGAGAAGCGGGCGATCGACATCCTCGAGATCCCGCACCAGGTCGAGGTCGATCAGTGCGAGCGCCTGGCCGCCTTCAAGAAGCGCCGCGACGCCTCGGCCGTGGGCCGGGCGCTCGACGCTATCCGCGATGCGGCCCGCGGCCGCTCGGAGCCGGCCAAGGCCGCGGGGCTCTCGCCCGACAACGTGATGCCCGCGCTCGTCGAGGGCGCGCTGGCCGGCTGCACGCTCGGCGAGATGGTCCAGGCCCTGGCCGACATCTACGGGCGCTACTCGGGCGGCCCGGAGTGGTGACCGCCGCCGCGCGGCCCCGCGGCCTCACGCCTCCAGCGGCACGATCTCGAACTTCACCACGTCGACCAGCCCCAGGTCGCTGAGTTTCAGCCGCGGGATCACCGGCAGGGGCATGAAGCTCAGCGGCATGAAGGGGTCGTGCAGCGGGCACCCCAGGGCCCGCGTGGCCGCGAGCAGCGCCGCCTGCTGGGTGATGACCTCCGCGGCCGGCCGGTCCGACATGAGCCCGGCTATCGGCAGCGGCAGCGTGGCCAGCACCCGGCCGTTCTCGACGGCGCACTGGCCGCCGCCGCAGGCCTCCAGGGCCCGGGCCGCGGCGATCATGTCGGCGTCGTCGGCGCCGAGCACGGCCAGGTTGTGGGCGTCGTGGCCCACCGTCGAGGCGATGGCCCCGCGCTGAAGGCCGAAGCCGCGCACGAAACCCACGCCGATCCGCTCCGACCCGCGGTGACGCTCGATAACCGCCAGTTTCAGCACGTCGCGCCCTGTGTCGGCCACGATCGCGCCGCCCTCCACCCTCGGCGGCAGCCGCAGGTCCTCGGTCACGAGCTGGTGCGGGTCCATGCCGATGACGCGGATGGCGGCGCCGCCCCGGTGCGGCACGCGCAGGGCGGCCGGCGAGAGATCGGCCGGCAGCCGCACGCCACCGCCGGGCGGGAGGGGCGGCCGGGGCCGGCCCGATGCCGCCACCGCCCGGCCGTCTTCCGCGGCGATCTCGCCCGCGCTGAACACCAGGCGGGCCCGGGGTGCGCGGTCGTCGTCGAACACCACCAGGTCGGCCCGGTGGCCGGGGGCCACGGCCCCCGCGTCGGGCAGCCCGTAGTGGCGGGCGGTGTGCAGCGAGCCGATGGCCCACGCCGTCGGCATGTCGAGCCCCAGGGCGATGGCCCGCCGGACGACGTGGTCGATGTGGCCCTCATCGTGCAGGTCGGCGGGGTGGCGGTCGTCGGTGCAGAAGGAGAAGAGGTGGGCGGTGGCGGGCGTCACCAGCGGGAGCAGCGCCCCGAGGTTCCGCGCCGCCGAGCCCTCGCGGATGTGCACGTGCAGGCCCAGCCGCAGCTTCTCCAGGGCCTCCTCGCCGGTGGTGCACTCATGGTCCGACGTGATGCCCGCCGCGGCGTAGGCGCACAGGGCCGGGCCGCCCAGGCCGGGGGCGTGCCCGTCGACCACGCCGCGCGAGAGGCCCAGGTTCACCTTCGCCAGCACCGCCGGATCGCCGGCGACGGCGCCGGGGAAGTTCATCATCTCGGCCAGTCCCACCACGTCGGGCTCGTCGAAGAGCGGGGCCAGGTCGGCGGCTTCGATGCGGGCCCCGGCGGTCTCGAGGTGGCACGAGGGCACGCACGACGAGAGCGCCCACAGGCACCGCAGCGGCAGGCCGCGCCCGGCCTCCATCATCCAGCGGATGCCCGGCACGCCCAGAACGTTGGCGATCTCGTGCGGGTCGAGCACCGCCGCGGTGGTGCCGTGGGGCACGGCCAGCGCGGCGAACTCGCCGGGCGGCAGCATGGTCGACTCGCAGTGCATGTGCGCGTCGATGAGGCCCGGGGCCAGGAACGCCCCGCGCAGGTCGATCACCCTCCGGCCCCGCGCGTACACCCCCGGCGCGCCCACGCCCGCGATGCGCCCGCGCCACACCGCCACGCTCGCCGGCAGCACGCGGCGCGTGAACACGTCGACGGCCCGCGCGCCGGCGAGCACGAGGTCGGCCTCGGCGTCGCCCCGGGCGACGGCGAGCAGTCCGGGATCGATCGGCGGGCGGCGCACCGCAAGAGCCTACCGCGGCCCGCGCCGGGCCGGGCGCCCGCCGCAGCGGGGGTATACTCCGCCCGCCGCGACCCCCAGCAGCCCTCACGCGGCGTGCGCACACCGCCGGAACGGCCGTCCCGCCCGGCGAGCAGGAGAGAAGGACCGCCCCGCCATGCCCCTCGCGATGGACATCTTCGGCGCCCAGAAGGCGCTGGTGGGCATGGTGCACGTGGGGGCCCTGCCGGGCACGCCGAACAACACCGAGCCGGTGAACGTCCTGGCCGGCCAGGCCGTCGAAGAGGCGTGGACGCTGGTCCAGGCCGGCTTCGACGCGGTGATGATCGAGAACATGCACGACGTGCCGTATCTCATGCGCGACGTGGGGCCCGAGATCGTCGCCTCGATGACGGTGATCGGCGACGCGGTGCGGCAGGCGGTCGACGTGCCGCTGGGGGTGCAGATCCTGGCGGGGGCCAACCAGGCGGCGCTGGCGGTGGCCCAGGCCATCAACGCGCAGTTCATCCGGGCCGAGGGGTTCCTCTTCGCCAGCGTGGCCGACGAGGGCATCCTGGCCTCGGCCGACGCCGGGCCGCTGCTGCGGTACCGCGCCGCCATCGGCGCCACCGACATCAAGATCCTCTGCGACATCAAGAAGAAGCACACGGCGCACGCGATCACGGCCGATGTGCCCATCGCCGAGTTCGCCCGAACCGCCGAGTTCTTCGGGGCCGACGGCGTGATCGTCACCGGCGTGTCCACCGGCCGGCCGGCCAGCCTGGCCGACATCCGCGCCGTCCGCCAGGCTACCGGTCTGCCGGTGGTCGTCGGCTCGGGCGCCACGCCCGACAACATCCGCGAGTGCTTCGAGTACGCCGACGCCGTGATCGTCGGCTCGTGGTTCAAGAAGCGCGGCGACTGGCGCAACCCGCCCGACCCCGAGCGCGTGAAGGATCTCATCGCCGCCGCCAACCGCGCCCGCCTGTAGCCGCGGCGGCCCCACGCCATGCCCACACGCTTCGACCAGCAGGAACGGCCCATCGCCGAGCGCACCGCCCGCGCGAAGCTCAACCTCGCCCTGGCCGTCGGCCCGCCCAGGCCCGGCGACGGCTACCACCCCATCTGCTCGTGGATGGCCCGAATCGACCTGGCCGACGACCTGCTCGTCACCCGCCTGGAAGACGACCGCCTCTCGCGCTATGCCATCCTCTGGCACCCGCAGGCGCTCCGCAAAGCGCCCATCGACTGGAGCGTGACCAAGGACCTCGCCGTGCGCGCCCACCTGCTGCTCGAGCGCGAGGCCGGGCGCCCGCTGCCGGTGCAGATGAAGCTCGAGAAGCGCATCCCCGTCGGCGGCGGCCTGGGCGGCGGCAGCGCCGACGCCGCGGCGATGCTGCTGGCGGTGCGAGAACTCTTTGCGCTCGACATCCCAGACGACCGCCTGCGGGCCCTGGCCGCCACCCTGGGCTCGGACGTCGCCTACCTGCTCGCCGACGAGCCGGCCGTGGTCGAGGGCGTCGGGGAGACCATCACGCCCGCCCCCGCGGTCCGTGGCGACGTGGTGCTGATTTTCCCCGACTTCGGCTGCCCGACCGGGCCGGTCTACAAGGCCTTCGACGCCGCGCCCGCCGGGCCGCTGCGCAGCGCCGAAGTGCGGGCCCTGGCCGCGCGGGCCGACCTGGCCGGCGGAGAACTGTTCAACGATCTGGCGGATCCGGCGTGCGCCGTCGAGCCGCGTCTGCGGCCGCTGATCGACCGCGCCGCGGCGGTCGCCGGCCGGCCGGTGCACGTGACCGGCTCGGGCAGCACGTTGTTTGCCGTTTGCGAGCGAGGCCCCGTTGAGGCCCGCATGCTCGCCGAAGAACTGGCCGACGAGCTCGCCCCCGCCTGCGCCCTGCCGGCGCGGCTGGGTTAGCCGGGATCCCGCCGTTCCGCTCCGCGGGAACCGCGGGGGCTCAGCCTGCGAAAAGGAAGGCATCCGGCGAATACGCCGGCCGATTCCGCGACGCACAGACGGCACAGCTCAGGCCGGGCCGCGAGAACAGGCGAGGAGGACGCCGTTCCCGTCGGATGCACCCCCGGCCGCGGCGCCCGCGCTGGTCCCCGCAAGGGGCACGTCGCACCCAGCGTCCGCCCTCGGCCGCTCAACGCGGCGCGGCGGGCCCGCCTTCGGCCGGAGAGTCTGGCCCTGCCCACGGCGCGCCGGCGGCCGTTCAAGCCGCCGACGCGCCCGCCAGATCCGCCGGGGTTTCTGGGTTCCGGGGTTCTGGGGTTCCGGGGGTTCCGGGGGTTCGCCCGAGGGGGCGAGCGCGTCGGAATCAGAACACCGCGCCGGCGAAGCTCGAGACCATGGCCACGCCCTGGTCGTCGCCCGCCGCGGCGTAGTGCAGGATCTTCACCTTTTCCGCCCGCGTGGCCTTGATCGCCGCGACGATGTTGCCCAGCGAGCACCAGCGGCTCCAGTTCTCCTGCCACGCCAGCGAGGCCACCAGCTCGTCGGGCTTGGCGTCGGCCACCAGCTGCAGCATGGCCTGGTCGTGCTGGACGACGCGGTTGCGGAAGTTCGCGGCGTTCTGGTCCTCGCCCACGAAGGTCTGCTGGTCGCCGAAGCTGCGGCCGATGTGCGAGAGGTCGGCCGAGGAGACCACCAGCGTCCGGCCGGGCGACTCGGCGATGGCCTTCTGCAGGGCGTCCACGAAGGGCATCAGGCCCAGGCCGTTGTTGTCGTAGCTCTCGCCGTTGTTCGGCAGCGGGTCGTGGACCAGCGCGGCGAACACCCGCGGGCCCTCGCCGGTCGACTTGTCGGCGAAGACGTGCTGGATCCACGGCAGGTGCAGCTCGATCGAGTGCTCGCGCTCGTGGTCGTAGCGGTGCTCGAAGAGCTGACGGGCCTGCTCGGCGGACAGGTGCTTCTTCACCGCGTCGGCGAAGGCCGAGTCGAGCTTCGACACCCCCAGCGGCGTCGCGAAGCCCTTGTCGCACGCCGTGACGCCCGTGCCCATGCCGAAGTGGTTGGTGCCAAGGATGATCACGCGGTCGGGCCGGTCGACCACCCGCATCCGGCCGTACACGTGCGCGTAGTTCGGCCAGCCGCGGTAGTAGTCCAGGTGCGGCGCGAACACCGCCTTGGGCAGCGCGTCGAACGACGGGTCGCTCACGGGCTTGAGCGCCTCGTCCATCCACTGGTCGAGCGCCCGGCGCAGCTTCTCGGGGCCCATCTGCGTCTTCTGCTCGGCCGTCGCCTCCTGGCCCACCTCCTGCACCACCAGCGCGTCGGCGAAGTCGGCCGTCGCCGCGGGCGGGAGAACCTCCGACGAGTCGAAGCTCGACCGCATCTCGGCGAGCATCCCGTCGAACACCGGACCCTCAAGGAACCCCGCGGCGTCGAGCTGCGCCACCAGCATCCGGGCGTTCTCGGCGTTGAACGCCTGCTGGAACTGCGCCGGCACCTGGTGCTGCTGCGCCATCGCCCACGCCCGGCGGGCCACCTCCTCCACGCCGTGCTCGCCGGTCATGTGCGGCAGCATGAACTGGGCCAGCGGGTTGGTGAAGATCACCTTGTCCGACACCTGCCGCGCATCGCGGATGCCCAGGATCGTCTGCCCGTCCTCGGTGTGCACCGGGAAGCCCTGGATCGCCCGGATCTTCGGGCGCGCGTGGTGCGGCGACGCGGGGTTGAACGGCGGAACGTCGCGCGGGTCGGGCTGGATGGGGTTCGACATGACGGGTCCTTATCGGGCGGGGCGACGGGCGCCCCACGCAGGGCGGCAACGATGCACTTTCGAGGCTGACCGACGCCGGGTCAAGGTCCGATCGGGGTTCGATCGGGTGTTTCCACGCCCGGCGGGCCGTCTGAGGGGCAAAGCCCGGGCCAACCGCACCTCTTCACTGGAAGTACGGCGGCGGATCGGTACAATCCCGCCCCCCGTCCGGAGAAGAGGCATCTTCCGGGCCCGGGGGTGTTCCCCTGCCTGCCAATCCCGCAGCCGAGCGTGCCCCATCTGTCAGGCGCGTCGGCCGCCGCACCCGTTCTTGCCCCGGTTCACACCCAGCCACGAGGCTCCGCCATGACGACCGCCAACCTCCGCCCCGGCCAGAAGCTCAAGCTCACCGTCACCTCCGCGCCGCGGTCGTTCGGCGCCACCAGCACCATCGAGCGCCTCATGCGCCAGGACCCCGACATCCGCCGCCGCCTCAAGGGCGCCCAGGAGCACAGGATGAAGAACCTCTACGTCCGCAGCCGCGGCATGCGTCCGTGGGAGGTCCGCCGCCCCGCCTCCAAGTACGTCTCGGCGACCCCCGGCAACTCCTGGACCATGACCTTCTTCCCCCACATCGCCCCCGACGTCGCCAGCGTGGCCGAGTACCTCAAGATCGAGAACGCCTGAGCGTTCGGCTGAATCCGATCCGCCTCCAGGCCCGGGCCGCGACGCCCGGGCCTGTTCGTTTGCGGGCCGCGCGTGGCCGGCGACTACCATCGCCGCATGACCCCATCGCTCCGCGCCGCCGCGATAGCCGCCGCCGCGATCGCCCTCGCCGCGCTCCCCGCCTGCAAGCGCACCCCCGGCAAGGCCGCGCCGCCCGCCGACGACAGCGTCAAGACCTACTCCTACACCGTCCGCGGCCAGGTCCGCCAGCTGCCCCAAGAGGGCAACATGCAATCCGACTTCATGGTCTTCCACGAGGCCATACCTGAATTCAAAGGCCCCAAGGGCTCGCTGGGCATGGATGTCATGGAGATGCCCTTCCCCCTCGCCGACGACGTCACGCTCGAGGGACTGCGCGTCGGCGACAAGGTGCGGCTGACCTTCGTCGTCCGCTTCGACGCCCGGCTCGACGTGCCCCGCGGCTACGAGGCCACGCGCATCGAGAAGCTGCCCCCCGACACCAGGCTCGACTTCACCCCCCTCACGCGCCCCGCCCCGGCACCCGGCCGCGCCGCCCCGCCGCCGCCGGCGCCCGTCCCGCCGACCGGCCCCGGGTCCTGACCCCCTCACCCCCTTCGCACGACCCCGCCCCACGACCCGCCGGCGGGGGCGCAGAAACAGGCCCCGCACGCCCGGCGAGCGAGCGTGCAGGGCCCCGTGTGTGGCTCGGACCCCCGGGGCGGTCGCCTCCGCCGTGGGTCATCCGCGCCGGCGGCGGAGCAGCAGCAGCCCGCCCGCCAGCCCGGCCGCGGCCGTCGCGGGCGTGGGCACCGTCAGGTAGAAGACGTCGCTGAACTGCGGCCCGACCCACGGCGCCGGCAGGAACGGGTCGCTCCACATCTGCGCGAAGAGGCTCACCGTGCCGCCGTTGGCCGTGAGCGTCCTGAAGATCGGCGACTCATCAGCGCTCGTGCCCAGCAGCGGCAAGGCCGAGGGCGGCGGGATGTTCACCCCGGGGATCGTCGGCAGCCGGCCCAGCTCATCGTCGGAGAGGAAGATCACCCGCGCGCCGACAGGCTCGTTGAAGAAGTACACCAGGTCGCTGGTCGAGCCCTGCTGGCCGTTGGGCTCGCCCGGGGGCTCCGTGAACCGGAAGAGACCGACGCTGGGGGCGTCCCACTGCATCCCGGCGATGGTGAGGTTCATGTACTCGCCGATGTCGACGGCCGCGGGCTCGGTCATGATGCCGCAGTAGCGGTTGTTCGGATCGGCCTGGAGCTGCGTCAGGCTCAGGGTCCGGTTGATCGCCACACCCTGATCGATGATGTCCGCCCGGGCCGCCCGGCCGACGCCGGCGAGGAGCGTCAGGGCCACCGCCCCGGCGCGCGCGATCGCGAGGCCATTGCGAGAAAGCATGGTGGGACTCCTTACAGGTTGTGCGAGGCCTCCGTGCCGGAGGCCGCTGATCGGGGCGCGCCACTGAACACGCGCGCCCATGGCCCCACTGTGCACCCCGCCGCCGCGTGGTCAACCGCCGCGCCGCGCGCAGGCCGAAGATCCCCCCGAATGCTGCGGGATGCTCTCGGCTGCCGCCCGTAGTCAACACACCCGGTGCCCGGGAACCCGCCCCCGGCGCCCGCCCTCAACGGGCCGCGCCGCACCGGCCGCCCTCGTAGGAACTGCGCCTCAGCGCCCGCCGGGCCGGCTCACGAGAGGTTCACCGGCATCACGACGTACACGAAGTCGTTGCCGCTGCGGATCAGCCCGGGCTTGTTGGGGCTCTTGAGTTCGAGGATCACCTGCTCGCCGGGGATCACCTTCAGCGCATCGCTGATGAACTGCGGGTTGAAGCCGATGTCGATGTCGCCCCCCTCGTAGCCGGCCATCTCGACGTTGATCTCGGCCTCGCCCATCTCCGGCGCACGGCTCGACACCTTCAGCGTCTTGGCCTTGCCCGAGCCCGCGAAGCTCATCCGCACGCCGCGCGACTCCTCGTTGGTCAGCAGCGCCGCCCGCTTCACCGCCGAGCCCAGCACCGCCACGTCGAAGGTCGCCTTCTTGTCCTGGTCCTTGGGGATCACGTCCTCGTACGGCGGGAACGTGCCCTCCACGAGGTTCGACGCCAGCACCGTCGCCGGCCCGTCGCCCGCCCCGGGGATCGAGAAGATCACCTGGTTGTCGGTGATGTGCACCCGCACCTTGTCGTCCGAGCCCGGCAGCAGCTTCGCCAGCATCGTCAGCGCCTTGGTCGGCACGATGCACTGCTGAGGCTCCTCGCCCGACGCCGACTCGGCGTTCCCCCGCGCCAGCGCCAGCCGGCGACCGTCGGTCGCCACCATCTCAAGCTTCTTGCCCGCACGCCGCAGCAGCACGCCGTTGATCGCGTACCGCGAGTTCTCGCGGCTCGTCGAGAACGCCGTCCGCTCGATCAGCCGCGCCAGCTGCGACGCCGACACCGCGAACGTCTCGCCCCGCTCCTTCTCGCCCGGAAAGTCGGGGATCGGCGGGAAGTCCGCCGCCGGGAAGCCGAACACCTTGAAGTGCGCGTCGGCGCCCTTGATGTGCGTCACCTCCCCGTCGGTCTCCAGCGTCAGCGTCGGCTCGTTGTCCTCCGCCGCCACGATCCCCCGAAGCTTGTCGGCCGGGATCAGGATCTCGCCTTCCTGCTGGATCTCCGCGTTCGCCGTCGACAGGCGGATCGAGATCTCGGCGTCCGTCGCCGCCAGGCTGATCGACCCCGCCCCGGAACCCTTGCCCGATTTTCTGGCCGTGAACTTCACGCACCCCAGCTGCGGCCGCGGCGACCGCGCGCTCACCACCCCCGCCACCAGGTTCACCGCATTCAACAACGCCGATCGGTCGCAGATCACCTTCATCGAGATTCACCCTCAGGCCCCACCCCCGCCGCGCACCGGCCACCCGCACCCCCGCCGACGCGTCGGGCCCGGCAGTGTAACGCCAATCCCTCCCGACCTACCGCCGGCGCCACCCCCCGCGGCCCTCACCCGCAACCCGGCAGCATCCGTACAAAAACCGCACACATCCCGGCCTTCAAACAAACTGATTCCGCGCCCCGCCGAACCCACACACCCCGGGCCCCGTCTGGTAATCTGCAACATTCGTGCCCGATCGTTGTTCGGAAGGCGGTCGGGTTGTGCGGGTATCGATGCGCGCACCGTGCGCGCTTGGCATCCCGGGTCGATCACCCGCGGCCGCGCCGCCCGGCACCCTCCGCCGCCGCGACGGCCGCCTCACGGGCGGATGCGCTCCGCCGCCCCCCGCGCGCCGCGCCGGGCGGGCACGCCGAGCGCCTGAGCATCAGGAAAGGACCGACGCAACCATGTCATTCGAAGCCGCCGTCCACGCCCAGGCCGTGGAACTCGACAAACTCGCCCTCGAGATGTGCGCCCAGGCCGGCGCCGGGCATCCCTCAACCTCCACCAGCCTCGGGCACATCGTGACCGTCCTCATGTTCCACACCATGAGGCACGCCCCCGACTATCCCGACTACCCCACGGCCGACCGCCTCGTGCTCTCCGAGGGCCACGCGGTGCCCATCGTCTACGCCGCCGCGGCCAAGCTCGGCATCGCCGTCGGCAAAGACCCCGAGAACCGCCGCCCGCTCACCGTCGACGACCTCAAGACCCTCCGCGCCGCCGACAGCGTGCTCGACGGCCACCCCAACCCCGTCGAGGGCTTCCCCTTCTTCGACGCCGCCACCGGTTCGCTGGGCCAGGGCCTCTCGGTCGCCGCGGGCCTGGGCCTCGCCGCCCGCCTCGACGACAACGACCGCCGCGTCTACTGCATCGTCGGCGACGGCGAGAGCCGCGAGGGCCAGATCGCCGAGGCCCTCGACTTCATCATCGATCACGGCATCAACAACGTCCTGCCCATCTTCAACTGCAACGGCTACGGCCAGACCGACAAGGTCTCCAGGCAGCAGAGCCCCGAGGTGCTGGCCGGCAAGCTCCGCGCCTGCGGCTTCGACGTGGTCACCATCGACGGCCACAATCCCGGCCAGATCCGCGAGGCCTTCGAGAAGTTCGCCGAGGTCTCCAACAAGGCCGGCGCCACCCCCATGGCCGTCATCGCCAAGACCGTCAAGGGCTGGGGCTCGCCCACCCTGCAGGGCGGCGGCTGGCACGGCAAGCCCGCCAGCGGCGACCAGCTCGTCAAGGCCCTGGCCGAGCTCAACGAGACCCGCAACGGCCTCATCAGCACCCTCACCAGCACCGACCGCTTCACCGTCCCCGTGCCCAAGGACGCCCCCGAGCGCCAGATCCGCATCGGCGAGCTCCCGGCCTTCAGCCAGGCCATGAAGGCCATGGACATGGAGAGCGTCCTGCACACCGGCCGCCTCTCCACCCGCCGCGCCTACGGCATCGCCCTCAAGGCCCTGGGCCAGGTCAACGACCGCGTCGTCACGCTCGACGCCGACGTCTCCAACTCCACCTTCGCCGAGCTCTTCAACAAGGACGCCAAGCTCCGCCAGCGCTTCTTCGAGTGCAAGATCGCCGAGCAGAACATGGTCTCCGCCGCCGTCGGCCTCTCGGCCGCCGGCAAGATCCCCTTCCTCTCCACCTTCGCCAAGTTCGTCACCCGCGCCTACGACCAGATCGAGATGGGCATCATCGGCGGTGCCAACCTCAAGATCGTCGGCTCGCACGCCGGCGCCTCGCTCGCCTCCGACGGCCCCTCGCAGATGTCCCTCCCCGACATCGCCTGGTTCCGCTCCCTCGCCACCGCCCGCGACCACCGCGGCAACCCCCTCTGCTACATCCTCCAGCCCGCCGACGCCTACGCCGCTTACGCCCTCACCGGCGTCATGGCCGAGTACGAGGGCGCCTGCTACATGCGCACCCTCCGCCCCGACGTCGAGTTCATCTACAACGACGACGTCGTCTTCAACCTCGGCGGCTTCGAGGTCCTCAACGAGGGCCGCGACGTCCTCATCTGCGCCAGCGGGTACATGGTCCACGAGGCCAACAAGGCCCTCGAGGGCCTCGACCGCGCCGGCGTCTCCGCCACCCTCGTCGACCTCTACTCCATCCCCTTCGACGCCGAGAAACTCCTCGACCTTGCCAACGCCAACAACGGCCTCATCGTCACCATCGAGGACAACTACGGCGCCTCCATCGGCTCCGCCGTCGCCGACGCCCTCGTCGAGTCGGGCGAGGGCTTCAAGCTCGAGCAGATGTTCATCCAGCGCATCCCCAAGAGCGCCCGCACCCCCGACGACATCCTCAAGATGACCAACCTCACCGCCGCCGACATCGTCTCGCGCTGCCTGCGCCTGCTGCAGGTCACCAGCGCCTGAACCCGGCCCCCCGGCGCCGCCCCCGCGCCGGGCCCCACAACGCTCCCCCCCCGCCGCCGGCCCGCGCCGGCGGTTTTTGTTCCGCCCCGCCGACACTATTCTGCACGCCGCGAGCGGCCCCGATCGATCCCTCTCCCGGCCCCCATCTCCGCAGGAACGCACGTATGAGCACACGCCTTCTCGCCGCCTCCTTCCCCGCCCTGGCCGCCGCCCTCCCCGCCGCCGCGGGGGGGCACGCCCCCGACGACCTCCGCGCCGCCGTCGCCGAGCTCCTCGCCGACGCCGACGCGCGCACCAGCCTCCTCGCCGAGGGCGCTTCCGCCGGCTACGACTCGGGCTTCATCATCAAGGACGCCGGCGGCTACTCCCTCAAGGTCAACGGCCTCGTCCAGTTCCGCTACACCGCCAACTTCCGCGGCCGCTCCGACTCGGCCAGCGCCGCCAACCCCGACGGACGGCCCTTCACCGGCGGCTTCAACACCCGATTCTCCAAGCTCCGCTTCAGCGGCACCGCCCACGACCCCTCCATCTTCTGGGGCGTCAACGGCGAGTTCCTCCGCGGCAACAACGGCCGCTTCATCCTCGAAGACGCCTTCGTAGGCTGGCGCTTCGCCGACGGCTGGTCCTTCCGCGGCGGCCAGTACAAGATCCGCTTCTGGCGCGAGTGGGACGTCTCCGACGAGTTCCAGCTCACCGCCGACCGCTCCATGACCGACAAGGTCTTCCGCGGCGGCCGCTCGCAGGGCCTCGAACTGGCCTATACCGGCGAGACCATCCGCGGCTGGCTCCAGGTCCACGACGGCTTCCTCGCCCAGAACTCCGACTTCGGCACCAACAGCCGCGCCACCGCCTCCCTCAGCCCCGCCGGCACCGACCTCACCCTCGCCCGAAACTCGTTCGGCTTCGCCCGCGACGGCGGCGAGGGCAACTTCGCCGTCACCCTCCGCGCCGAGGCCAAGTGGGCCGGCACGTGGGACAACTTCAAGGACTTCACCTCCGCCCCCGGCTCGGGCTACGCCGGCATGGCGGGCGTCGCCGGGCACATCCAGGGCTCCCGCCTCGATCTGCCCTTCCGCACCGCCGCGGGCCCCGCCCTCACCGACGCCGCCGGCAACCCCTACACCGGCGACACCATCCTCGGCGCCTGGACCGCCGACCTCACCATGAAGGGCGACGGCTGGAACGCCTTCCTCGCCGGCGTCGGCCAGCACACCCGCACCAGCGTGAACGCCCCCGCCGGCAGCCCCGCCGTGGGCTCGGTCTCCACCAGCGACTTCGGCGCCCTCGCCCAGTTCGGCTTCTACCTCCCCGACACCAAGGTCGAGCCCTTCGCCCGCTGGGACGGCATCTTCGCTGACGGAGATCCTCGTGGTTTTTCAGGATCCGACCGCTTCTTCAACACCCTCACCGTCGGCGCCAACTACTTCATCCACGGCCACGCCGCCAAGCTCACCTGCGATGTGCAGTGGTTCCCCAACCGCACCAACGCCCTCGGCGGGAACGACCCCACCCGGGCGTACCTCGCCCCCTCCGGCCGCAATCAGGTGGCCCTGCGGTTCCAGTTCCAGCTCCTGTTCTGACCCGCCGCGCCGGGGAAACCGGGCTCAAATATACCCTATTCAGGGTAATTTCTCGGTGTTTCGACGGCCAAAATGGTCCCCAACCCCGGGCAAATTTGGATAGTTGGGGGGATAACCGTCGAAAGACACCCTTGCTGGTTTGCGTTTGCTAGTCGCGACGCTTAGACTAGCACCCGCTCACTTGGGACACGCCGGGACATCTCCGGCGCGCACCCCATCGGGCGGAACCCGACGTACGACCCCCTGAGCGGAGGCTGCGGTAGCCTTTGGAAGCGCTGAGGGGATCCAGATTGGCTTCGGCGGGTGGAATCGCCGCCGGGCCGCTCTAAGGAGAGTCTTCAGATGAGTCAGACGAACGTCCTCATGCTCCTCGCCGGCGCCGCGATCACCACGGTCGCCCCGGCGGCCCTCGCCGAGGGTCAGGCCCCGGCCAACCGCGACGAGATCCGCGCGATCGTCTCCGAGGTCCTGGCCGACGCCGACAGCCGCTCGAGCCTCATGCAGTCCTCTGGCGCCGGCTACGACTCGGGCTTCGTCCTCGGCGACGCCTCGGGCAACTTCAAGATCCGCTTCAACGGCCTGGTCCAGTTCCGCTACAACGCGAACTTCCGCCGCAAGAACGCCTCGGCCGACGCGGCCAACCCGAACGGCCGTTCGTTCACCGGCGGCTTCCAGACCAACTACACCCGCCTCGGCGTCTCCGGCAACATCGCCGAGCCGAACCTCATCTACGAGGTCCGCGGCGTGTTCGACCGCGGCGGCTCGGGCGCCTTCAACCTCGAGAACGCCTTCGTCGGCTACAAGTGGGACGGCTGGATGTTCCGCTGGGGCCAGTTCAAGACCGCCTTCTACCGCGAGTCCAACGTCGACGTTGAGTACCAGCTCACCGCCGGCCGCTCGCTGACCAACCAGGTCTTCGAGCAGGGCTACAGCCAGGGCATGGAGCTCAGCTACACCGCCGATGACTGGCGCGTCATGTTCGCCTTCACCGACGGCTTCCGCTCGGCCAACTCCGACTTCGGCACCAACAACCGCACCTCCGGCGCCCTGACCGCCCCGAACGCCATCACGCTCGACCGCGGCTCCTTCGGCTTTGCCAAGGACGGCGGCGAGGGCAACTACGCCGTCACCCTCCGCGGCGAGTACAAGTTCGCCGGCAAGTGGGACGACTTCAAGGACTTCACCGGCATGCCCGGCAAGGACTTCGCCGCCATGATCGGCGCCGCCGGCCACATCCAGGGCTCGCGCCTCGACCTGCCCTTCGGCAACTCCGCCGGCGGCGGCGTCATCGCTGACGGCGCCGGCAACCCCTACCTCGGCGACACCATCCTCGGCTCCTGGACCGTCGACGCCAACTTCAAGGGCGACGGCTGGAACGCCGCCATCGGCGGCATCGGCTCGCACACCCGCACCAAGGTCAAGGCCCCGGCCGGCTCCCCCGACGTCGGCAACATCAAGTTCAACGACTACGGCGTCTTCGCCCAGTTCGGCATCTTCATCCCCGGCACCCAGATCGAGCCCTTCGTCCGCTGGGACTGCATCGTCGCCGACAAGTCCAACCGCGACCTGACCTCCGGCAACCGCTGGTTCAACACCATCACCGTCGGCGGCAACTACTACATCCACGGCCAGGCCGCCAAGCTCACGGTCGACCTCCAGTGGTTCATCAACCGCGTCAACACCCTCGGCGTCCCCGACACCGCCATCAACTACCTCTCGCAGGACCGCCGCAACGAGATCGCCGTCCGCTTCCAGTTCCAGCTCCTCTTCTGATCGCCTGATCAGAACGACGCTGGTCCGCACCGGCTGACTCGACACTCTCCCCGGCCGGCTCCTCAGGAGCCGGCCGGTTTTTCTTTTGCCCCCCCAAAACCAACCCGCCCCGCACCCAACCCGCACCCCCGCCGCCCCCTGCCCCCGGCCCCCCAGCGCGGCCCCGCCGCGGCGCCACCCCCTCGCCACCCAGGCCCAAGGCCCCCCCCTCCCCTCCCCCCGACAACTCGCCGCCCGGGGCCCAGGATCGCCCCTCCTGCCATGCCCCCGTTCTTCCACCTGTCACAAAAAACCCCCGCCGGAGGCACCGCCGAGCGTTTCTGCGTCCTTCACGCAGAAACGCGAGACAAAAGGCTCGCGCCGCAAGGCGCTCAATAAACCAACCGCCCGTCACAAGGACCCGACATGACCCATTTCCGCCATCGCAAGTTCAACACCAAGGACACCTACCCCGAGCAGAAGCTCGACAACGACCTCGCCCAGGCGGCCGTCGCGCCCGGCCCCCCCCCCCCCCCCCCCCCCCCCCCCCCCCCCCCCCCCCCC
>JACVCL010000186.1 GCA_016742075.1 Phycisphaerales bacterium
CCCACACCCCCTCCACCGCCGCCCGGCCCCACCGGACCCTGACCGCATGCTCACCGCCACCCTCATCGCCGCCGCGGCCACCTCCCTCGCCCTCGCCCTCGCCGAGCCCGCGGTCGCACCACCCGCCAACGCCCCCATCCGAATCCTCGTCCGTGCCGCTGACGGCGCACCCGTCGCCGGGCTCGAGATCACGTTCATCCTTGCCGACGACAACCCGGAACGACCCTTCCGCGCCGTCTGGGCCGAGACCGACGCCTCGGGCGAGGTCCGCTTTGACTGGGACCCCGCACGCATCGGACGAGTCTTCACCGCCGAGCCCACCTGGGGCCTCGGCCAGCGCCTCGACGAGCAGACCCGGAGCCGGCGCCGGCAGGTGTTCAGCACCACGTTCACTACCAACGCGCTTCCGCCCCACGCGATCTACGAGGTTCCCGCTGCCGTCACGGACCCACTCGTGACTATAGATCTGCGACCCGGTGTCACTATCTCCGGACGCATCGTCGATGCCCAAGGGGTCCCGGTCAAGCGAGCGACCATCAACGATCGGCACCGGGCGTTCTCGGTGCAGAGCCTCGATCCGGTCTCTAATCAACTCCGCTTCGTGCTCCGCGGCATCCCCCGCGGCCAGACCGCCCAGTTGGTTGTCGCCACGGGCAGCAGCAACCGCGCGCTGCAACCGATTCCCGGCGACCAGCTCAACCAGAACATCGACCTCGGAGACATCCCCGCTCCCATCGAGCCCGCGCGAACCTCCAAGGTCAAACTCCGGCTCGAGAACCACGCCGAGGCCTTGCCGAATCCGTTCTCCGACCCGTTCTCCGAGCTCGGATACGCGATCACGCTCATCTCCGCCGACGGCCAGCGATTCTCTGGCTTCGTGCTCGGCCCCGGCGGGCGGCCCATCGCCGAAGACCGCGACGGCTTCGTCCGCGTCCCCAGCGGCACGTACTACGTCCTCCTCGGCGTCGGGCTCCGTCGGCCGCAACTCGGCTTCCTCGACGCCATCCGCAACAACGACCAAGCCGTGCTTGCCGGCGTCCCCACCATCGGCGGACCCGGCGCGCCCACCGAGCTCACCATCGACGCCCGCGCCCTCCACGACCTCATGCTCACACGCTTCCCCTACCCCCGCGTCCAGGTCGGCTCCGCCGCCGCCGGGCCCATCGCCCCCACCGGCCCCACCGGACCCATCGGACCCTGAATCCCGCCCGCGTCCCTACCATCGCCCATGCACCACGATGTGTACGGCGAGCTCTTCGCGCCCGCCCGTTTCGCCGGTCTGGCCCTCCGCAACCGCGTGGCCATGGCCCCCATGACCCGCCGCAAGGCCCCCGACGACCGCGTGCCCGACGAGCGCATCGCCGCGTACTACGAACGCCGCGCCGCCGGCGGCGTCGGGCTCATCATCACCGAGGGTGTCCACGTCGACGCCACGCACGCCCCTGATTCGGGCAACGTCCCCGGCCTCTTCACCGACGCCCAGCAGCGCGGCTGGGCCGAGGTGGTCCGGCGTATCCACAGCGCCGCCCCCTCGCCCGCCACGGGGCAAGGCCGCGCGGCCGTGGCGGCCCAGCTCTGGCACACCGGCCGCCGCGCCCTCGACCCCATCGGCCCCTCCGACGTGCCCGCACCCGCGCGCCACGGCGGCTTCCACCCCACCCCCCGCCCCATGACCGAGCGCGACATGCGCGAGGTCTGCGACACCTTCGCCGCGTGCGCTTCTCGCGCCAAGGCCGCGGGTTTCGACGCCGTCGAGATCCACGGCGCCCACGGCTATCTGCTCGACTCGTTCCTCTCCCCCCAGGCCAACACCCGACGCGACGACTTCGGCGGCCCCTTTGAGAACCGGGCCCGCTTCCCGCTCATGGTGCTGCGGGCCGTCCGCGCCGCCGTCGGACCGGGCTACCCCATCCTCTACCGCCTCAGCCACTGGAAGAGCGAGGACCGCGCCGCCCTGAGCTTCCCCGACCCCGACACGCTCTCGTGGTTCTGCCGCGCCCTGTGCGACCACGGCGCCGACCTTCTGCACGCCTCCACCGGCGTCGCCACCGACGCGGCCTACCCCGGCAGCCCGCGCACCCTGGCCGCGTGGGTGCGCAGCGCCTCTGGGCTGCCCGTCATCGCCGTGGGACGGGTCAGCGTCACCGGCACCATGACCGACAGCGACCGCGTCGAAACCGCCGACCCCGGGCCGGCCATCGACCTGCTCCGCCGCGGCGAGGCCGACCTGCTGGCCGTCGGCCGCTCGCTGATCAGCAACCCCGACTGGTGCGCACTCGTCGCCGCCGGCCGCTGGCGCGACCTGCGCCCCTACGAGCGCTCGCTGCTCGAAACCCTCGCCTGAGCCCGCTCAGAACGGGAACAGCACGCCGATGTACACCCCGATCGAGTCGCGGCTGGGGTTGCGGTCCGAACCCTGCGTGTTCGCGTTGGAGATGTGCGCCCACCGCAGCCCCACGTCGAGCCGCACCGGCGAGTTGCCCAGCTGGATCGTCGAACCCACCCCCGCCCGCGGCGTGAAGTTGAACCGAGTGCCGCCGTCGGGCACCTCGCGCCCGCTGAACAGCAGCCCGATACCCGCGTCCCCGTACACCGTCCACGACCGGTCGCCGGTCTTCTGCTCGCGGAACGTGTCGGGGCTCAGGAAGTGCCACCGGAACGCGATGCCCGGCCCCCCGCCCACGGCGTCGCGGCCGTCCTGGTCGTAGTACGCCCCGGCCACCCAGCCGATGAACTGAAAATCGCGCGCCACGAACGTGCCGAAGCTCACCTCCGGCCCGTACGACCGCCCCGTGCCCGCGAACGTCCCCGCCGCGGTGATCCCCACCCACCACCGCCCGTCGGCCTCGCCCCACCGGGCCGCCCCCCCGCCTTGGGCCTCACCACGCCCACCAGTCCCCTCGCGCGCCGGCGCCGGCTCGCCCCCGCCCGCCGCGCCGGCCGGCGACATCACCGGCGTGTAGTTCAGCCGCAGGTCGATGCCCTGGGCCCGCGTTGGCCCGCCCGCGTCCGCCACGCCGACCAGCGCCCCCGCGGCGGCGCCGGCGATCACCGCCAGCCCCGCCGCGCACGACCTCGTGTGCCGCTTCTCGTTCATCCCCGCAGCCTACCACGCCCGCGCCGGCGCGATCACCCCGCCCGCGCGTGCCGGCTCCGCCACTCGGCCCCGTCCACCGCCGACTGCGCCACGATCCGCTCCACGTCGCCCTCGGCGATCCACGGCAGCGCCCGGATCTTCTCCAGCAGCCGCGCGGGGAAGGGCCCGCCCTCGCGCTCGAAGGCCGGCCGGCTCTTCCAGTACCGGTGCATCCACAGGCACTGCTCGGGGGCGCGGCGGATCATCGTCTCGATCGCCCGCCGGTACCGCGCCGTGATGTAGAACAGCGGGTCGGGCTGGTTCTCCCACTCGTGCGGCTCGATCACATCCGTCAGCTCCATCCGGTAGCGGAAGTGCTGGCTCTCGATAACCTCGTGCGGCGCGTGCGCCTGCGCCGACAGCCCCGACAGCCGCCGCGCCACCCCGCACACCACCGGGCACCGGTAGCGGATCGCCATCAGCCCCGGCGCCTTGTACGTCGACGCCAGCCGGTTGAAGAACGGCACGAACAGCCCCCGGTCCCCCGCGTTCTGGTCGGCGATGAACGCCACCGGGTACCCCTTGTCGAAGATCCCCGGCAGCGACCGCGCCGCCTGGAACTTGTCCACCAGCACCAGCCCGCGCCGACGCCGCGTCCGCTGCAGCCACTCGTCGAGCGGGCGCGAGTCCAGCGGGCGGTACAGCGCGTGCATCGGGAACCCCAGCAGCGCCATCGTGTACCCCAGCAGCTCCCAGTTCCCGCAGTGCGCCGCGATCAGCACCACCGGCCCCGGACGCAGCATCGCCGACATCACCCCGGTGATCGTCGCGATCTGAACGTACTCCGCGTACCCGTCCTGCGTCAGCAGCCGCGGCGCCGCGGCCATCTCGGCCCCCAGGCAGCACATGTGCCGGTAGCTCTCGATGGCATACTCGCGCACCTGCTCGGCCGGCCACTCAGGGAAGCACCACGAGATGTGGTCGATCGCCCGCTGCAAGCGACCCCGCGTGAACGGCAGTTGCGCGAACGCGCCCCCCGCCCGCCGCGCCAGCCGCATCGACAGATTGATGTCCAGCGTCTGCAGCGCCGCCGCGCCCATGCGCACCGCCGCGTACGCCGGGCCCGCCAGCCAGCCGGGCATCGTCCGCTTGGGCTTCTTGGCCATCGGTCCGGGGGGCCCGGGGCGCCCCGCCTTCCGGG
>JACVCL010000187.1 GCA_016742075.1 Phycisphaerales bacterium
CTCGGAAGTGTTGATGAGACACGAGGCTAGCGCCACTCGGGCTCGTCGGCGGGCGGGGTGTCGTCGATGGCGTCGTCCCACCACCGCTCGGCCCAGTCGCGGCCGCCGGGGGAGCGGACGAACTCGTCCCACCCGCCCTCCGAAACCGGGCGGACGGGGATACGCGGCGCCGCCCACTGTGGATCGGTCAATGCCCGCGTCAGCCACGCCGAATGCAGCCGACGGGCCCGCTCCGCGGCGGTTTCCAGACGTTCCGCAAATCCGAACAGCCTTCGGAAGAACATCCGCCCCTCTCTTCGGCGGACCACCCGCCGGGCGCGAGTATAGCCCCGAGGGCCGCCATCCCAAACACCTTCCGAAATCGGGCCGCGGGCGGGCTGGTCTGGCGGCATCTTCCGGCCGATAGGGCGGTATCGATATGGTGAGAGACCACCGGGCCCCGGCCCCGCCGCCGCGGCCTTTTCGAGGAGCACGAGCCATGACCGGGCGCAACCAGACCGTCTTCCCGTCCACCCGACTGACCTCCGCCCCGGGCCGCCGCGTCCGCCTGGCGGGCGCCGGCCTGCTGGCCGCCGCGATGATCGGCCTCTCGGGCTGCAACAACGCCCTCTCGGGCGGCGCCATCGGCGCCGGCGCCGGCGCGCTGGGCGGCCTGGCGATCGGCTCGATGTTCGGCGCGGCGGGCAAGGGCGCGGCGATCGGCGCCATCGGCGGCGCGCTCGGCGGCGCCATCCTGGGCGACCAGAACGAGCGCAACGAGCGCCGCTCGCGCAGCGACTACTAAGGCTGTCAGCGGGCCGAGCGTGGGAGGGGGTGAACAGGTGAGGCGGGGGCGGGCCATACCCTGTTCGGCGTGCCGACGGTTGTCGACCATGCCTTGGTCCTGCGCACGTGGGACTTTTCGGAAACCTCCCAGACGGTGGCGCTGTTCTCGCGCGGGCACGGGCTGATCAGGGGGCTGGCCAAGGGCAGCCGGCGCGAGAAGTCGAACTTCAGCGGGGGGTTCGAGGTGGGCACCCTCGGCGAGTTCATCGCCATCGTCCGGCCGACGCAGGAGCTGGCGAACATCACCGGCTGGGACTTGCAGCGGGTGTTCTGGCCGGTGCGGAGAGATCTGGACGCCCACCGGGTGGCGCTGTACGCGGTCGACATCCTGCGGCACGCGATCACCGATCAGGACCCGCATCCGCGGCTCTTCGAGAGCGCGCTGGGGCTGCTGGGGTCGCTGGGCGCGGCGGCCGAGCGCGGCGGGGTGCTGCTGCGGTTTCAGTGGGATCTGCTGGTCGAGACCGGGGTGCAGCCGAGGCTGGACGGGGAGGGGCTGGAGGAGCGCGGCCGGGCGTTCGGCTTCCGGCCCGACGGCTCGGGGCTCGAGCCCGACCCCGGCCCCGAGGGGCCCGGCGGGGTGTGGCGGGTTCGGGCCGACACGATCGGGCTGCTGCGCCGGCTGGCGGCGGGGGATGCCGTGCCGATGGGTCCGGAGGCTTCGGGCTCGGTGGACCGGGCCAACCGGCTGCTGGCGGCGTACCTGCGGCAGGTGCTGGGGCAGGACCTGCCGACGCGGGAGGTGCTGTTCGGGCCCGAGCGGGCGCTGGGGGGTCGCCCGGGGGTCGATGGGGGCGGGGCCGGCGCGGGGCGTCGATCGTGAAGATTGTGCGTCGATTGTGCTGGTTTTTGGTAGGTTGAACCTTGGGCCCCGAGCCGGCGGTAAGGTGGGCGGTCGTCGAACGGACGCCGTTTCCCCCGCGACGAACGGAGGAGCCCGTGGTCATGCCGCGCCTGATGGAACACGCCGAACCGAACCATGTTGAACGGCCGCTGACGGCCTCGGCCCGCGACCGGGTGACGGGTGTGGACGTTCGGATCGACCGGGTGGGTTCGGGCCGGCCGGTGGTGTTCCTGAACGGGCTGCTGGGTCTGAACGAGCACTGGTTCCCGGTGCTGCCGACGCTGTCGCGGCGTTCGGAGTGCCTGCTGATCGAGCCGCCGCTCTTGGAGATGAAGGGTGACGGGTGCTCGGTGCTTGGGGTGGTGTCGCTGATCGGGAACCTCATGCGGTCGCTGCTGGACGGCCCGGCGGTGGTGGTGGGCAACTCGCTGGGCGGGCACGTGGGGCTGCGGCTGGCGCTGCAGCACCCGGAGCTGATCCGTGGTCTGGTGCTGATCGGTTCGTCGGGTCTGTTCGAGCGGACGCTGGAGTCGGCGCAGCACTCGCCGTCGCGCGACTGGCTGTCACAGAAGATCGGCGGTCTGTTCCACGACCCGGCGCGGATCCCGCCGGGGATGGTGGACCGGGCGTACGCGGAGTTGAGCAAGCGGACGGCGGCGCGGGCGCTGGTGCGGCTGGGCAAGTCGGCGAAGAACGACCACCTGGGCGAGGAGTTGCCGAAGGTTCGGCACCCCGTGGCGCTGGTGTGGGGCCGTCAGGACAACGTGACGCCGCCGGAGGTGTGCGAGCAGTTCGGGCAGCTGATCCCGAACACGCGGACGTGGTGGATCGACCGGTGCGGGCACGCGCCGCAGATCGAGCGTCCGGACGAGGTGGCGTCGTCGATCGGCGAGTTCCTGGACCTGCTGGACGCGGGCTCGTTCCCGCTGCCGGCGCGGTTCTCGGGGGTCGGCTGAGCGATGGGCGCCGGGCCGTCGTGGTGGACCGGGGCGGTGGGGGCGGCGATCCAGTTGTACCTGCGTCGGCGGATCAGCCGTCTGTCGGATGCGCGGCACTGGGCGGAGAACAGCCGCCGGATCCAGACCGGGGTGCTGCGTGGCCTGCTGCGTGCCGCGGCGGGGACGGAGGTGGGGCGGGCGCGGGGCTTCGCGGGGCACGTCGAGCGGTCGGACGCGGACATGCTGCGGGCGTACCGGGAGAGCCAGCCGCCGGGGGACTACGAGGCGTGGCGGCCGCTGATGGCGCGGATGCGCGAGGGGGCCGAGCCGGGCGTGACGTGGCCGGGCGTGGTGATGGACTGGGCGCAGACGTCGGGGACGACGGGGGGGCAGAAGTACATCCCGGTGTCGCGGGAGATGATGCGGGCGAACTTCCGGGCGGCCCTGGACATCTTCGCGCACGCGGCGCGGTTCGGGGTGCCGCTGTCGTCGCTGTTCGCGGGGCGGCTGCTGTTCCTGGGGGGTTCAACGTCTTTGGAGGTGAACCGGCACGGGGTTCGGACGGGGGACCTCTCGGGCCTGGTGACGCCGATGATCCGCTGGCCGCTGAGCCGGGTGTACTCGCCGGGCCCCGGGATCGCGCTGATGGACCACTGGCCCAGCAAGATCGAGGCGATGGCGCGGGCGGTGCTGGATCAGAACATCAGGATGGTGTCGGGGATGGCGTCGTGGAGCCTGGTGCTGTTCCAGAGGGTGCTGGAGCTTGCGCGTGAGCGTGACGCGTCGGTGCGGTGCCTGCGCGACGTGTGGCCCGATTTCACGCTGTTCGTGCACGGGGGTGTGAAGTACGGGCCGTTCGACCCGCGGGTGCGGGAGGTGTGGTCGGGGGCCGGCGGCGCGGATGTGCCGGCGCGGCTGGAGGTGTACCCGGCGAGCGAGGGGTTCATCGCGGTGCAGGACACGCGGGGCGACCCGGGGCTGCGGCTGCACACCGACATGGGGGTGTTCTACGAGTTCGTGCCGCTGGAAGAGATCGACGCGGCCGAGCCGCGGGCGTTCCTGTGCGACGAGGTGGAGCGCGGGCAGCGGTACGTGGTGACGATGACGACGTGCGCGGGGCTGTGGCGGTACGTGATCGGGGACGTGGTGGAGTTCGACACGATCCCGCCGGAGGGTCCGGCGCGGCTGCGGATCGTGGGGCGGCACCGGCACTTCGTGAATGCCTTCGGCGAGAACCTGATCGTGGAGGACATCGAGCACGGGGTGGTGGAGGCGATGAAGGCGGTTGCGGGCGCGGGGGTGCGCGTGGGCGAGTTCACGGCGGCGCCGGTGTACCCCGGCGAGGGGCGGCGGCCGGGGCTGGAGCTGGCGGTGGAGTGGGAGGGGCCCGAGGGCCCGGCGGTGGAGGCCTTCGCGGCGGCGTTCGACGCGGCGATCCAGGCGAAGAACGTGGACTACCTCACCAAGCGCACGGGGGGCGTGGGGATGGCGCCGGCGCGGGTGTCGGCGGTGCCGATGGGGGCGTTCCACCGGTGGATGCAGTCGCGAGGGCGGCTGGGCGGGCAGAACAAGTGCCCGCGGTGCGCCAACCACCGCGAGTACCTCGACGGGGTGCTGGCGACGGCCGCCGCGGTGTGAGGGTTGAAGGCGGGGGAGTGGGAGGGTGGGGG
>JACVCL010000188.1 GCA_016742075.1 Phycisphaerales bacterium
GGGGGGGGGGGGGGGGGGGGGGGGGGGGGGGGGGGGGGGGGGGGGGGGGGGGGGGGGGGGGGGGGGGGTACACTCGCGGGCATGGCGATTGATCTGCGGGGCAAGGCGGTGTGCATCACGGGCGCATCGTCGGGGATCGGGCGGGCGACGGCGATCGAGTGCGCGCGGGCCGGGATGCCGGTGCTGGCGGCGGCGCGTCGGCTGGACAAGCTGGAGGCGGTGGTGGGGGAGATCCGGTCGATGGGCGGGCGGGCGGCGGCGCTGGCGGTGGACGTGACGGACGCGGCGGCGTGCGACGGGATGATCCGTCGGTGCGTGGAGGAGTTCGGGGGGGTGTACAGCGTGTTCGCCAACGCGGGGTACGGATTCGAGCTGCCGGTGCACGAGACCGACGACGCGAGGCTGCGGGCGATCTTCGAGGCGAATTTCTTCGGGACGATGAACACGATCAGGCCTGCGCTGCCTTTCATGCTGCGGGCGGGGGCGGGGCACGTGCTGATCTGTTCGAGCTGCGTGTCGAGGATGTCGCTGCCGTACTACGGGGCGTACTGCGCGACGAAGGCGGCGCAGGCGCACATGGGGCGGGCGATGAACCTGGAGCTGCGGGGGCGCGGGGTGTACACGAGCACGGTGCACCCGATCACGACGAAGACGGAGTTCTTCGACACGGCGCGGGCCAACAGCGGGGGCTCGGCGGCGATCCTGTCGAAGCACACGCCGGACCTGTTCGCGCAGCCGGCGGAGAAGGTGGCGCGGGCGGTGGTGCGGTGCCTCCGGCGGCCGAGGCCCGAGGTGTGGACGAGCCTGTTCGTGCGTTGGGGGATGGCGGTGGCGGGGGCGTTCCCGCGGCTGGGCGACCTGGGGCTGGCGCCGCTGGTGAAGCAGCGGCGGAAGCTGGAGGCGGAACAGGCGTAGGGCCCGGCGGTCAGGCGGGGACGATGGTGACGCTATCGGGGGCGGCGCCGTGCTCGTCGAAGATCAGGAGTTCGTTGGCGGCGTCGGGGCCGGTGTGGAGGAAGGGCTCGGGAAGATAGTAGTCGAGCTGAGGGGGCACGGCCTTGCGGGTGCGGGTGGCGGCGAAGTAGCGGCAGAGGTTGTGGCCGTTGAGGAAGATCTGGCCCTTGGAGAGGCCCGCGGCGTGGAGGGCCAGGGGGCCCTCGGCGGCGGGGAGGGCAAAGCGGGCGCGGTACCAGCGGGGGCCTGCGCGGTGCGAGGAGCGGCCCTTGGCCAGCGGCTCGAAGCGCGACTTGGCGGGCGGCTCCCACTTGGCGAAGGCCCACTCGGCCTTGTCGGTGAGGCTGTCGGTGCAGTCGAAGAAGTGGGTGGCGGGCTTGAGGGCGACGAAGGCGCGCTCGATGGCGTCGGGGTCGCCGACGACGGCGACCTGGACGGAGGGGATGCCCTTCTCGTCGGCGAGCACGACGCGGTCGCCGCCGCCGGGGGCCAAGACGTGGATGATCTTGCCGTGGTGGAGGACGACGGCGGTGCAGCCGGCGAGGGCGGCGGGGTCGAGCGGGTCGACGACCATGACCACCGGCGACTTGCGGCGGTGGGCGAGCTTCCAGGTGATGCGGCGGGGGTCGGTGAGGTCGCCGGCCTGGAGGCCGAAGGTCGGTCGGCGCTGGGTGAGGGGGTCGAGGGGGTCTTCGACCTCGAGCCTGGGGGCGCCGGGCTTGAGGGGCTCGGCCTCGAAGAGGTGGCCGAAGAGGCCCTTGAGCTCGCCGAGGTTGTTGCCCTCGCTGTAGCGGCCGAGGTTGTCGGCGAGGACGACCAGGGTGGTTTCGCCCTTGGCCAGGGGGAGGGAGAGGACGGGGTTGGATTCGGCGCCTGGGCCGAAGCCGAGGGTTTCGAGGAAGTGTCCGTCGGCGTAGACGTGGAGGCGGTCGGCGGCGTGGAAGAAGCCGGCCTTGGGCTTGCGGGCGGCGGGCGACTTGATGCGGATGCGGAACCACCCGTAGCCGTAGGGGGCGCCGAGGGCGTCGAGGGCGGCGGGCTTATCGATGCGGGCGTAGCGGTCGGAGGAGCCTTCGAGGTAGTCGTCGAGGTGGGCGACGGCCCAGTCGTCGAGGGTGATCTTGCCGCGGGGCCTGGCGTTCTTGCGGGCGTGCTTGCCGTGCGGGTCGATGGTGTGGCGGCGGCCCTCGCCGTCGATGCGGAGGTGATGGGGGAAGTCGGGGTGGGGGATGGCGTGGTCGTGGTCGTCGAGGCCCAGGACGCCGAGGTAGACGTTGGTTTCGGTGGCGTAGGCGGCGTCGATCTGGCGGGTGTTGCAGACGACGAGGGTGATGCCCTCGTGCTCTTCGATGAGGGGGTTGTCGGCGTCGGCGGCGGGGACGGTGACCTCGAAGCCCGAGCCGTTGATGGAGAGCAGGCCGCGCTGGCCGGCGCGGCCGAAGACCACGAGGGTTTTGCCCACGAGGGTGAAGGCGGAGAGGCTGGAATAGTCGAGGGTGGAGCGTCCGACGAGGTGGGCGCCCAGGAGCAGCCAGGCGACGGACTGGTCGGTGAGGTCGACGGGGAGGGTGGAGCCGTCGGGGAGGGTGACAGCGGTGAGCAGGGGCGGGGCCTTGGGGTCGTCGGGGGCGTTGGCCGGGGCGAAGACGAAGACCGCCGAGCCCTGGGTGCCGGTGGTGTGCACGGCGGAGAAGGCGGCGGAGAGGCCCGAGAGTCCCTGTGCGTGGCGGGCGGCGTGGCCGTGGGCGGCGATGGCGGAGACGGCGTCGGCCGGGTCGAGGGCGATGGAGGCGGGCTGGTAGTCGGGATGGAGGTTGGTGAGGAGCCTGTCGAAGGAGCGGGCGAAGGTGGCGATGCGTTTGACGGCGTGGTAGTGGGGGCCGCGCTGCCCGGCCTCGCCGAGGGGGGCGGTGGGGCAGAAGGAGGCGGTGGAGAAGGCGTCGGGCGCGTGTTCAAGGCGTCCGGCGAGGAAGCCGAGATTGGTGCCGGCGGCGAAGGGGGAGAGGTTGAACTGGCCGCCGGCGGCGAGGACCTCGCCGATGGCGCGCATGGCGGCGCGGGGGCTGGCGGGGGCGTCGGGGTGGCCCCAGGTGGGGCGGTCGGCGGTGGTGACGCCCCAGGCCAGGCGGGGCTGGGCGGGCTTGAGGTGGCGGAGCTGGCGCATCACGGCGTGGAGGTGGCCGGCGCCGGACCAGGCGTCGATCTGGCCCTCGACAGGCTGGAAGAGGTTGTTTTTGTTGAGGATGGGGACGGTGATGCCGCCCTCGCGGATGAAGCGGGCGAGCTCGTGCAGGTAGATCTCGGCGGCGAGCTCGTGGCCGCAGAACCAGCGGTGCTCGGCCTGCACGGCGATGAGCGTGCCGGGGATGGGGATCGACTTCTTCCGCCGGGCGGTGACCTGGTAGCCCTCGATCTGGTCGCAGACGGCGGAGATGAAGCCGGAGGCCTCGCGGAGGAACTCGGGGTCGCCCGAGCGGAGGCGAGCGGCGGGGCCGGTGCTGGAGATGGGGTGGTTGGCCGCGGCGGCGACGGTGGTGGGGACGGTGGCGGCGGAGGCCAGCCCGGCGGCGACCCAGGGGGGAATGCCGCCGAGGTCGTAGGCGTCGCCGACGAAGGGCCCGAGGCGGACGACGGTGTAGAGCCGGAGTTCGGAGGCCAGCCGGAGGAACGCGGCGAGGTCGTTCTGGTCTTTGAAGTCGAAGTGCTTGGGGCGGGGCTCGTGGAGGGCCCAGACCACGGGGATATCGATGCAGTTGAGGCCGGCCTGCCGGGCGGCGCGGAGGCGAGACTCCCACAGGCCGCGGGGGATGCGGGCGTAGTGGACGGATCCGGAGACGAGGTGGACCCGCCGGCCGTCGATGGAGAAGCCTTGTCCGTCGGTGGTGATGGACGCCATGGGGCGGTGCGGAGAGCGGTCGGGTGGGCCGGACACACGCCGGCGGAAGGGGGCCCAGAGTAAAGGGAGTGCTTCGGCGTGGCAACGTGGCGGATGCAGGGGATATAACCGGCCCGGACTCGGGCGGTTTACCGATTTGGTGGCGGCTACACTCGCCGTCTATGGAGCCACCGAATCGGGGCCGACCGGGACGTCGGCGGATTCCGGGACTTGGTCGTCGGGGTGGTTGGCTGCGCTGCGCCCTGACCGGGGCGGCGGGGCTGGTGCGGCGGCTGGGGCTGGCGGGTGCGGCGGTGGCGGGTGCCGCGGCGGTGGGGGCTGCGG
>JACVCL010000189.1 GCA_016742075.1 Phycisphaerales bacterium
GTGGGGGAGGTCGGGGGCGGCCCGTGGGCGGCTACGGGCAGGTGAGGGCGAAGTTGGAGAGGAGGGTGGAGAGGTCGGCGGCGCCGACGGCGCCGTTGCCGTCGAGGTCGGCGGCGGGGCTGAAGCCGGCCTGGCCGGCGGCGGTGCCGAAGGCCGAGAGAAGGGCCGAAAGGTCGGAGGCGCCGACGGTGTGATTGCCGTCGATGTCGCCGGGGCAGACGGGTCCGGCGAGCTCGAAGGCGACGAGGGTGTTCTGCGAGAGGCCGTCGCCGTTGTCGACGATGCCGAGGAGGCTGAAGTTGCCTGAGGCGAGCCTGGGCCCGAGGGCGAGGCCCTCCATGTTCGTGACGTTGCCCTGCCAGAGGAGGATCTTCTGGGCGAGGGTGTAGGTTTGGCCGGAGAGGCCCGAGGCGTAGGGGGGCTGGGAGACGTCGGTGGCGGGCTGGCCGGAGGGGGTGTAGAGGCGGACCTCGTAGATGCGGGACTGGAAGGGGTTGGTGAAGTCGAAGGCCAGCGAGCGCTCGAGCACGAGCAGGCGGCCGTTGGGGAGAGCGATCATGTCGGAGACGCCGCTGCGGGCCTGGGCGAACGTGGGGCCGGGGATGGGGTTGGTGAGATAGGCGAACTGGCGGATGGGGATGAACGTGTCGGGCGGGCCGGCCAAGGGGGCGTACTGCAGCAGGCGGATGATGGTGCCGGCGGTGGGGGTTGAGCGCGGGCCGTCGGCGGTGAGGGCTTCTTCGTTGGCGGTCCAGAGGGCGCCGGCGTCGGCGCGGAGGGAGAGGCTCTCGAAGCCGAAGTTGGGCACGCGGGAGGAGAAGACGGCCGGGGCCGGGAAGGTGCGGAGGCGGAGGCCGTCGGAGAGGCGGAACTCGTGGAGGGCGGGGGTGTCTTCCTCGGCGAGGTAGACCGTGCCGCGGGAGGGAGTCGGGAGGGCGATGCCCTCGAAGTCGCGGGTTTCGGAGAGCGAGAGGGCGGAGGTGAAGGAGACCGAGGTGACGGTGCCGTTTGGGGACAAGTTGACGGCGAGGAAGAGGATTTTGTTGGAGTTGTCCATCACGGCGGCCCAACGGGTGGGGTCTGTCGGGCCGGCCCACGAGATGCCGGAAAGGCCGGTGGGGGTGACGGCCTGGCCGTTCTGGTCGTTCGGGGTGCCGGTGAGGGGGGTGGTGCCGCGGAAGGTGATGGCGAGCGTGGGCTGCGCGGCGGCGGGCTGGGATGGCAGAATTACGGCCAAAGCGGCGGCGGCGAGGGCCGCGGGCAAGCGGGTGAAAACGGCTCGGCGGGGGGTGGTGGGCATGGGAATGGAGGTTGGGTGGGTGTGTGGCGGGTGGTGTGGGCGGGTGAGGGATGAGGCCCTGGGGTCAAGGATGCCACGAAAACGGACGCCGTCGAGCGGGAGGCGGGCCCTACGGCCTGAAGTGCTTGTGGTTGGGAGGGTGGGGGGCGGAAAGTGGGGGATTCGCGGGTTTCGGGTGGTGTGGGCGTTGACATGGGCGGGGGCGCGTGTAGGTTTGCGGCGACTCGGTTCGGAGGTGGTCGCGATCCCGTCCTCGAGCACGGGGCCTGTGGTGGGCCCCGAGGGGCATGTCCCCGAGTTGTGATCGCGTCGAGCAATCGGACCATGGAACGGGACGACGGGGTTCCCCGAAGTCGGACAGGCGCGGGGGTCGGCGGGGGTTCTGGGATTCTGGGGTCGACGGGGCTGATGAACGGTGTGGGCGCGGTGGGTGCGCTGAGCCTGACGGTACTGAACAATGTTCAGGCCGGGGCGGCGACGGCTCTGCTGGAGGGGGACGAGGAGCTGGACCCGGGCGAACCTCCGGAACTGAAGGCCGCGCGGCCCGATGGGCCGGCGGCCGGATCGAACGGGGTGATCGCGGAGCGGAAGCCGTCGGCGCCGGCGGTGGTGACCGAGCCCGCGGAGCCCGAGTTCCCGATCTCGGAACGGGGGGAGGAGTTCCGGCGGCGGTTCTTCCCCGAGAGCACGCGGGCGCAGTGGAACGACTGGAAGTGGCAGCTGCGGAGCCGCGTGAAGGACGTGGCGACGCTGTCGCGGATCTTCCGGCTGAGCGACGACGAGCGGAACGCGGTGGAGCACATCGGCGGGCAGTTGCCGGTGGGGGTGACGCCGTACTACGCGTCGATCATGTCGCTGGATGATCCGTCGGAGCCGGTGCGGCGGACGATGATCCCGGTGGGGACGGAGTTCACACGGACGCGCGGCGAGGCGGATGACCCGCTGGGGGAGGACACAACTTCGCCGGTGGAGGGGCTGGTGCACCGGTACCCGGACCGGGTGCTGTTCCTGGTGACGAATTTCTGCGCCACGTACTGCCGCTACTGCACGCGGGCGCGGATGGTGGGCAAGACGGGCGAGTACCACTTCACGCCCAAGCAGTTCCAGAAGGCGATCGACTATATCGCGGCGCACCCGGAGATCCGGGACTGCCTGCTCTCGGGCGGCGACCCGCTGACGCTGGGCGACGACCGGCTGGACTGGCTGCTGACGCGGCTGCGGGCGATCCCGCACCTGGAGTTCCTGCGGATCGGGAGCAAGGTGCCGGCGGTGCTGCCGATGCGGATCACGCGGAAGTTCTGCGAGCAATTGAAGAAGCTGCACCCGCTGTGGATGAGCATCCACTTCATGCACCCGGCCGAGGTGACCGAGGAGGTGCGCGAGGCGTGCGGGCGTCTGGCCGACCACGGCGTGCCGCTGGGGTCGCAGACGGTGCTGACCCGGGGGGTGAACGACAGCGTGGAGGTGATGAAGCAGCTGGTCCACCGGCTGCTGATGGCGCGGGTGCGGCCGTACTACCTGTACCAGTGCGACCCGATCTCGGGCTCGTCGCACTTCCGGACGCCGGTGGAGAAGGGTCTGGAGATCATCCGGGGCCTGCGCGGGCACACGACGGGGTACGCGGTGCCGACGTTCGTGGTCGACGGCCCGGGCGGGGGCGGCAAGATGCCGCTGATGCCCGAGTACGTGGTCGGGCGAGACGGCGACGACGTGCTGCTGAAGAACTTCGAGGGCAAGGTGTTCCGGTACCCGGACCCGGGCGGAAGCGTCGGGCGGTCGTGATGGGCGGGGCGCACGGGACCGCCGGCGGAGAGGCGATGCGGATCGGGTTCACCTACGACCTGCGCGACGAGTACCTGGCGATGGGTTACTCGGCGGAGGAGACGGCGGAGCTGGACAGCCTCGCGACGATCGAGGCGGTGTCGGCGGCGATCGCCTGGCACGGGCACGCGGTGGAGCGGATCGGGCACGTGCGGTCGCTGGCCGAGCGGCTGGGACGCGGTGAGCGGTGGGACCTGGTGTTCAACATCTGCGAGGGGCTGCGCGGGCTGGGGCGCGAGTCGGCGGCGCCGGCGGTGCTGGAGGCGTACGGGATCCCGTACACGTTCAGTGATCCGGCGGTTCTGGCCGTGAGCCTGCACAAGGGGTTCACCAAGCACGTGGCGCGGGGGCTGGGGCTGCCGACGGCGTCGTTCGGGCTGGTGGAACGCGAGGGCGACGTGGGACGGGTCGCGGCGGGGCTGCGGTTCCCGCTGTTCGCCAAGCCGGTGGCGGAGGGCACGGGCAAGGGCGTGAGCGCGGCGTCGCGGTGCCGGGACGTCGGCGAGCTGCGGGCGGCGTGCGCGGGGCTGCTGGAGCGGTTCCGCCAGCCGGTGCTGGTGGAGGAGTATCTGCCCGGTCGCGAGCTGACGGTGGCGGTGGTGGGCACGGGCGATCGGGCGCGGGCGGTGGGGACGATGGAGATCCGGTTCCTCAACCGCGGCACGGCCGACACCGACATGTACAGCTACGCGGTGAAGGATGAGTGGGAGCGGCACTGCACGCTGCACCTGGCGACCGACGAGGAGGCCCGCGAGGCCGAGCGGATCGCGGTGGCGCTGTGGCGCGGGCTGGGATGCCGCGACGCGGGGCGGGTGGATTTCCGCGGCGACGCGTCGGGGCGGCCGACGATTCTGGAGGTGAACCCGCTGGCCGGGTTGAACCCGAAGAACTCGGACCTGCCGATCATCTGGCGGATGACGGGCGGGCGGTATGAGGAACTGATCGGGGCGATCCTGTCGAGCGCGGGCGAGCGGATGGGCGT
>JACVCL010000190.1 GCA_016742075.1 Phycisphaerales bacterium
CATCGCGTCTCTGCCCTGGCCCTGGGGGCCGTGGAACGCAGAAAAGACACACGCCCCACACACCCCCGCCCCAACACCCCCCAACCCCCATGCCCGCCATCGACCCCTTCGCCGTCTTCGCCCGCCTCGGCCTCGCCGACCACCACCGCCTCCGCCCGCCCGACCGCGCACGCCCCGGCGACATCCTCTCTCACAACCCCGCCACCGGCCTCCCCGTCGCCGCCGTCACCCCCGACGACGAGGCCTCCACCCTCGCCACCATCGCCCGCGCCCACGACGCCCACCTCCACTGGCGGCGCCTCCCCGCCCCCGTCCGCGGCGAGATCGTCCGGCGCATCGGCGAGGCCTTCCGCCGGCACAAGGCCGACCTCGCCGCGCTCGTCACCCTCGAGGCCGGCAAGATCACCCAGGAGGGCCTCGGCGAGGTCCAGGAGTGCATCGACATCGCCGACTACGCCGTCGGCCTCTCACGCCAACTCGCCGGCCTCACCATGCCCAGCGAACGCCCCCTCCACCGCATGATGGAGCAGTGGCACCCCCTCGGCGCCGTCGGCGTCATCACCGCCTTCAACTTCCCCGTCGCCGTCTGGGCCTGGAACGCCATGCTCGCCGCCGTCTGCGGCGACACCGTCCTCTGGAAGCCCAGCGCCCTCACCCCCCTCACCGCCCTCGCCGCCACCGGCGTCGCCCACGCCGTGCTCCGCGAGCAGGACCTCTTCCGCCCACCCGCCGACGTCCGCCCCGAGAGCATCTTCCAGCTCGCCATCGGCCCCGACGACACCGTCGGCCGCGCCGTCGTCAACGACCGCCGCCTCCCCCTCATCTCCGCCACCGGCTCGTGCCGCATGGGCCGCGCCGTCGCCCAGCAGGTCGCCGCGCGCCTCGGCCGCTGCCTCCTCGAACTCGGCGGCAACAACGCCGTCATCCTCCTCCCCGACGCCGACCCCGACCTCGCCTGCCGCGCCATCGTCTTCGGCGCCGTCGGCACCGCCGGCCAGCGCTGCACCACCACCCGCCGCCTCATCGCCGTCGGCGACGCCTTCGACCGCCTCCGGCCCCGGCTCCTCGCCGCCTACGCCACCGTCCGCATCGGCGACCCCTCCGACCCCGGCACCCTCATGGGCCCGCTCATCTCCGCCTCAGCCCGCCAGCAGATGCGCCGCGCCGTCGAGGCCGCCTCCGCCCAGGGCGGCACCGTCCTCCACGGCGGCCTCCCCGGCCTCCAGCGCCTCCAGAGCCGCCCCGGCCACTTCGTCGAGCCCACCATCATCGAAATGCCCCTCACCCCCGACGGCCGCAACCCCGACATCGTCCGCGAAGAAACCTTCGCACCCATCCTCTACATCGTCCGCGCCCGCTCCCTCGAACACGCCATCGCCCTCCAGAACGACGTCCCCCAGGGCCTCTCCTCCGCCATCTTCACCGACTCCCTCCGCGCCGCCGAATCCTTCCTCGGCCCCGAAGGCTCCGACTGCGGCATCGCCAACGTCAACCTCGGCACCAGCGGCGCCGAGATCGGCGGCGCCTTCGGCGGAGAGAAAGACACCGGCGGCGGACGCGAGTCCGGCTCCGACAGCTGGAAGCACTACATGCGCCGCCAGACCAACACCATCAACTACGGCCGCGAACTGCCCCTCGCCCAGGGCATCGTCTTCGCCTGATCCCCCCCCCACCATCCCCCCGGCCGCGAACGCGCAAGCCCGCCGCGCCGCTCACCGGCCCCGCACCATCTCCCACGCCTTCACGCGCTGCTCGGGCGTCAGTTCCGCCATGATCTTCCGGAACAACTCCGCCCGCTGCGCCGCCGTGGGCTTGAGCTTGGTCTGCTGCGCAAAGTCCGTCGACAGGTTGCGCACCTTCAACTCCTGCTCCGGCGTCAGGCCCAGGGTCTTCACCGCATCATCCAGCCGCTGCTGCCCCGAGGCCGACAGCCGCTCGAACGACCGCTTGATCTCGTGCCCGAACGCCTCCTCACCCAGTTTCCGCATCTGCTCGCGCACCGCCCCGCGCCGATCACCCGCCTCCTTCACCTCGCCCGCCCCCTCGCGCAGCACCGCCTCCCAGTACTCCCGCGTCATCCGCCGCAGCTCGCCCGACTTGCCCTCGGGCAGCTTCGCCGCCAGCAGGTCCACCAGACGACCCTGCTCGCGAACCGGCGCAAAGGCCTTCCGCACCTCCTCCGCGTACGCCAGCCGCTTGGCCGCCTCCGGCTCGTTGCGGATCGTCAGCCCCCGCGCCACCAGGTCGTAGTGATCGACCAGCAGCCGGTCCATCAGCGACGCCCGCGCCGCCAGCACCGCCGCCGTCGCCTCCCGCTCCTCCGCCGTCAGACCCAGCATCTCCAGCGCCGCCTCCTCCGGCGGCACCTCCAGCCGCTTGACCTTACCCTCAAAGTCCCGCTCCACCAGCGTCGGCTTGGCCGCGCCCTTCCCAGGCTGGCTCACGCTCGGCCCCGACAACGGGCTTCCCTCGCCCGCGCCTCCGCCGCCCGTGGTCCCGGTCGCCCCGGTCGCCCCGGCGGGCCCCGGCTCCGCCCAGACGTACGCCCCCGCCGCCAGGCCCACCACCGCCGCCACCGCCGCGCACCTCATCATGCCCATCGCGCACCTCCGAAAACCCCCACCCCCCACCCCCCCGAATCACGCTGCCCCGCCCAACGACCGCCTCCTTGGGCTATTGCCGCCCCGCATTCCAGCGTTCGCCCCACGTTCGCCCGGTGTTCGCCCGGTGTTCGCCCTCCATGCGATGATCCCGCTATGGAACTCCTGATCCTCCTCTTCCTGGTGGTCATCAACGGCGTCTTCTCGATGTCCGAGATCGCCGTCGTCTCCTCCCGCGAGCTCCGCCTCGCCCACGAGGCCGAAAAGGGCGACGCCGGCGCCCGCGCCGCCCTCCGCCTCCGCCGATCCCCCACCATGTTCCTCTCCACCGTGCAGGTGGGCATCACCCTCATCGGCATCCTCTCGGGCGCCTTCGGCGAGGCCGCCATCGCCGACAACCTCCGCCGACGCCTCGAGGCCATCCCCCTCCTCGCCGAGCACGCCCGGCTGGCCTCCTTCATCCTCATGGTCCTCATCGTCACCGGCCTCTCGCTGGTGCTGGGCGAACTCGTCCCCAAGCGCCTGGCCATGAGCCGCCCCGAGGCCATCGCCAAGGCCGTCGCCGCCCCGATGGCCCTGCTCTCGCGCGTCATCGCCGTGCCCGTCACCCTCCTCACCTGGCTCACCGACATGCTCCTCCGCCCCCTGGGCATCCGCGCCGGCGGCGAGCAGCAGTCCGTCACCGAGGAAGAAGTCCGCGCCATGCTCCGCCTCGGCGCCGCCACCGGCGTCTTCCACGCCGCCGAGAGCGCCCTCGTCGAGGACGTCTTCACCGCCGCCGACCGCACCGCCGGCGACGCCATGGTCCCGCGCACCGAGATGGCCTGGCTCAACCTCGACGAACCCTGGGAACGCAGCCGCCACCGCATCCGCGAGACCAAGCACTCCCACTACCCCGTCTGCAAGGGACGCGTCGACCAGATCCTCGGCGTCGTCCACGTCAAGGACCTCCTCTCCCGCGTCCTCTCCGGCGAAACCATCGACCTCGCCCGACTCGCCACCAAGCCCCTCTACGTCCCCGAGACCGCGCCCCTCCTCAAGGTCCTCGAACTCTTCCGCTCCAGCCGCGCCCACGTCGCCTTCGTCGTCGACGAGTACGGCGCCATCGAGGGACTCATCACCCTCAACGACATCGTCACCCGCATCATGGGCCAGATCCCCCGCGCAGGCGACCACGACCAGCCCGCCGTCGTCACCCGACCCGACGGCTCCTTCCTCCTCGACGGACGCCTCGACCTCGACCGACTCAAGGAACTCATGGGCATCCCCGAGCTCCCCCGCGAGTCCGAGGGCGGCTTCCACTCCGTCGGCGGATTCCTCATGACCGCCCTCGGCCGCCTCCCCGACGCCGGCGACACCCACGCCTTCGACCGCTACACCTTCGAGATCCTCGACATGGACGGCAAACGCATCGACAAGGTCCTCCTCACCATCCGCCCCCAGCCGCCCGCCGAAGACCAGTCCGAGTAGCCCCCGCCCCTCCCTATCCC
>JACVCL010000191.1 GCA_016742075.1 Phycisphaerales bacterium
TCCGCGCGCAGCGGGCGCCCCCGCGCGTCTGCTCGCCCGCCCCCCGCCACTCCCCGGGCGCCCCGCCGCCCCCCCCCGCCCGCAGGCGGCCGGAGGAGCGGTAGGACGGCCCGCACCGCCCCCCCCCAGCCCGCCCAGTACCAGGTCAACATCCCGACGATGCCCGACTTCTCGCAGAAGAACAACCCCGCGTGGGTCAACTACTGCGCTCCAACCGCCGGCGCCGACATCGTCTACTGGTTCTCCAACTCCGACGCCGCCCTGCGCCGCGGCCAGCCCTACGGACCCGGAGCCGCCGCCGACGCCGGCGTCAACGCCAACATCGGCGCTCCACCGGCGCCCGCCGCCGGCACCCTCGCCCAGCTCATGGGCACCACCGTCGCCGCCGGCACCAGCCTCGCCGGTTGCCGCAACGGCCTCGACGCCTATCTCGAAGCCAACGACAGCCTCCCCGGCAACAACAACTGGAACACCCAGTCGGTCCTCGCCAACGCCTTCCCCGCCCCCTCCGGCCAGAACTTCTTCAACTTCCTCCAGCAGAGTCTCTCCTCCGGCGCCGGCGTCATCCTCGCCGTCCACTGGCTCAACGGCGCTCCCGGCGGATACGACATCCCCAACCCCTACAACCCCTCCGACAACGACGTCACCGGCATGGGCCACGCCTTCGTAATGACCGGATACAACACCCTGGCCGCCATCCCCACCATCTCCGTCAACGACCCCGCCAACAACCTCCTCAACGCCCACAACTGGAATGGCGAAAACACCGTCTTCAACCTCAACGTCGGCGCCGGCGGCCTCCCCAACCAGCTCACCTTCGGCATTCTCGGCTTCACCGCCACCATCTACGGCGCCGTCGTCACCATCCCCACACCCGGCGCCGCCGCCCTGCTCTCCGTCGCCGGCCTCCTCGCCCTCCGCCGCCGCCGCTGACCCGAAGGCCCCCCCCCCGCCCCGCGAGGTTGAGAGCCGAGCCTCGATCTCCACCCTCCACCCTCTTACCGTGGCTCGATCACCGGTTGGCCGTTGTCATCCAGAGTCACCGACCACCCGACCTTCCCCGTCTCCGGGTCGAGCAGGCGAATCGCCGGCCGGCCGCTGGGAAGGTACGAGATCACAAGTTTTCCTTTCCCAGAGCCGGCATCCCAAGTAATATCACCGCCGCCCCTGGGAAAGCCGGTGAGCGTCACGCCCGACTGGCTGCCCTCACCCTTCACGATCAGCATCGGGGCGTCACCGATCGGCCGCTCGGCGGTCAGGATGATGCTCCCCTGGCCCGGGCCCCCGCCGATCGACACGCTCTCGGCGTGGACCGACCGAAAACGCCAGGGAAACGGCAGTTCCCCCGCGATTCGCACCGCCGCAGGCGCCGCCACGAAGGACAGCACCAGACACGCGACGACGATCCTCCACTGCCTTGCAGGCCCCTTCTCAGACTTGGGAAGAGTCACGGGCACGGCCCTCCTCGCGGCAACTCCGGCTCGGCCAAGTGCGGACAGTTATCACGCTGGTGACACAGATATGCGCAGACACTATTGTTGGCAATTTCGGGCGGGTGGCCCGATTCATTGAACCGTAGCCTCGAAGGCGTCCCCCGGCAACGAGCACATGCGCCGATCCTCTTGAAGTTCAATCCCTACCGGTCGCCGCGTGTCCACCAGATGGCCGCGGAGGCGCTACCAAACCGCCGTTCCGACGGTGGTTTGGTGTCCGGCGCCGCGCCCGCACACACGCCCGCCGTCCAACGCGCCGCATCCCCGAACCGCAGCCGAGCCCCGAATCACCGCCCCCTGAGCGCTCACCGGGCACCCCGCCCACCTCAAAATTCCAACCCCTCACAAAAAATCTTCACCCACGCCATCTCCGCACAATCCCGCCACTCGGCGCCACGGGCCGGCCGCGGCCAGACCCGCATCTCGCCCCCTGAGCGCTCAGGCGCGTCGCGCGCCGCCATGGGTGGAGGCGCAGCCCGATCCGCACCCGCCCGGCCAAAGGGGGAACCGCATGCCCGCAAACCCGTCGCCCGCCCCGCACGATCCTTCAGATCTGCGACAGAAATCGGATGTCGTTCTCGTACAGCATCCGGATGTCCGGGATCCCGTACTTGCCCATCGCGATCCGCTCGACCCCGAACCCGAAGGCGAAGCCCGTCCACTGCTCCGGGTCCAGCCCCACCAGCCGGAACACCTCGGGGTCCACCATCCCGCACCCGCCCAGCTCGATCCACCGCGCCGGCTGGTCCGGACGCGGCCGGATCTTCATGTCCAATTCCGCGCTGGGCTCGGTGAACGGGAAAAAACTCGGCCGCAGGCAGATCTCGGCGTCGGGACCAGCGATCCCTGATCGCCGAGCTGAACATTGCCCAGTTCAACCCGGAAATTAGGCGTCGAGCCCAGCACCCGCATTTCGTAGAGATCCAGCGTGCCGCCGTTCGACGACACCGAGAGAGAGATCTGGCGGGCCTCGCTCCCGCTCGTGGCCCGGATCCACCTGATCGCATAGCGCACACCCGGCTGCCAACTCCGAAGCTGGATGGTGTAACTCTGGCCGTCGATGGTGTTGCTCGGGTTGAGGTCGATCGTCCACCCGTTCACCGCATCGCCCTGCGGCTGGCCGGGGACGCCCGGGCTGATCTGGAGATCGGCGGCAAGGGCTATCTTTGCCCCACCGTAGCACGTGACGATAAACGCGAGGGCGAGCACGCGGACGAAGCACTTCCGGAACATGGCGGTCTTCTCCTGAATCGGGTGAGGGTGACCAGCACAAAGACGTTCAAGACGGTTGATGGAGCCGGGACCGAGGCGAGTCGTAGCCCAATGAAACCACTAGATGCGGTGGAGGTGTTAGACACCTGCTCTAGAGCGTCCCACCGTTCGAGTGACTGTGAACCAGAATTCAGAAGGGTTGATCCGAAGAAAAATCGAGCAAGCGGCTCGAACCCGGACTCAGACCATTCCGACATCCCGCCCGACGTGTCGAGCAGCCCCCAGGGCGAACGCACACCCGGGTAGCTCCCCGCCGCCCGCGGCCCGCCGTTCGGCCCAGTGTTGGTCTGCCCGCCCGCCTCCGGCGGGCCGCTCACCAGCGGCACATCGCTCATCCCCGGGTACTTCCAGTACCCGCCCGCACCCGCGCCGTTCTTGCTCGGGTCCCAGTACGTCGCCTTCGTCCACTCGTCGTTGCTGGGGATCCAGAAATTGGCCTCCGGGTTCCGCCGCATCGGGAGCGGGCCGCCGACCGACCACGGCCGAAGGTCGTACGCGCCGTTAAGGAACGCCTGGAAAGACGACCCGTCCTTCCCGTTGTGCAGCCAGTTGCAGTAGAACGCGGCGTACAGCCAGTTCATGTTCGCCGGCTCGCGCGCATCGCCGGTGATCACCGCCGTCTGCGTCGTCTCGTCGATCTGGATCCCGCGCGACAGGAACCCGGGAAGGCGGATCGTGGTGTACGGCACGAAGGCCTGAACGAAGTCCCGCCACTGCCCGATCGTGACCTCGGTGGTCGTCAGCCGGTAGGTGTACGGCACTGAGCCGATCGGCCTGTAGACCGGGAACCGCCGGAAGTCCCACTCACTCTGCGACGCCGGCCGGTTCCCCGGGTCCCCGATCTCCTTCCACGACAGCCCGTAGTCCGGCGGCACCTGCGCCGAGGCGCCGGGAGCGGCCGCGAGAGCCGCCGCGGCCGCGGCGAAAACCGCGAGAACACGCGGGAACACACCCGAAATGCGGCCGAAAACCGCCATGATGGAAACCTCCCGGGCTGACTCTGCCCGATAAAGATGCCCGACTTCCCCGCGCGATTCCAGTGCTATCTCCAAGAATAGCACAACAATCTTCGTCCGTCGAGGCCAAAAGGCGGCATCGCCCCAAACAACATTCTGGAGAACCTCCAAAGGTGGCCGGTCCACCGGCACTCTCACCACATCGTTGTGGGCAATGAAGAGTTCCCCGGGGGGGGCCGCGTGCCCCCACCCCACACCCGGGACGAGTCCGCGAGTCCCGGGATCTCCCCTCGCCAACCCAACCCCCGCATCACCGCTCCCTGAGCGCTCACTGCGCACCCCACACTCCAG
>JACVCL010000192.1 GCA_016742075.1 Phycisphaerales bacterium
GGGAAGGGCGAGGCGGGGCGGCCGCCGCGGCCGGTGCAGAGGATCAGGCCCGAAGGCGACTCGCCGCCGGTGCCGCCGGCGCCGGCGGGGCCGGGGCCGGGGCCGGGCGAGGGCGTGCGCGAAGGCCCGGCGCCGAGCGCCTCGCCCGCGCGGCCGTGAGACGTGGGCCGATGGGGTGGCGCGCGGGGCGTGCCGGCTTCCGCTACGCTCGGAGCGGAAGGAGGCTTGGGCATGGGACGGCGCGCGTTTGTGGCGGGTAACTGGAAGATGAACACCGATCGGGCGGGCGCGGTGGCGCTGGCTGCGGCGGTGGCCGAGGCGGTGGCGGGCGAGCGCCCGGCGGCGGAGGTGGCGGTGTGCCCGCCGTTCGTGTACCTCGACGCGGTGGGCCAGGCGCTGCGGGCGCGCGGCGGGGCGGTGGCGCTGGGGGCTCAAGATGTGTACGACCAGGAGAACGGGGCGTTCACGGGCGAGGTGTCGGCGTCGATGCTGAAGGACCTCGGCGTGACGTGGGTGATCGTGGGTCACTCCGAGCGGCGGCACGTGATCAAGGAGCCCGACGAGCTGGTGAACCGGAAGGTGCGGGCGGTGCTGGGGGCGGGGCTGGGGTGCATCCTGTGCGTGGGGGAGACGATCCAGCAGCGCGAGGGGGGGATGACCGACGCGGTGAACGCGCATCAGGTTCGGTCGGGGCTGGCGGGGGTGCCGGCGGAGCAGGTCGGGCGGCTGGTGATCGCGTACGAGCCGGTGTGGGCGATCGGCACGGGGCGCACGGCGACGCCGGCGGATGCGCAGGATGCGCACCGGAAGATCCGGGCGGTGCTGGGCGATCTGTACGGCCCGGCCGCGGCGGGGGCGACGCGGATTCAGTACGGCGGGTCGATGAAGCCGGAGAACGCCGCGGAACTGATGAAGCAGCCGGATGTGGACGGCGGGCTGATCGGCGGGGCGGCGCTGAAGGCCGATTCGTTCATGGGGATCGTGCGGGCAGGGAACCGGTAGGGGCGGCGGGTGTTTCGGGCGTGGGTGTCGGGGGTGAGCCGAGGGGTGCGCACCAGCACGCGGCGAGGTGGTCGCGCTGGTGGGCTGTGACGAGGGCGGTCCAGACGAGCTTGCCGGTGACGAGATCGCGGAAAGAGACCCAGAAGAGGCCGCGCCGCATGAGGCCGGAGCTGAGGTCGAGGGATCTCGCGGAGACCGACCCGGGAAGCAGGCGGAGGGGCCGACGGCCGAGACGGTGGACCTCGACGTGGCCGGGGCGGACGAGGACGGTGAGCAGGAACGCGGGCAGGAGGCCCGCGGCGGCCAGGTACGGGAGCGTGGACCGGGCCGCGAAGAACCCGCACGGCAGCCAGTAGGCGATCCACAGCCAGAGGGCGACGGGGTCGCCGAGCACTTTGCCGGCGCCGTCGATCAGAGCTCGGCTGAGCAAACCAAATACTACAAGCAGAACGAAGATCGGGAATACCAGCCCCGAGTACACAACAGGAGGCTTGCGGCCAACACTTAAGAGGTCCTCGTCCTCGGCAAGGAGTGATGTGGCGGCACCATCCGATGCACGGAGCGGGATCGACACGCGTCTCAACGACCTCGCCACTCGCGGCGTACGCACTGCGGCCACCCAAACCGTCCACACGACCAAGCCCACAACGGCCGCGAGCAGAATGATCGAGAGACCGTTCCCTGTGCCGCCAAGAGCAAGATCAGTATCCCGCACGAGCGGGATTGTTGAAACCCCGGCAACCTGACCGAATCCCACCGACGCGAAGATCGCTGCGAAGTGGAGGGCGAACCAACCCAGACAGGCGGCAACCACCATCTGGGCATCGCTTGTGGTTGGCGAGAACCTGACGTTGTTCGTCGCGACCAGGCGGAGGTTGCTGAATCGATTCTTCCGGCGGTGTGATTGGAGATTGGGGCTGCTCACGGGCACAGCGGCGAGCTCCTCCGGGGGTTGGCACGGTGTGCACGCGGGCCGTCCGGCTGATTTGCCGAGAGAACCGGGCCCGTCGATGACGTGCGACACTCGGGCGCAGCGCCACAGGCACGACGATCGGCGGACCGATGGTGCACAGAGACCACCCCGAGATTGACGTTCATGCGCGGAACCCCTCGGAAGACGGGCGGACGAGCGAGATGGCGAGTGGACCTCCCGCCCGGGGCGGCGGGCTAGCTCCGGATGCGGTTGACCAGGGTGGCGGCCTTGACCTTGAGGCCCTGGAGTTTGCTGCGCAGGGCCTCGCGGTTGGGTGCGAAGTCGAGGGCGGTGTGCATGGCGACGTACTCCTTCTCGACGAGCTCGGCGAGGCTGTCGGTGAAGGATCGCATGCCTTCGGAGCCGCTGGTGTTGATGATGGCGGGGAGGTCGGTGTCCTCGGCGGCGCGGATCTTTTCTTTGACGGTGGGGCTGGAGAGCAGGACCTCGGTGGCGGGGACGACGGGTGTGCCGCAGGCGTCGCGGTTGGCGGGCAGGAGGCGCTGGGCGCAGACGGCCTTGAGGGAGTTGGCCAGGGCCGAGCGGATGAAGGCGTGCTCGTGCTGGGGGAAGAACTCGACGATGCGGCTGAAGCACTGCATGGTGTCGGCGGTGTGGAGCGAGCCGAAGACGAGGTGGCCGGTCTCGGCGGCCTGGATGGCGGCGAGGACGGTGTCGTGGTCGCGGAGCTCGCCGATGAAGATCACGTCGGGGTCCTGGCGGACGATGTACTTGAGGGCCTCGGCGTAGGTGGGGACGTCGATGCCCAGCTCGCGCTGGCTGATGACGGACATGCGCGGGTGGAAGTGGTACTCGACGGGGTCCTCGACGGTGACGATGTTCATCGCCTGGTGCTGGTTGATCCGCTCGATCATGCAGGCGAGGGTGGTGCTTTTGCCCGAGCCGGTGACGCCGACGACGAGGATGAGGCCCTCGTTGGTCTCGTCGGAGAGGCGGCGGTAGACATCGGGGAGGTGGAGGCTCTCGAAGGTGGGGATGTCGGGCTTGACTCGCCGGATGGCGGCGTGCATGCCGCCGCCGGAGCGGAAGACGTTGCAGCGGAAGCGGTCCTGCTTGCGCGGGACGCCGGGCTGGGGGAGCATGTCGGGCGGGTCGACGTCCTGGAAAGAGGAGAAGTCGAGGTCGCCCTTCTCGTCGTAGCGCTTGCGGAGGGAGGGCGGGATGATCTCGGAGAGCAGCCGCTCGGTGTCCTGGGCGGTGAGGGGTCCGATGCCGGCGGGGGCCTTGAGCTCGCCGCCGATGCGGTAGACGGGGGGCATGCCCACCTTCATGTGCAGGTCCGAGGCCTCGGTCTTGCGCATGTTGTAGAGCAGCTGCTTCATCGTGAGGCCGAACGCCATGCGGCACCTCCGTCGTCGTGCGCCGGCGTGCGCCGGCGGGGCGCCCGCGGCCCGTCGCGGGCTGAGAACGCGGTTCGGTTTCATCGTACGTCGGCGCGGCCCCGGATGAGTCGGCCGGGGCCTTGGGGCAGTTTCCGGGGTTCTCCCGGCGGCGGCGCGGCGGCGGGCCCGGTAGGCTTCAGCGCCGACGAGGCGGAAGGCCCGGACGGCGAAGGAGAGTTGCCCTATGGCTCAGCCGTCTGCCCGTCAGCACGCGATGTCTTTGCTCCGGTGGGTCCGCGGGGTGTCGTCCGGGTTCCTCAAGGATTTCCCCGCCGAGAAGGCGACGCATCAGCCCTCGCCGACCGACAACCACCTGGCGTGGGTGCTGGGTCACCTGGTCATCACCGATGCGTGGTTCTTCGGGATGTTCGGGATCAACGGGCCGAAGGCCCCGGAGTCGTTCGAGAAGCTCTTCGGCATGGGCAGCAAGCCGACGAGCGATCCGAAGGCCTACCCGCCGCTTGGGGACCTGATCGGGCACTTCGAGCGCAGCCGCGAGGCGCTGCTGAAGGGCCTCGAGGCGCTGCCCGACTCGGCCCTGGCCGTGGACCTTTCGAAGACCACGAACGGGTTCGCGGCCGACGGCATCGATGCGCTGCTCAAACTGGCGTGGCACGAGGGCTGGCACATGGGCCAGGTGGCCAACGTCCGCAAGGCCCTGCATCTGCCCGCCGTGATGGGCTGATGCCG
>JACVCL010000193.1 GCA_016742075.1 Phycisphaerales bacterium
CCCTCCCACGGACCCCCGGACCCCCGGGACCCACGGACCCACGGCGCGATCGCGAGGTTATATTAGAGATGCAAAGGTGATGGTGGGCGGACCTTGTCAGGAGCCGCGCTATGGCCTCACGAGTCTCAACCGGCTTCACGCTGATGAAAGAGTCCTGGGGCGTTCTGCGCCGCGACAAGCAACTCCTGCTTCTGCCGCTGATCAGCGGCCTAACGTGCCTGGCGATCGCGGCGTCGTTTCTGATCCCCGCGGGCCTCGTCATGTCGGCACTCCGCCGCGGCCGCGGCGACGAGGCCGGCCCGCTCCAGCCGCTCATCTGGCTCGCGATGGTTCTGGCGTTCTACCTCGTCGCCTTCTTCACCGTGACGTTTTTCAACTCGGCCCTGGTGGCCGGGGCCATTGAGCGGCTGCGGGGCGGCGAGCCCACCCTGCGCTCGTGCCTGGCCGCGGCAACGGGCCGCCTGCCGCAGATCGCACGGTGGGCTGCGGTCGGGGCCACGGTCGGCTGGACGCTGCACGCGCTGCAGAGCCGCGCGCAACTCGGCGGCCGGATCGGGCTGGGCGTCGCCGGCGCGGGCTGGTCGGCGGTCACCTACTTCGTGGTGCCGGTGCTGGTCGTTGAGGGCGTTGGCCCCATCGAAGCCATTAAGCGTTCGGCCCTGGCCGTCAAGAAGACCTGGGGCGAGGCCCTCACTGCGAACATCGGCCTCGGCGCCCTCGGCCTGGTCATCGGCATCGCCTGCATGCTCCCCATCGTGCTGGGCGTGGCGGGATCGGTCACCCTCTTCGCCCGCTCAGGCCCCGGCAGCACGGAGACGGTGCCCCTCGTGGCGCTCGTGGCCGGCGTCGGCGTCACGGCGGCCCTGCTCGTCGTCTACGCCCTGGTGGTCTCGGCGCTCAAGGGCATCCTGTCGGCGGCGCTGTACCTCTACGCCCGCGACGGCGTGGCCCCCGCCGGCTTCGACGCCGCGACGCTCCGCGGGGCGTTCTCGGCCAAGCCGGGCTGAACCGCCCACGTGCGCACCGAGCGCCTCACTCCGCGTCGGCGGGCGGTCGGGCCGCCCGTTTCCCCGAGCCCCGCGGCGAGAAAATCGCCGAGATGTGCTGCGTCGGCCGGTCGAAACGCACCCGCACCGGCCCCGCGCCGATCCTCTGCGCCGCCGAGTGGGCGTTGGCGCTCGAGAACTCGAAGCCGATCGACCGCCGCCGCAGCTCGCGGGCCACGGTGCAGGTGGTGCCGCTGCCCAGGAACGGGTCGAGCACCAGGTCTCCCTCGTTGCTGCATGCGCGGATGACCCGCTCGAGGTACACCTCGGGAATCTGGTTGTCGTGCCCCGCGCGGCGCTCCTCGTTGTTGCCCTGGATGCGGCCCCAGTACTTGCCGTACCACACGTCCATCGGCAGCCGGAGGCCGCTGGCCCCCTCCTTCTTGTTGAACGTGCGCTTGTCGGCGTAGGTCGTGGCCCGGTCGGAGGGCTCCAGCACCGCGTCGCCGTTCCACGTCCGGCGCGAGGCGTCCTTGCAGAAATACAGCACGTGCACCTTGCTGTTGATGAACCGCCCCAGCGTGTTCTGACCGAAGCGGTAGTGCCAGATGCACCAGTTCACCATGTGCATCCGCCGGCGGGGGTGGCCGTCGGCGTCCCGGTCGCCCTTGAGGTGCAGCACGATCTCCGCCGCCCAGTCGTCGGGGATGTTCACCCACAGCGACCCGTTGGGCCGCAGCGCCGCGATGCAGCCGTCGAGCCAGCGGCGGGTGAAGTCGAGGTACTCCCCGTCGGGCATCCTGTCGTTCCAGGTGTCGTACTCGTCGCGCGTGCCGCCGGGGTGCTCGGCCTTCCAGCGGTCGTAGTCGCGCTTCCAGTTGAAGGGCGGGTCCGCGAAGATCAGGTCCACCTCGCCGCGCACGCACTCGGGCACGCTCCGCAGAAGCGCGCGCGAATCGCCGATGTGCACCCGGCACTCGGCCGGCCCGCGGGCCTCGCCGGCGATGGCGATCACCCCGCCCTCGGCCCTGGGCATCGGCGCCGCGGCCAGCTCGGCGTGCTTGGCGGGCGGACGCTTGGCGCGGCGCGGCGTTCCGCCGGCCTTGGCCGACTTCGCCGGGGCCTTTGCGCGGGCCTTCGCGGGGGCCGTCACGCGGGCCTTCGCGGGGGCCGTCACGGGGGCCTTCACGGGGGCCGATCGCCCGGTCGGTGGCTGGGGCTTGGTGCCCGGTGGGGGCGGCAACGCTGTCGTCTCCTCTGATCTGCGGCGAGGCTAGGCCGCGCCCTCAGCCCGTGCCGAACAGCCGGTCGCCCGCATCGCCCAGGCCGGGCACGATGAACCCGTGCTCGTTCAGCCGCCGGTCGAGCCCCGCGGCGTACACCATCACCTCCGGATGGTCTCGCTCCATCCGGCCGACGCCCTCCGGCGCCGCCACCAGGCAGATCATCCGCACGTCCGTGGCCCCGGCGCGCTTGAGCATTCCCACCGCCGCCGACGCCGATCCCCCCGTCGCCAGCATCGGATCCACCATCACCACCGGGCCGGCCTTCAGGTCGGTCGGCAGACGGCTGAGGTACTGCGTCGGCAGCAGCGTCTTCTCGTCGCGGAACAGCCCTATGTGCCCCACCCGCGCCTCGGGCATCACGTCGAGCACCCCCTCGGCCATCACCAGCCCCGCCCGCAGCACCGGCACCACCGTGATCTTCGCCGTGATCCGCCGACCCTCGGTCCGCTCCACCGGCGTATCGACCACCACCGCCTCGCACGGGAACGTGCGCGTCACCTCGTACACCATCAGCCCGGCGATCTGGCCCATCAGGGCGCGGAACTCGCCGAACCCCGTGCCCTTGGCCCGCATCTGCGTGAGCTTGTGCTGGATCAGGGGATGGTCGAAGACCATCAGGTTGGGGTGGGCCGAGTGACCGATCGCCATACCGCCGAACCTACCACACCCCCCCTCTCCCCAGCCCGGCGCACCCCGTACCGCGGCCCGAGGCGGCCGACCGGGAAACCCGCCGGCCTTCCTTGACCCGTCGCCGCGATCGACTACTCTTCCCTCCCCGGCCGCCGCGACCCCCACCGGAGCCCGGCCGGGCACAATTTGGGGCTGTAGCTCAATTGGGAGAGCGCATCCATGGCATGGATGAGGTTGTCGGTTCGAGCCCGATCAGCTCCACTTCAAGCCCCCTGAAGCCACGCCCGAGGCCCCGCCTCGGGCGTGTCGCTTTCCGGCCCCCCCACCCACCCACCGCCGCGGCCCTTCAAGCCTGGACCTCGGCCTTCTTCCTCAGACGCCGGTATCGGGCCCACGCCACCGGGGTCGTCGCCAAGTAGGCCCCGCACGCCAGCGACACCGCCAGCCACAGATCCCTCACCGCGGCCACGGCCAGCAGGGCCACGCCCGCCAGCAGCGGCACCGCCATCCACCGCTTCACCCGCACGGTCTTCAGCGAGTACATCGGCTGCCGCCCGATCATCATCCCGGCGATCAGCAGCGTGTTCAGCAGCACCACCAGCCCCGGGAGCTCGAGCGGGCCGTCGCGCACTTGCGCGATGATCTTCGACTGGCTCAGCAGCAGCGGGATGAGCACGCACCCCGCCGCGGCCGGGGTGGGCATGCCCATGAAGAACCCCGCCAGCGGCCAGGCCTTCTTCTCGGGCGTCTTGGCCGCGGCCGTGAACCGCGCCAGCCGCAGACCCGCGCACAGCACGTAGGCCATCATCGCCAGCAGCCCGAGGATGCTCGCGTCGCGCCCCAGCACCCGCAGGTCGGCCGCGGCGAAGATCGACTGGTACAGCAGCACCGCCGGCGCCACCCCGAAACTCAGGAAGTCCGAGAGCGAATCGAGCACGCTGCCGAACTCGCTGGTGGCCCGCAGCAGCCGGGCGGCCCGCCCGTCGAGCATGTCGAACACCGCCGAGAGCGCAATAGCCGTCAGCGCCTTGTCGAAGTCCTTCTGGATCGCAAAGTGCACCGCCGCCAGCCCGCAGCACATCGCCACGCAGGTCAGCAGGTTCGGAATGAGCTTGCGGAGCGGGACCTCCGACGGATCCCCCCCACCGCCC
>JACVCL010000194.1 GCA_016742075.1 Phycisphaerales bacterium
TTTCCGACGACCGACAACGCCCGCCCCGTGCCACCCGGCAATTCCCCCGGCCCCTCCCCGCCCCGGGCGCGCCGGAACCGCGTCAGACACCCACGGGCTCGCCGCGAACTTCCGCCAAGCCGCGGGCCTCGCCGCCCTTGGGACGGATCCCCAGCGTGGCCAGGTGCCGGTGCCACGCCTGCGTGTGCACCTCCCAGAAGTGCTCGAAGCTGTGCCGGAGGTCGTACTTCTCCATGCTCTTCGCCGCGGCGTCCCCCATCTCGCGGCGCAGACCCGGGTTGGCGGCCAGTTCCTCGATCCGCCGGGCCCACTGCGCCGGGTCGTCGGCGGGCAGCACGAAGCCCGTGCGGCCGTCCTCGACGACCTCCTTGGGCCCGCCCACGTCGGTCACGAGCACCGGCAGCCCCGACGACTGGCTCTCCATCACCACCTGCCCCAAGGTGTCGGTGACGCTGGGGAACACGAACAGGTCGCTGGTGGCGTACAGGCTCGAGAGCTCGCGTCCGTGCCGGAATCCCAGGAAGTACGCGCCGGTCCCGGCCAGGGCCTCTTCCATCGCGGGGCGGTAGGGCCCGTCGCCCACCACCACCAGCTGCGCGTCGAGGCCGCGGTCGGCGCAGCGGCGGGCGACGGTCTTCCAGATCTGCGACAGGAGCGGGCAGTTCTTCTCCGGGCTCACCCGCCCGACGTACAGCACCTTCACCGACGGGCGCGACAGCCCCGCCAGACGCGGGTCCGACGCGGCGACCCTCCGCCAGAGGTGCTCGTCGCGGAACGAGCGGTTGAACTGCGCGGTCTCCAGCCCCGGCATCAGCCGCACGATCCGGTCGCCGCTGAGCCCCAGGCGCGACAGCGACTCGGCGTAGTCGGCGCTCCGCGTGAAGATGCTCGTGAACGGCGCGTAAAACGTCCGCATGTACCACGTCGCGGCCTTCGTCAGGCCGTCGTCGTCGAACAGCCGGTCGATGTACGCCGGGAAGTCGGTGTGGTAGACGCCCAGCACCGGCACGCGCAGCATCTTCGCCGCCAGGAAGCCGATGAGCCCCACGGGCCCGGGCGTCGAGATGTGGACGACGTCGGGCTGGTGCCGGTCGAGGTGCCGCAGGATCTGCATCAGCGGCGGCAGCACCATCTCCAGCTGCTCGTACCGGGGCATCCGCGTGGCGAACAGCGGCCGGAAGTTGAAGATGTTTTCGGCCTCCGGCACGGCGAAGCCGGTCGAGGTCACCACCTGCAGGTCGCGCCCCGTCGCCCGGGCCTGCTGCGCCACGTTCTGGATGAACCGGCACACACCGTTCACATCGCCCAGCGTGTCGGTGAACAGCGACACCCGCATCGGCCGTTCGAGCACGCTGACGCCCGACCCCGGAGCCGAGGTGTCGTGCTCCAGCTTTTCGAGCATGTTGCGCTCTTTGTTCTGGTGGAACAGGCTGATGAGGTACGGCAGCTGCGCCAGGTGCACGATCGCGTAGCTGATGAGGTGGTCGAAGATGCCCAGCCGGTCGCGCTCGCGCAGCGCCCGCACCGCGCCGTCGGCCATGAACGCCGAGAGCGCCGCGCACAGCTCATCGCTGAACTGCGCCATCCGCTCGTGGTTCGACACCGGCGCGCCCTTCGCCCACATCGAGGGGTCGAGCCCGGCCCGCAGCTCCGGGTACCGCTCCAGCACCGGGCCCATGCACGACCGCAGCGCCGACACCACCGGCAGCGACTTGCTCTTGCCCAGCAGCAGCTTCCGCTTCACCTGGTGCCACAGCAGCCGGCCCCGGCCGGGCTTCGGCGCCGACACGCCCAGGAACCGCAGCAGCTTGTGGGCCACGTACTGGCCCATCGTGTCGTTCAGCTCGTTGACCCGCTCGGCGTAGTAGTTGGCCCCCACCACCGCCAGCTGGTGCGCCAGCAGCGAGGCGTGCCCCGCGTCCCCCGACGCCGCCGAGCGGCCCGCCATCACGTGCCGCAGGAACTCGCGGCCGTCGGTCACCTTCCGGCCGTCCTCCCCCGCCACGCCCGTCCACGTCCGCCCGATGTTCAGCAGGCCGTGATCGTCCGACCCGCCCGTGAGCGCCTTGTGCCACACCCGCGACCACCGCGGCGCGATGCCGTGCAGCCGCGAGAGCGTCTGCACCCGCCCCGGCGTCAGCGACCCCAGGTACCGCTCGATCGTCCGCTTGTGCGTCCCCGAGTGCGCGCCGTTCAGCAGCTCCCAGCCCTTGAACAGCAGCGCGCACCGCTCGAGGTGCCACGCCGTCAGACGGTTGTTCTGGACGTACACCGGGTGCGCTAGCGCGTGGGCCAGGTTCCGCTCGGCCAGCCAGTCCGCCAGCCGGTACACGTCGTCGCGCAGCCCCAGACGGCCGATCTCCTCGTGCTGCTCGGGGCTCAGGCCCCACAGCAGCACGTGCAGCATGCAGCGGTCCTCGGGGAAGTGCGTCGTCACCTCCTCGCCCACGATCACGTTCTCAAAGCCCCGCTCCACCAGTTCCATCACCCCCGCGATCGAGTCGTGGTCGGTGATGGTCACGAAGTCCATCCCCCGGGCGCGGGCCTGCTCGTACACCTTCTCGGGGGGCGAGTAGCACTCGGGGGCATCCAGCCACGCAAGCGCCGCGTTCAGCGGCGCGCTGCTGGCGTACGAGTGGCAGTGCATGTCCATCCGGGTCAGCCCCGGCTGGCCCTCCAGCGGACGCCACTCAGCGCCGACCCGCGCCGCATCGGGCGCCGGATCCGGCAAGCGACCGGCCGCTCCCGCCGCGTTCCACGACCATGGGCCCATCGCGCACCTCCTGCCGCCGCGCCCGACCGCCCCGGCGAACTCCATCCGCCGCCCCCCGCACCCCCAACCCTCGCCCACCGGCCACCGCTCAATGGGGGAAGCCCCCGGGGCCGGAACGCTGGAACCGGCGCAGAACGACTCTTTCCCGACGGCTCGCAATGTTAGCCGGCGCATCGGCTCGCCCAACCTGTTTCGGCCATGCCCGGCCAACAAATACCCGAACGCTTGCACGCCCTTCACACGATGCCCCGGGTGGCGATCACGCGGCGGCAGGGCCCACCGCCCGGATTACCAAAAAAACGAGGACCCCGGGGGGTGCTGCCCCGGGGTCCCCATGAAGAGCCGTGGATTCCCGCCAATGCCCGCGCCGGGGGAGGCACCGCCGACGCGGACGAACCAGGGAGGGTCGTTCAACACACAAACTGTCTGATCTGCCCGCCCCCCGGGCCAGCGGCCGCGAGCGCCGGCCCGGCCCCCGGGCCCGTCTGTGACGGCTCCGCAACCGGGGCAACCCGGCCGCCCGACCCCGGGGCCCGGGCGGGCCCGCACCGGCGTTAGACTCGCCCCATGCCCCCACGCCGACGCCGAGCACCCCGCGACCGCGCCGCCACCGCCCCTAAGCCCTTATCGGCCCCCCACGTCGCGGTGTACCCCGGGTCGTTCGACCCCGTTACGTACGGCCACCTCGACGTCATCAAGCGCGGCCGCCGGCTCTTCGACCGCATCGTTGTGGGTGTCGGCTACAACCCCTCCAAGCAGACGCTTTTCTCGGCCGAGGAGCGCATCGACATGCTCACCCGGCTGGTGGCCGAGATCGTCCGTGATGAACCCGGCCTCGCCCCCGTCGAGGTGCACCGCTTCGACGGCCTGACCGTCGACTTCGCCCGGGCCGAGGGGGCGGCCGTGCTGCTCCGCGGCATCCGCAATCTCTCCGACCTGCAGTACGAGGTGCAGCAGGCCGTCACCAACCGCGAGGTGGCGGGCCTCGAGACGGCCTTCGTGGTCGCCGGCCAGTCGTTCGCGTACACCAGCAGCACGCTCATCAAGCAGATCACCGCGCTGGGCAAGGACCTCTCGGTGCTCTCCTCGATGTGCCCCCCGCTGGTGATCGAGCGGCTGAAGAAGAAAAAGCTCGGGGGCCACGCGATCCTTAAGGCCCTGGAACGCGACGACGCCTGACCCCCCCAC
>JACVCL010000195.1:0-506 GCA_016742075.1 Phycisphaerales bacterium
GGTGGGGGGGCTGGGCGGCGGCGGGGACGGCGAGCACATGAGCGATCGTCCACGCCGCGATGAGCAGGGCCTTGCGCATGGGGCAAGGGTACCCCGCGGGGCGGGCGGGGCCGGCGGCCGTGGTTGGGGCCATGGTGTGGGGCCGCATCCGTGCGCGGCGGCCTCCGTACAGTCTGGCGATGACGGTCGAGTCGTCACCGCGTGTGCGTCGCGGCTACCGGGCCCACTGGCCGGGCTTGGTGTTCGTCGGCGCGACGGTGATGCTGGGCGTGGGGGCGATCAACAGCCAGAACAACCTGCTGTTCATCGTGTTCGGGTCGGCGTTGGCGGCGTTGCTGGTGTCGGGGCTGGTGTCGGGCGCGATGCTGATGGGGGTGCGTGTGCGGCGGGTGTCGGGGGCGCCGGGGGGGGGGGGGGGGGCGCTGCGGATCCGCTACGGGGGGGCGGACACCAACCGGTGGGATTCGGGGTTGGGGTGTGGGGTGGGGGGGGGCGGGAGCCGGGGG
>JACVCL010000195.1:516-3945 GCA_016742075.1 Phycisphaerales bacterium
TGGTCTCCGCGGCGGCGGGGGTGGGGGGGGCGGGGGGGCGACCAACAACCAGAACCGCCTGCTGTTCGGGATGGTGGGGGGGGCGGTGGGGGGGGGGGTGGGGGGGGGGGTGGTGGGGGGGGGGTGGGGGGGGGGGGGGGGGGGGGGGGGGGGGGGGGTGGGGGGGGGGGAGGGGGGGGGGACGCTGCGGATCCGCTACGCGGTGACGAACACGAACCGTTGGATTCCGGCGTTCGGTCTGGTGATCGGTGAGGCCGGGAGCCGGGGGCGTTCGCGGCGTCGGGGGCGCGGCGCGTCGGGGAAGGCCGGAGCGGCGTGGTGGCGGGTGGCCGAGGCGGGCTTTGCGTTCGTGGCGCACGTGGCGGGGCGTCAGACGGTGCAGGCCGAGGCGGTGGTGCCGGCGCGGGCCCGGGGTGTGGGGCGGCTGACGGGGATCGAGGTGACGAGCACGTTCCCGTTCGGGATTGCGCGCAAGGCGCTGGAGTTCGACGAGGCGGGCGAGGTGCTGGTGCGGCCGCGGGCGCCGGGGCTGCGTCGGGCGGTGCTCGAGGCGCTGATCGGCGCCGGCGAGCACACGGCGGGGCAGTCGCCGCGGCAGGGTCGGAGCGACGAGTTCTACGGGCTGCGTCCGTACGTGCCGGGCGACAGCCCGCGGCTGATCGCCTGGCGGCCGACGGCGCGCACGGGGACGCTGGTGACCAAGCAGACGACCGACCCTGCGGCGCGGCGGATGTTCATCACGCTGGCGCTCGAGCGGCCGGCCGACGGCGAGGACCGGGCGCTGGCCGAGGCGGCCATCTCGCTGGCGGCGGCGCTGGCGCTGCGGGCGCTGGACGAGGGGATGATCGTGGGTCTGGCGGCGCCGGCGGCGGGGATCGCGATCACGCCCTCGGCGTCGCCGCGGCAGCGGGCGGCGGTGCTCGATGCGCTGGCGCGGGTGGACCTCGACGGCCTGACGCCCGGCGCGATGCCGCGGGTGCCTCGGGGCTGCGCGTGCGTGGCGGTGCTGCAGCGGTCGGGGATGGAGGATTCGGCGCCGGCGCGGTCGGCGCGGCTGACGGCGGCCGAGCTGGCGGGGCTGTCGGCGCCGGAGGCGGGCTGATGCTGCGGAGGCGTTTCCATCACGCGGTGTGCCTGGCATCGCTGCTGGCGGTGGGGCTGTTCGCGGCGGCGGAGCAGAGCGGGGCGGCGGTGGTTCTCGGGATTCCCGGGGTGCTGGCGGCGTGGTGGCTGTTCCGGCCGATGGGCGAGCGGACGCTGTCGGTGCCGCGGTGGGCGATCAACGTGCTGCTGGCGGCGGCGACGCTGGCGATGCTGGCGTCGGCGGTGGGGGCGGCGGCCGAGCAGCTGGTGGGCGTGCTGGGCGGTTACCTGGTGTGGCTGCTGCTGATCAAGCTGGCGGAGCTTCGCGGGGCGCGCGACCGGGGCCAGGCTTTGCTGCTGTGCGTGAGCCTGGCGGTGGCGGCGGTGCTGACGAGCGTGACGCTGCAGACCGGCGCGCTGCTGGTGCTGTTTGCGCCGGCGCTGCTGTGGGCCACGGCGCTGCACCAGCTGCTGCTGGGGGCCGAGCGGGCCGGGCGCGGCACGGCGGCGGAGCGGCCGGCGGGCAGCCCGGGGCTGTTCCGGAACCTGGGGGTGACGGCGGCGGTGTCGGTGGTGCTGATGGGGGTGATCGCGGCGGGGGGGTTCATCGCGATGCCGCGCGGGCTGGGCGGGGGGTTGATCGGGCGCTGGCAGCCGCCGAGGGTGTCGGCCGAGACGGGGTTCCGCGACAACATCCAGCTGGGGGTCGCGGGCAACATCTCGGAGTCGCCGTCGATCGCGCTGGAGATGGAGGTGTTCGCCGCGGGCCGGCCGCTGGAGCTGCCCGAGAAGACGCACTACCTGCGCGGGGCGGTGCTGGACGTGTACGACCGCAAGCGTGGGCAGTGGACGCGCGCCGAGGACCACGAGTCGGGCGACCCGCGTTACACGGCGATCATCGAGCCGGCGGCCGAGCTCATGGCGTCGCGCCGGGGGCTGGTGCAGCGGATCACGCTGCGCGACAAGCGCACGGACCATCTCTTTGCGCTCAACCGGCCCGAGCGGCTGTGGGCGTCGGTGCCGCTCGACCAGCCGTCGCGGTACATCCTGAGCCCCGACGACGGGACGCTGAAGCTGGTGCGCCGGTTCGGGCCGCTCGAGTACGTGGTGGTGTCGGAGGTGGGGCGTGAGGACCTGGAGGATGGCGGGGCGCCGCCCCTGCCGCCCGCGGCGGCGGCGGCGGGCGAGCGGCGGGCGTGGATGCGCTCGGCGCGTGAGGGGCGCGACCCGTTCTCGTCGGGCCCGATCCGGGAGCTGGCGGCGCGGATTCTGAGAGACAGCGACATCGAGCGCGACCGGGCGGCGCAGATCGTGCCCGAGCTCGACGAGCGGGCGGCCTCGGCCTTCCAGCGGTACCTGGTCTCGACGTGCCAGTACACGCTGAACCTGCCCGACAAGGCCGACTTCCCGGCCCCCGAGGGGATGGACCCGGCGTGGTCGGCCGACCCGATCGCGGCGTTCCTGTTCCGGACGCGGCGGGGCCACTGCGAGTACTTCGCGTCGGCGATGGCGGCGCTGGGCCAGGCGGCGGGCCTGAACGTGCGGATGATCACGGGCTACGTGGCGTCGGACTACGACGCGCGCGAGCGGAAGTACATCGTGCGGCAGTCGAGCGCGCACGCGTGGGTGGAGGTGGAGGTGCGGCCGGGGCGGTGGAAGGTGTTCGACCCCTCGCCGGAGGGGGCGGTGCGCGAGGCGCGGCAGCCGCCGACGGGGCTGGCGGCGGCGATCCGCGACTGGCTCGACAGCATGGAGCTGGCGTGGATCACCAACGTGGTGGCGTACGACCAGTCGCGGCAGGTTCGGATGCTGGGCATCGACGACCGCCGCGAGAGCGCGTGGCTGCGCGACCTGCGCGGCCTGGCGGCGCGGCTGGGGCTGGGCCGGTCGGGGACGGCGATCGACGCGATTCTGCGCTTCGGGGCCACGGTGCTGCTGGTGTTCGTCGCGGTGGCGGGGGCGGTGTTCGGCGGCCGGGTGCTGCTGGCGCCGCTGTGGACGTGGCGGCGCCGCCGGCGCCGGGCGGCGGCGGCGGCGGGCCCGGCGCTCGAGCCGGCGCTGGCGGAGCAGGTGGGGTTCTACGCCGAGATGCTCGAGCGGCTGGAGCGGGCCGGGGCCGGCAAGCCCGAGGGTCTTCCGCCGCTCACGCACGCGCGGCGGCTGGCGGGGCGCGACGCCGAGCTGGCCCGCGCGGCGGGGCGCCTGTCGGACCTGTTCTACCGGCTGCGGTTCGGGCGCACGGCGCTGGGCACGGCGGAAATGGATGAGGCCCGGTCGCTTCTGGGGGCGGTCTCGGCCCGGCTGGCGGCGACCGGCGGCCGGCGGGGCGGGGCCGGGGGGTGAGGG
>JACVCL010000196.1 GCA_016742075.1 Phycisphaerales bacterium
CGGCAGGCCCGTGCGCCACACCCCCGCGACGCGGGCCGCGCGGCCGCGCGCAGGGGCCGGACCGCGCGGGCGGGCGGGCCGATCGATGGGTGATGCGCCGCCGCCGGGCCCCGCCGAAGACCGTCGGGGGCCGCGCGTGGCGTGACCCCGGAGGCCGAGCGTGCCTGCTTCACGATCGCGAACCGAGAACTGGCGTCGGACCTTGGAGTCGATCCGCGAGCGCGGCGGCGCGCTGGAGATCACGGTGCCGCCGCCGGCGGGGGCGGGCGAGGGGGCAGCGCCGAGCCTGATCTGGCGCGTGCGGGTGGCGCACGTGGGCGAGAGCGAGATCCACGTCGAGGAGCCGATGGCCCTGGGCCGGACCTTCGAGCTGGCCGACGGGCTGGAGCTGGCGGCGGTGATCACGCTGGGCCAGAACCGCTGGATGTTCCGCACGCGGCTGCTGGGCAAGACGCGCCTGGCCGGCCGCGACCGTGAGACGCGGCTGCTGCGGCTGGCGATGCCCGAGCACGTGGAGCGCTGCCAGCGCCGCAACTTCTACCGCGTGAGCACGGTGGGGCTGGTGATGCCGAGCGTGGACGTGTACCCGCTGATCGACCCGGCCTCGGTGGTGGTGGCCGAGACGGCCAACCGTCTGGAGCTGCAGGAGGCGGCCGACGGCGTGCCGCCGGCCGAGGCGGGCCTGCTGGGCGCCCGGTCTGATGACGCGGCGGTGCTGCCGACGGTGGGCCCGAAGTTCACGGCGACGCTCATGAACATCGGCGGCGGCGGTGCGGGGCTGATGGTGCCGCCGGAGGACCGCTCGGCGCTGGAGTCGCGCCCCGACTTCTGGCTGCGGATCAGCCTGCCGCCGCACCTGGCCCGCCCGCTGGCGGTGTCGGCGCGGCTGAAGCACACGCACATCGACTCGACGCAGGCGGTGTACGCCGGCCTGGCCTTCGAGTTCGGGCACAACCCGGGGCACCAGAAGTTCGTGGTCGAGCAGCTCTCGCGGTTCGTGGCCCTGGTGCAGCGCGACCAGATGTCGCGGCTGGGTCAGGCGGCCTGAACACCCCCGGAAGTCCCCGTAAATCCCCGGAAGCACCGGGAAGTCCCCGGAAGTCCCCCGAAGTGCCCGGAAGTTCCGGGACAGACCGGGGCGGGACCGGTCGCCCGTGTTCCGGGGGCCATGAGCGGGCGGTACACTCATCGCGAGCCATGCCGGACCCCCACGCCCCGACCGTCACGCTCGTGCTCGACGCCGCGGACCTCGACGCCACCGAGGAGTTCTGGTCGCGCGTGCTGGGTTACCGCTCGGTGCGGCGGGAGCGTCCGGGCCTGCCGAACGAGGTGCGCACGGCGGAGAGCCCGCTGTTCCCCGAGATGGCGGTGGTGTTCCAGCGGTGCACGCCGCGGCCGGTGAAGGGGAGCACGCCGGGCTCGCTCCGGCGGGTGGCGCTGGCGGTGGGCAGCCTGGCGGCGATGCGTGGCCGGCTGGAAGGGGTGACGGTGGTGTCGTCGTCGGAGGGGCCGCCTCCGTCGGTCACCATAGTGGAACCGAACGGGTACCAGTTGAGTCTGGTGGAGCGTCGTCCGGCAGGTTCCGCTTGAAGCGCTGAGAGCCCTGCGGGAAGATCCACTCGCGCGGGTCGACGGGGGGCTCGCGGACCGAGCGCGTGAAGGCCACGGGGTCGTCCATCACCCAGGCGCGGATGTAGCCGTTGTTCGTGCGGCACACGACGGGGTTGTCGCCGTTGTTGAGCACGGTCTGCACGACGCGCTGGGTGCTGTAGGTGCGGTCGGTGCCGCCCTTGCGGTCCTTGATGTAGGCCGAGCCGTTGAGGGTCTCGAAGTCGATGACGCCGGTGGAGCCCTCGGGCACCTGGTAGTAGATCGAGCCCTCGCTGGTGGTGATGGTGACGGGCTCGGTCATCGCGTGGTTCGTGCGGAGTTCGACGGCGCCGAGGCGGTTGGCGATCTGGGTGGCGCCCGAGGTGTTGACCACCAGCACCAGCCCGCCCCAGTTGTCGATGCGCACGCCCTCGGCGCTGGGGAGGGTGATGGTGAGTTTCACGCGGTGGTCGCTGCGCTCGCGGCTGAACTTCGGAGAGGTGCTGCGGACGCGGAGCACGCTCATCTCGGCCGGGCCCTCGAGGGCGGCCGAGACCGCGACGCTGTCGAAGTAGCCCGCCGAGACCGGGCCGGGGATCTCGTGATCGACCTCGACGCGGCCGTCGACGCGGATGTCCTTCCAGCGGTCGCCGGCGCGGAGCTCGACCGTGCCGTTGAAGTTCTCGACGTCCACGGCCAGCAGGCCGGGACCGCCGTCGGCGGCGCGGGGCATGTCGAGGCGATAGGTGAAGGTTCGGCTGCTGCCGCAGCCGCCCAGCATCACGCCCAGGCACGCCGCCAACGCCGCTGCCGCCAGGATTCGAAGTCGCATCGGGAAAGGTCTCGCAAGAGGTCGGCGATGAGGCCGAAAATCACCATAACCCATCGGCTCGCGGGGCGGGCCCCGCCCAGTCGGCCCCGCGGGTGGGGCGTGGTCCGGCGTCGATTATCCGTAGCGGCCGGGGGGCCAGCGGGTTCGCGCGATGGCTCCGGGGGCGCTGGGACCGGGGCGGGATTGGGAAGCGGGGGGGCGGTGAGGGGCGGCCGAAATTGCCGATGCGGGCCGGGCCGCCCGCCTCACTGCGGCCGCGGCGTGACGACCATGAGCAGGACCTTGTGATCGGGGGGCATCGGGCCGTACCACTCGGCGCCGACGTACCCCTCGGCCGCGGCCTGCAGGCCGAACTGATCGCCCATGAACTTGGGGAAAGCCCGGGGCACCTCGATGACGAAGCGGCCGTCGGCGTCGGTGCGGGCGCGATCGAGCCAGCGGGTCTTGCGGTCCCAGTTGGGGTCGAGCACGAGGTGCACGGTGGCCTCGCCGACGCCGGCCTCCTGCAGGCGCGGGTCGTCGGGGTCGACGAGCATGGCGTAGGGCTGGGGGCCGTCGATCACCCGCCCGGTGATGGTGGGCGAGCCGCACCCGGCCAGCGCCGCGCACGCCGCGGCGGCCAGGGCCCCCGCGCGGGGCCGGGCGGTCACTGGTCACCCCCGCCGGCAGCGCCCTCGGCGGGCTGCTCGCTCGAGGGACGGGGGGCCGAGAGCAGGTCTTTCCGCTCGACCTCGAGCCCCGGGAACACCTCGCCAACGGCGGGCAGGTCTTTCAGGGAGGCGAGGCCGAAGATCTCGAGGAACCGCTTGGAGGTGCCGTAGAGCATCGGCCGCCCGAGCTCCTCAGCGCGCCCGGCGATGTCGATCAGGCGCTTCTCGAGCAGGGTCCGCAGCACCTCGCCGCAGGCCACGCCGCGGATGGCCTCGATCGTGACGCGGGTGATGGGCTGCCGGTAGGCGATGATCGCGAGCGTCTCGACCGCGGCGCGGGAGAGGCGGTGCGTTTCGCGCAGGCCGCGTACCGCGGCGACAGCCGGGGCGAAGCGGGCCCGGGTCATGATGCGGTAGCCGCCCGACACCTGCTCGATGCGGAAACTGCGGCCGCCGGCGTCGTACGAGGTGTTGAGCGCCTCGACCGCCGCCTTCACGGCCTTGGCCGCGCCGGCGTCGGCCAGCCCGACGGCCTGGGCGATCAGCGCGGCGCCGATGGGTTTGTCCATGGCCAGCAGCACCGCCTCGACCGCCGCGGGGATCTCCTCGGCGGTGAAGGGCTCGTCGCGAAGGGGGGCGGAGGACGCCTGTTCAGGCTCGGCGTGGGCCTCGGCCTCGGTGGTGGGCTGCGTGTCGGTCGGCTGCATCCGGGGAGTTTATCGCGCAGCGCCGCCGGGACGAGGGGCGATGGGCTGAGGTGGGTGGGGAGGTGGCGGGGGGGACGCGGATGTGGGTGGGGGCCGCGGGGGCGGTGGTGGGGGGCTCGGCGGCGGGGGCGGTGGTGGGG
>JACVCL010000197.1 GCA_016742075.1 Phycisphaerales bacterium
TCAAACCCCTGGATGGGCGTGAGGCGGTCCATGTCCAGCCGTTGGCGCCCCTCGATGGTCGGGTGCGGCAGAACCTCGGTAAACAGCGCCATCTGAGCCCCGTGGCGCCGCGCGGCGATGCGCGACCCGGGTGCTCCGGCGCGGCCGCGGTCCGAGGCCGCGGCTCCCCCGGCCCCGCCCCCGGAACCGCCCCCGGAACCGCCCCGAGATCCGCCCCCGGTGTCGCCTGACGGGTCCCCGGCCCCGGAATGGGTCACGCTGATCGAATCCAGCACCTCGCCGGCGCGGCGGACGACCTCGGCCGGCAGGCCGGCGAGCTTCGCGACGTGGATCCCGTAGCTGCGCGAGGCCCGGCCGGGCAGGATCCGGTGCAGGAAGACGATTTCCTCGCCCCACTCGCGCACCGACACGTGCAGGTTCTTCACCCGTCCGGGCAGACGCTCGGCGAGGTCGGTCAGCTCGTGGTAGTGGGTGGCGAAGAGCGTGAGCGGCCGGCCGGCGGAAGTTGCGTTGGTGGATGGTGACGGGGGAGGGTCGGGTGGGGCGTCATCGTCGCCGGCGAGAAACTCGGCCACCGCCCAGGCGAGGCTCAGGCCGTCGAGGGTGCTGGTGCCGCGACCGATCTCGTCGAGGATCACGAGCGAGCGTCCGGTGGCGTGGTGGAGGATGTTGGCGGTCTCGACCATCTCGACCATGAAGGTCGACTGGCCGGCGTGCAGGGCGTCGTCGGCCCCCACGCGGGTGAAGATGCGGTCGAGCAGGCCGATGGTGGCCGAGGCCGCGGGCACGAAGCTGCCGGTGTGCGCCAGCAGCGCGATGAGCGCGACCTGCCGGATATACGTGGACTTGCCGGCCATGTTGGGGCCGGTGATCAGCGCCAGCGTGGCGGGCCCTTCTCCGCCGGGGTCGGCCGCGGCGCCCAGGCGCAGGTCGTTGGGCACGAAGTCGGGTCCGAGGGTCTCCTCGAGCACCGGGTGGCGGCCCTCGGCGATCTCCAGGCGCGTGTCGTCGGCGATCGCGGGGCGCGTCCAGCGGCGGTGCACCGCGCGGGCGGCGAAGCAGGCCAGCACGTCGAGCTCGGCGACGGTCTCGGCGAAGCGGGCGGCGTCGCCGGCCGCCGCGGTCACGAGCCCGCAGAGGTGCTGGAACATCTCGCCCTCGCGCCGGATGGCCCGCTCGCCTGCGGTGAGCACCTTGTCCTCGTAGGCCTTGAGCTCGGGGGTGATGTATCGCTCGGCGTTCTTGAGGGTCTGCTTGCGGCTGAAGACATCCGGGGCCCGGCGCGACTGGGCCGCCGGCAGCTCGATGTAGTAGCCGAAGATCTTGTTGAACCCGACTTTCAGCGAGGGAAGGTCGAACTCCTGGATCAGCCGGGCCTGGTACTGGGCCAGCCAGGCGGCCGAGTCTTTCTGGAGCAGGCGGGCTTCGTCGAGCAGCGGGTCCACGCCGTCGCGGATGAGCCCGCCCTCGCGCAGGTGGGCCGGCGGATCGTCGACGCACAGGCGGGCGATCTCGCCCGCCACCGGCGAGAGGGCCCCGCTGAGGCGGACGAGCTCGCGGTGGTGCGCGCCGAAGGCGGGCGCTTCGGCGATCGCGGCGGCCAGGCGGTCGACGCGGGCCAGCGACGCGGCGAGCGCCGCGAGATCGCGGGGCGTCGCCCGGCCCAGGCCGGCGCGGGCGGTGATGCGCGCCACGTCCTGCACGCCGGCCAGCGCCTCGCCGAGGGCCGCGGCCGAGCGGGGATCATCGACCAGCACGGCGACGCAGGCCTGCCGGGACTCGATGACCGAGCGGTCGCTGGCCGGGCGGCAAAGCCACTCGCGCACCAGCCGTCGGCCCATGGGGGTGCGGCAGCCCTTGAACGAGCCAGACGTCCGCAGGAACAGCGAGAGCAGCGAGCCGTCGGCCGAGCCGTCTTCGCCGCCGCGCGAGCCCGCGGCACCGCGCAGGGTGCGCTCCACCTCCAGCGCCCGCAGCGACACGGCGTCGAGACGCAGGAATCGGGCCGGGTCGTCGCGCCGGGGCGGAGCCAGGTGGGCCAGTGAGCGCTGGCGCGGCACGAACGCGCCCGCCGACCCCGACGAAAAGCCGTCGCTGGTCGGCGTGGCCGCGGCCGAGCCCTCATCGCCGGCGAGCGCCTGCGTCTCCTGCAGGTACCGCAGCACCGCGCCCGCCGCGGGAAGGGTCGGGTCGTCGTCGGCCAGGCCGAAGCCGGCGAGCGTCGCCACGCCGTAGTGCTTCTTCAGGGCCTCGGCCGCCTCGGCGGCGCGGAAGTGCCACGCGGGGCGGGCCGTCCCCGACGCGCCCAGACCCGAGAGCAGCCGCTGCACGCGGGCCGGCGGGCGCCCGTCGGCCGTCTCGGCGTAGAGCAGTTCGGATGGCCGCCGGCGGGCCAGTTCGTCGAGCAGGTCCGCGGCGGAGCACGAGAGCACGCTGAAGGCGCCGGTCGACACCTCGACGATGGCCGCGGAGGCCGGGCCGGCGGGGTCGTCGCCGGCGCCGAGGAACGCCACCGCCGCGAGGTTGTTGGCCGCCTCGCCCAGCAGCGACTCATCGACCAGCGTGCCCGGCGTGATGACGCGGGTCACCGCCCGCTCGACCACCCCCTTGGCCTCCTTGGGGTCCTGGATCTGGTCGCAGACAGCCACCCGCACGCCCTGGCTGACGAGCCGCCGCAGGTAGCCCTCGACCGAGTGGAACGGCACCCCCGCCATCGGGACGCCTTCGGTGCGCTGCGTGAGCGTGATGCCCAGCAGCTTGTGGGCCCGGACGGCGTCGTCGTCGAAGAGCTCGTAGAAGTCGCCCATCCGGAACAGCAGCAGGCAGTCGGGGTGCCGCTGCTTGAACGCGAAGTACTGGCGCATCGCCGGAGTTTGTCGCGGGTCGGAGGGCACGCGGCGAGTGTAGTGGGGGGCCGGACAGCCCAACCGGCCCGGCGGCCGGGGCCGGAAGCCGGGGCCAGAAGGCCGCGCGGCGGTCGGTCAGCCGCTCTTCCGAGCGGGGTGGCCAAGACGCTTCGTTGTGGCCCTCAACCCCCCAGATTCCCAAACCCGACCGAAATCACCGAGCAATGGAGCAGATGAGATTCGAACTCACAACCTCCTCGATGCGACCGAGGCGCTCTGCCAATTGAGCTACTGCCCCAAGATGTGCCGCGCCCCTAGGGAAGGGCGCGGGAAGGCAGCATAGCCGAACCGACCGTCGATTTCCCGCCCGCCGAGGGGGGCAACGCGGCATCTTTGCAACTCTGTGGCATCAAGCCTAGAGTGGGGGCATGTCGACCGGTCCGCGTTTTCACCGCCGAGTTCTGGTGTTCACCGCCTTGGCCGTCGCCGCCTCTGGCGCTCCCGCCTGGAGCGTCGGGCATGCCAAGCCGTCTGACGCGGCGCCGGTCGCGGCCGAACGCGCTTGGCGGGTGGTGGTGACCGTGCCGCCGCTGGCCTGGGCGGCCCGCTCGGTGCTTGGACCCTCGGCACGGGTCGAGACGCTGCTGCCGCCCGGCGGCTCGTGCGACGCGGTCGAGTTGACCCCTCGCCAGATCGAGTTGCTGGCGTCGGCCGACATCGTGCTTCTGGCCGGCGGGGGGCTCGACGGGCGGGTGGCCGCGGCGCTGAAGTCGCGCCCGAACGCGTCGAGGCGTGTGATGGAGTTCGTCGAGGCCGACGGGGCCACCGAGCACCCGGGCCACTCGCACGATGACGGACACGATCACTCGGCCTGCGAGGGCCACAGCGGCGGCGACGCCCACGCCTGGCTCGACCCGGCGAGCATGGCCCGGTTCTGCACCCAACTGGCCGCCACGGTGGGGGGGCCAGTTGGTTGCAGAACCGGGCCATGC
>JACVCL010000024.1 GCA_016742075.1 Phycisphaerales bacterium
AGCCGGGCGATGCGAGATAGGGGGGGCGGCGCCATCGTCAACATCCCCTCGCTGGCGGCGCTGAGCGGTGCGACCCAGATGGCCTACGAGGTTTCGAAGGCAGCGGTGAACCGCCTGACGACGAGCGTGGCGCAGTCCAACGCGCGCCGCGGCATCCGGTGCAACGGCATCATGATGGGGTTCATGGACACGCCGATGGCCGTCAGCGGGATCGCGCAGGCGACGGGTCGCAGTACGGCGGAGGTCCGCGCCGAACGCGATGCGCGCGTACCGCGCAGGGGCAAGATGGGCACAGGCTGGGACACGGCCTACGCGGCGCTCTATCTCGCCTCGGACGAAGCCGCATTCGTGACCGGCGAGATCCTGCGCGTCGACGGCGGGATGGGGCTGGGAGCGGTATGAGTGGCACCCGACAGTTTCTGTTCGCCTGCGGCGACTTCCAGCAGGACGCGGTTCAGGAGCAGGTCTTCGGGCACCGGCTCTCGGGAAAGCCGGACGCGCTCGTCGGTTATCGCCGAGAGCCTTTCGTGCAGCCTTCCAGCGACACGAACGAGCGCGTGAGCGGTATGGTGTTCGAGGTGACGGAAGCCGATCTCGCGGCGGCCGATGCGCATGAACCGCCCAACTACTCTCGTTCACAGGTCAAGACCGCGTCCGGCGTGCTCGCCTGGGTCTATCTCCGGCAGATTCGACCTGCAGGCAGTTCCGGAGGGTAGATGGTGGGCGCTGTAGGGATTGAACCTACGACCCCACCCGTGTGAAGGGTGTGCTCTCCCGCTGAGCTAAGCGCCCGGAAGGGGCGCGTATAGGACCTTGCAGCGAAGCCGTCAACGCCCTGTCGCGGCGAGCTTTTCCAGCGTTGCGGGCAGCGCGTCGAAGCGGTCGATCACGGCGTCGGCTCCCAGCTCGCGAGCGGGCCGGGCGGTGTAGCCCCAGCTCACCAGGACCGAGGGGATGCCGGCGCCGCGCGCGGCCTCGGCGTCGTGCGTCGAATCGCCGATCATCACGGCGCGGCGGGGGTCGCCGCCCATGCGCTCGATCAGCATCAGGATGTGGCGCGGGTCGGGCTTGCGGACAGGGAAGCTGTCGGCGCCGGCCACGTCAATGATCGGCGGCATCAGCTTCAGGGGCTCCAGGATGATGCGCGAGGGCTTCTCGAACTTGTTGGTGCCCACGCCCTGCTTGACGCCGAGCCGGTCGAGGCGCGCGACGACCTCGGGGACGCCCGCGAAGGCGGTAGTGTGGCTGATCGGGTCGGCCTCGTAGTAGCGCACGAACTCGGCCGTGACGGCCGAGAGGGTCGCGTCGTCGAGCGCCCGACCGTACTTCGAGAAGGCCTTGCCCATGGTGACCTTGCTGCCCTGGCCCATGAAATCGCGCAGATCGTCCTCGGTGACGGCCGGCAGGCCATGGTCGGCCAGCACGTTGCTGACGGCGAGTTGCATGTCCTTGGCGCTGTCGATCAGGGTGCCGTCGAGGTCGTAGACGACGGTGTCGAAGCGGGTGGCGATCAGGTTGTCGGCGTTGGGGTGCATGCAAGGTTCTCTAGCATATCCGCCTTGCCCGTCCGCCAGCCCCGTGGCATCCGACGGACATGAAGCAGCCTGTCGCCGTGGTCGTGCTGGCAGCCGGTACCGGTACCCGTATGAAATCGGCTCTCCCGAAGGTCCTGCATCCCTTGGCCAACCGGCCGATGGTGCACCACGTGCTGGCGAATGCCGAGGCGCTGAAGCCTGCGAAGATCGTGGGCGTGATCGCGCCTGGTGCCAAAGACGTGGCCCAGGCCTTCGCGCCGCATCCGACCGTCGTCCAGTCCAAGCCGCTGGGCACCGGCCATGCCGCCAGGGCCGCCCTCGGCTCGCTCAAAGGCCATGCCGGCCCGGTGCTGGTGGTGTTCGGCGACGCGCCGCTGGTGACGACCGAGACGCTGAAGCGTCTGGTCGCGGCCTGCGCTCGCGAGAAGGCCGCGGTCGGCGTGCTGGGGTTCGTCGCCGAGGATCCGACTCCCTACGGCCGGCTGATCGTGCAGCATGGCGTGCTGGAACGGATCGTCGAGAGCAGAGACGCCAACGAGATCGAACAGGCGATCAACTTCTCCAACGCCGGTGTGATGTGCATCGACGGCAGGTTGATCGGCACGTTGCTGGGCGCCATCAAGAACGACAACGCAAAGCGCGAGTTCTACCTCACCGACGCGGTGGCCATCGCGCGCGCCGCAGGCCACAAAGCGATCGCGGTCGAAGGGCCGGAGGCGGAGTTCCAGGGCATCAACTCGCGCGCCGAGCTCGCGGCGGCGGAGCGCGCCTTGCAGCAGCGGCTGCGCACGGCGGCGATGGCAGGCGGCGTCACCATGGCCGATCCCGAGACGGTGTGGCTGTCGGCCGACACGAAGCTCGCCAACGACGTCACGATCGGCCCCAACGTGCGGTTCGGTCCCGGCGTCACCGTGGCGTCGAACGTGGAGATCAAGGCGTTCTGCGACATCGAGGGCGCGCGGATCGGGAAGGGCGCGATCGTCGGCCCATTCGCCCGCATCCGGCCCGGATCCGAGGTCGCGGACGACGTGCATATCGGCAACTTCGTCGAGCTCAAGGCCACGCGGATCGGCCGGGGCGCCAAGGCCAATCACCTGGCCTATCTCGGCGACGCCGACATCGGAGCCGGGAGCAACATCGGCGCCGGCACCATCGCCGTGAATTACGACGGCTTCGGCAAGTGGCGGACCGTGGTGGCCGACGATGTGTTCATCGGCTCCAACAGCTCGCTGGTTGCGCCGGTCAAGGTCGGGAAGGGCGCCAACGTCACGGCCGGCAGCGTGATTACAGACGATGTGCCGGCCGGTGGCGTGGCTTTCGGGCGGGCGCGCCAGGTTACAAAGAAGGGGCGGGCAGCCGCCCTTCGTGCGAAACTGAAGGCCCGCGCGGCGGCAGCCAAGCGGGCCAAGAAGAAATAGCCCCCGCCAGAGATCCTCTCCCATGTGCGGCATCATCGGCATCATCGGCAAAGCGCCCGTCACGCCCCTGCTGGTCGACGCGCTGAAGCGGCTCGAGTATCGCGGCTACGATTCGTCCGGCGTCGCCACCCTGGTGAACGGCCACATCGAGCGTCGCCGCGCCGAGGGCAAGCTGGTCAACCTCGAGGCGCGGCTCGCCCAGGCGCCGCTGCCCGGCATCATCGGCATCGGTCACACGCGCTGGGCCACCCACGGCAAGCCGTCGGAGCGCAACGCCCACCCGATCGCCACCGACAGGGTGGCGATCGTGCACAACGGCATCATCGAAAATTTCCAGGAGCTGAAGGACGAGCTGACGGCCGAAGGCCGCCGCTTCGACAGCGACACCGACACCGAGGTGGTGGCGCAGCTCCTGACCTCGTACCTCGAGCGGCAGATGTCGCCCGAGGAGGCGATAGCCAAGGCGATGGACCGGTTGCGCGGCGCCTTCGCGCTGGTCGCGTTGTTCGGCGGCCGCCACGACCTACTGATCGGCGCGCGCCGCGGCAGCTCGCTGGCGGTGGGCTACGGCGACGGCGAGATGTACATCGGCACCGATGCGCTGGCGCTTGCGCCCTTCACCAGTCGTGTCAGCTATCTCGAGGACGACGACTGGGCGGTGCTCAAGGCCGACGGCTGCGCGGTCTATCAGGGCACCAAGCCGGTCGAGCGGCCGATCAAGAAGAGTGGGTTGAGCGGCGCCCTGATGGGCAAGGGCAACCATCAGCATTTCATGCTGAAGGAGATTCACGAGCAGCCCGCGGTGATCGGCGACACGCTGCATTCCTACCTCGACCCGGCGACGCGGTCGGTGCGGATGCCGGCGATGCCGGTCGACTGGTCGAAGGTGAGCCGCGTGACCATGACGGCGTGCGGTACGGCGTTCTACGCCTGCATGGTCGCCAAGTACTGGTTCGAGAAGCTGGCGCGCCTGCCGGTCGAGATCGAGGTCGCCTCGGAGTTCCGCTACCGCGAGCCGCCGCTGCCCGAAGGCGGCGTGTGCATCGCGGTCTCGCAGTCGGGCGAGACGGTCGATACGCTGGAGGCGCTACGCTACGCCAAGAACCAGAAGCAGACGCTGCTCTCGGTCGTCAACGTGCCGGAGAGCGCGATCGCGCGGCTTTCGAACGCCGTACTGCTGACCCGGGCGGGGCCCGAGATCGGCGTCGCCTCGACCAAGGCCTTCACGACGCAGCTTGTGGTCCTCCTGGCGGCCGCCATCTCGGCCGGCCTGGCGCGCGGGACGCTGTCGCGGGCCGACGAGGAGCGGCTGGCGCTCGCGATGATCGAGCTGCCGGCCCGCATCAACGAGACGCTCAACATGGAAGAGGACTACCGCCGCATCGCCGAGAACACGCTCGCCGGCGCGCGCGACGTGCTCTATCTCGGCCGTGGCGCTTCTTATCCGGTGGCGCTCGAGGGCGCGCTCAAGCTCAAGGAGCTTTCCTACATTCACGCCGAGGGCTACGCCGGCGGCGAGATGAAGCATGGTCCCATCGCGCTGATCGACGATGCCGTGCCAGTGGTCGTCGTCGCCCCGACCGACGCGATCTTCGACAAGATCGCCTCGAACTTCGAGCAGGTGAGGGCACGCGGCGGAAAGCTGGTGCTATTGAGCGACAAGGCCGGCGTGGCCCGGCTCGGCGCCAAGGCCGAGACGTCGATCGCGCTGCCCGACATCGACCCCGTCGTGGCGCCGATCCTCTACACCGTGGCCGTCCAGCTCCTCGCCTACTACACGGCGCTGGCCAAGGGCACCGACATCGACCAGCCGCGCAACCTCGCCAAGAGCGTCACCGTCGAATAGAGGAGGCGAGGACGCGGCCCCGCCTTCTCCGTCCTCAGGTTCCTGAAGTCAACGCGTGCCCTGCGGCAGGCCCGGAGCGAGGCCGCCGGGCGCCTGCTGTGGCGCGGGCGCGGGCTGTCCGCCGCGCGGCTGCGGCTGGGCCGGGCGCGGCTGGGCGGGCTGCGGCGCCTGCGCCGGCTGCAGTGTCTGGATGAGCGCGCGGACCTTGGCCGTCTCCGCTTCCTGCGCCTTCTTGAACTCGTCCTCGCCGATGAAGCGGTCCTTGTTGAGGTCCATCTCCAGGAACAGTTTCAGCGCATAGGCGGTCAGCTCGACGCGGTCGAGCTGGTTGTCCTTGTTGGCGTCGATCTCCGCAAACTTGCGCATCGTGAGCTGCTTGCGGATGTCGAACGGAAGCAGGTTCTTGGTCTGTGGCCCATCGGCCGGGCCGGCCTGCACCAGAAACTCCTGGCTGCTGACCTTGGTGTCCTTGTTCTTGTCGAGCTCGTCGGCCTGACGCATCTGCTGGTCGATGAATTCGTTGAGGGTCATCATGCCCTGGCGGCGGCGCGCCTCCGCTTCCTGGCGGGCGGCCGCCTCGCGCTGCAACGAACGCTGTATGATCAGACGAACCTCCGGCTCGGTGACCTTGTTGTCGCGGTCGGTGTCGTAGTTGTTGAACTCCGAATGGACGATCGCCTCGGCCTCGGCACGCTCGACGAAGCCGTCGCGATTGGTGTCGAGGTTCTGGAACTCGACGCGGGCCCGCGCCCTGCGCTCCTCGATCGGAGGCAGGTTGGGCGAGTCGGGCGCCAGCGGCGGCTCGACGACCTTGATGAATTCGTCGACCGTGAGCTTGCCGTCCTTGTTGGCGTCGAGATCCTCGAACGACTTCATGCGGTACTTGAGGAACTCCGCGCGCGTGACCTCGCCCTTCTTGTTGACGTCGATGTCGACGAACCACTGCGGCAGGGGTACGGGCGGCGCGGACGGAGCGGCCTGCTGGGGCGTGCCTGCGGCGGGGGGCGGGGGCGGCCGCGGCGGGGGGCTTGCGATGGGCCCAGAGGCGCTGGAGGGCGTCCTGATCGATGGGCTCGAGGATCTCGCCGCCGGGCATTTTGCGTCTGACGATTTTGCCTGCTGCGTCGAGGTTGGTGACGGTGGCCTCGCGGGTCTCGCTGACGCGGCCGGTGTGGGTCCAGGTGGCGGAGGATCCGGAGCCTTCTTTGACAAACTCGTCGCGGCGGAGGGCGACGCGCTCGAGGGTGGGGTCGTAGGTGTAGAACTGGAAGTCGAAGGCGGCGGCGGCGTCGGCGGGGGTTTTGGCGGCGACGAGGCGCGGGAGGGCCAGGCGCTCGACGCCGGAGAGCCAGCCGCGGTCGACGGACCAGTCGAGCTTGTTCTGGGGCTGCCCGGGCTTGTCGGTGGTGACGGTGATGCGGTTGCCATCGCGGATGAGGGTGGCGGTGGTGCGGAGCTTGCGGCTCTCGCCGCGCTCCTGGAGCGTCAGCTCGTTGACGACGGACCAGAGCTCGGAGCGGCGGTCGCGGGCGAGGAAGTAGACCGCGCGCGAGTCGACCTGGGTGCTGAGCACGATGGCGCGCGACTCGACGACGGCGACGGTGCCGAACTCGCGCTCGGCGGGCGTCCAGCGGTCGCGGGGCGTGGAGGGGCTGAGCTCGCCGCGCTGCCCCTTGCGCAGCTCGACGCGCTGCCAGCCGACCTCCTCGGCCTCGCCGCCGGAGAGCTTGGGCCGGTAGAGGCGGTAGAACTCGGCGTCGCGGAAGGTCGCGGCCTCGATATCGGCGTCGGCAACCTGGGCGAGGAACTTCTCTCCGGCGCTCACGCCCAGGTGGCGCTCGGCGTTGAGCGAGACGCGGTCGCGGAACTCGGCGCGGGCGCAGATGAGCTCGTAGAGGGGGCGGACTTCCTTGAAGTTGGCGCTCGGGGTGTCGAGCTGGAAGACCAGCAGCTTGCCGGGCTCGAGGGTGAAGGCGGTGAAGCCGACCACGGGCATGGCGGGGTCGTTGGGGTAGTCGAGGTAGGCGCGGTCGACGGGCTGGCCCGAGACCATGAGGGGCTTGTCGGCGGCAGGGCGCCCCGAGACACGGACGGAGGCGCGCGTGGCGGGACGCACCGCGTCTTTGTCGCGGGCCTTGTTCCAGTCGTCGACGGTCTTCTGCCAGTCGACCTCGACCTCGCCCTCGGTGCGGCGGGCGATCACGAAGTCGAGCCACTGACGGGCGGAGAGGGACTTGCCCTCGGCGTCGGCGGCGCGGACGTTGTAGATCTGGATGAGCCACGAGCGGTCGGCGGCCATGGCCTGCACGCGGGTGACGCCGGCGATGTTCTGCGAGGAAAGGTTGGTGCCGGCGGGGAAGAACAGGCTCACACCCAACCCCGGAACAGGGTACGGCTCTTCGGAGAGTTGGGAGTCGATGGAACCGGGGGCGACGGTGGTGACGCCGGGCGAGGATTCGGACGGGTTATGTTTGGCATCCTGCGGCTGCCCGATCGCGGAGGGGGCGGCCGCGAGGATTGCGGAGATAACCACCCAAACGGGGGAAATGAGGGCCGGGAGAGGGATTGCGCGCATGGGTGATCCTATCGGACCTCGTGGCGGCAGACTGCAGAGCGCCCGGTCGGCGATCGGCAATCCCGGTGCGGACCCGGGGGCCCGTGTGGAGGGGGGAGGGGGGGAAGCGGGGTGACTCGGTCCGGCGGGATGCGGCGGCGGTGGTTGAGGGGTGGTCCGGCGAGGATTGACGGGCTGGGAACTTGACACGTGCGGCGGGTTGCTTATCCTCCTCGACTCGCCCAAGGACGGGCGTGGTGGAACCAGTCGGTTCGGCAACCGCAGGAAGAATCGGTTCCCGCTCAGCCGCTCGGGCCTCTTGGAGGCACCCGGACGAGACGAGCGGAGGATCGCATCGCCTCGCGCCCGACCGGATCCAGCACGCCCGACGCGGGCGGGATCGGTGTCTCGAGCGTGATTCAAGCCTGATTCGCGAAGGAAGCGTGCACGAATGACCGGCGGCAAGATCCGAATTCGCATGGAGGCCTACGACCACCAGGCGCTCGACGCCTCCGCCAAGGAGATCGTCGACCACGCCAAGCGCACGAGCGCGAAGGTGGCCGGCCCGATCCCGCTGCCGACGCGGATCGAGAAGTACACGGTGCTGCGCTCGCCGTTCATCGATAAGAAGAGCCGCGAGCAGTTCGAGATCCGCACCCACAAGCGGATCATCGACATCACGGAGCCCAATCACCGCACCGTCGAGGCCCTCAACCGCCTCGTCGTTCCCGCCGGTGTGTTCATCAAGATCAAGGCATGATGGTCTTTTCGGGCCGGAGCGTCGGCGGACGCCCCGGCCCGATTCTTTGAGGGGCCCCGGCCCCGCGTCTCGCTCAGGTCTCGCCGGCTCCTCTGCGACGCCGCCCGGATGGTCCGGGCCGCACGAGCCTCACCCGCCCGCCACCCCGGCCACGCCGCGGCGGCCCGAGTCGGAAGAACCCCCGCCCCCCCACCCCCCCAATCCCTTATCTCGATCTTCGCCGCGTGCGGAGAGACGAACGGGGCACGGACGGCGGACGGTTGGAAAGGATCGATCGATGGCTGTGAAGCTGCTGGGAACCAAGATCGGCATGACCCGCGTGTTCCGCGAGGACGGCAACGCCGTGCCCGTGACGGTCATCCAGGTGGGCCCGTGCGTGGTGACGCAGCTGAAGACCGTCGAGAACGACGGGTACGCGGCGGTGCAGATCGGCTACGGCGAGATCAAGCCGCGGAACTCCACGATCCCGATGATCGGGCACGACGCCAAAGCGGGGAGCGCGCCCAAGCGGCATCACCGCGAGTTCCGCGTGGATGCCAAGGATCTGGCCGGCTACCAGCTGGGCCAGGAGCTGAAGGTGGATGCGCTGGCGAGCCTGGCCTTCGTGGACGTGACGAGCGTGAGCAAGGGCAAGGGGTTCCAGGGCGTGATGGTGCGGTGGGGCTTCGGCGGCCAGCCGGCGTCGCACGGCACCGAGCGCAAGCACCGCTCGCCGGGCTCGATCGGTTCGAACGCCTCGAACCGCGGCACGGGCACGCTGAAGCGCGGCATCCGCATGTCGGGCCAGACGGGCAACAAGAACTGCACGATCCGCTCGCTCGACGTGGTGAAGATCGACGCGGAGAACAACCTGCTGCTGGTGAAGGGCTCGATCCCGGGCGCCCCGCGGTCGCTGGTGGAGATCAGCACGCCGGCGCGGCTGTACCGCCCCAAGGCCCGCAAGCAGCGCGAGCTCGAGAAGGCCAAGAAGTGAACCGTCGCGGCGACGACCGCCGCGTGAGCAGAACAGCGATTCGAACCGTTGACTCGTATTCCCGCACCCCTGACCCTGAGATTGTTCCGACTGTCTGACGTACGCAGAACCTGAGCGGCTCGGCCGGTGCAAGAGAGGCCGAACCGCTCGCCCGGCCCGTCCCGGCGTTGCAAGACGCCGCGGAGACCGCCGGGTGCGGACAACCAGACCGTCGCCGAGTCGAACCCGACCGGCCCTCCGCCCCGCGGCGACGCGGGGTGGGACGAGCGAATCGTCCGACAGAGGCCCGGCGGGGGAGGCGAAGCCCGCGTCGCCGAGCGCGTCCTCGATGGGAGGGCGGGCGGCGGCGGGGAGACCGAAAGGCGATCGACGAGAGGCTTCACGATGGAAGTTCCCGTCCTCAACAAGAACGGCCAGCAGGTCGGCACGATGCGTGTCGACGAGCACGCCCTTGGCGGCGAGGTGATCCCCGCGCTGCTGAAGCAGGCGTTCGTCCGGTACCACGCGAACCTGCGGCAGGGCTCGGCCCGCACGAAGAACCGCTCTCGGGTGGAGGGCTCGACGCGCAAGCTGTACCGGCAGAAGGGCACGGGCAACGCCCGCGCGGGGTCGATCCGCGCGGTGCTGCGGCGCGGCTCGGGCGTGGCGTTCGCCAAGCTGAAGGAGCGCGAGGACTACCGGCTGGACATGCCGGTGAAGATGCGGCGGAAGGCCAACCGCAACGCGCTGCTGGCCAAGCTCATCGACAACGAGGTTCGGGTGATCGACGACCTGTCGTTCGGCGAGCCCCGGACCAAGTCGTTCAAGGCTCTGCTGGAGGCGCTCAAGGTCGACCGCTCGTGCCTGGCGGCGCTGGCGCCCGAGAACGCCAACGGCCGCATGTCGGCCCGGAACATCGAGGGCGTGACGGTGGTTTCGTCGAGGGCGCTCAACGCGTTCGACATGCTGAACCACCGTTACATGGTCATCTCCAAGAGCTGCCTGGAGGCGTGGCTGAGCGGCCCGTCGAGCAAGACCGACAAGTCGGCCAAGTCGGCCGTGCAGGCCAAGAAGGGAGCCCGCTGATGGACGCCCGGCACATCGTCAAGGAGCCGCTGCTCACCGAGAAGCAGACGTACATGAGCGACCAGCACAACCGCTACGGTTTCCTGGTGGCCCGCGAGGCGACGAAGACGGAGATCAAGGAAGCGATCCAGTCGCTGTACAAGGTGCGGGTGCTGTCGGTGAACACGCACAACCGCACGTCGCGCATCCGCCGGTACAAGTACGGCGCGATCGAGGGCAAGACCACCAAGCGTGCGGTGGTGCGCGTGCATCCCGAGGACAAAATCGAGCTGGTCTGACCGGCCGTCGCGAACCCCGAGCCGAACCGAAGAGGCGAACATGCCCATCCGCGTATACAAGAAGACCAGCGCCGGCCGCCGCAACGCCTCGGTGAACACCCACGCCGAGGTGACCAAGAGCCGTCCGGAGAAGTCGCTGCTGGTGAAGCAGGTCCGCAAGAGCGGGCGCAACAACCAGGGCATCATCACCGTCCGCGGCCGCGGCGGCGGGGCCAAGCGGCTCTACCGCCTGATCGACTTCCGGCGGATGGACCGCAACGACATCCCGGGCAAGGTTGTGGGGATCGAGTACGACCCCAACCGCTCGTGCCACATCGCGCTGGTGGAGTACACCGACGGCGTTCGGCGGTACATCCCGGCCCCGGTGGGGCTGAAGGACGGCGACACCGTGATGGCGTCGCTGAAGCAGATCGAGCCGACGGTCGGCAACTGCATGCCGCTGAAGGACATCCCGACGGGCCTGGACGTGCACTGCGTGGAGCTGGCCCCCGGGCGCGGCGCCAAGATGTGCCGCTCGGCCGGGGTGTTCGCCCGGCTGTCGAACAAGGAAGAGGAGTTCGCGACGCTGGTGCTGCCCAGCGGCGAGATCCGCAAGGTGGACATCCGCTGCCGCGCGACCATCGGCGTGGTGGGCAACCCGGACCACGCGCAGCGGATCCTGGGCAAGGCGGGCATCAGCCGTCACCTGGGCATCCGGCCCAAGACCCGCGGCGTGGCGATGCACCACGGCATCCACCCGCTGGGCGGCGGCTCGGGCCGCTCGAAGGGCAACCGCCCGCCGGTGTCGTACACGGGCGTGCCGTCGAAGGGCGGCAGCACCCGCAACCGCAAGCAGTTCTCCGAGAAGCTGATCATCCGCCGCCGCAAGAGCGTGCGGTACGGCCAGCTGAAGTGATCGCCGTCGTCGCCGTCCGGTTTCCGAGCATCGAGCACCCCGCAGGAAAGGCCCCCGATCCATGTCCCGCTCTCTGAAGAAAGGCCCGCACGTCGACGAGCGGCTGTACCGCCGGGTCGAGAAGCTCAACGCGAACAACCGCCGCGAGCCCATGAAGACCTGGGCCCGGGACAGCACGATCGTTCCGGAGTTCGTGAACCACACCTTCCGCGTCCACAACGGCCGCACGTTCATCGACGTGTTCGTGACCGAGGACATGGTGGGGCACAAGCTGGGCGAGTTCGCCCACACCCGCATGTTCAAGGGCCACACGAATAAGAAGGAAGGCATCGCCGAGGGCGCCAAGGCCCAGGCCTGATCGTCCGCTGCCCGCCGCCCCCTCCACCGCCATTCGAGGTTCGACCCGTGAGAATCAACCCTGACAAACTGAAGCGTCTGGCCGAGCAGAACGGGGCGACCCCCGAATCGCTGGCCAACGCGCTGCCCAAGGGCGACCGCCGCAAGCAGGGCGAGGTGGCCCTGCGGAAGGTCCGCAACTGGATGTCCGGCCGGAATCACCCGTCGGTGAAGGCTCCGGAGATCGCGGCGATCGCGGCGGTGCTGGGCGTCGAGCCCGCGGCGATCACGCGGTTCGTCTCGACCTACCGCTTCGCCCGCTCGTCGAGCCGCAAGGTGGGGCTGCTGACGCAGCTCATCCGCGGGCGTCGGGTCGACGAGGCGCTGGACCTGCTGCGGTTCAGCCCCAAGCGCGCGGCGGTGATGGTGAAGAAGACGCTGACCGCGGCCATCAAGGACGCGGAGCAGAACGACGCGGCGATCGAGCGGCTGTTCGTCGCCGAGAGCCGCGTGCACGGCGCCGTGACCATCAAGCGATTCCAGCCCAAGGACCGCGGCCGGGCCCACCCGATCCGCAAGCGCACCAGCCACATCGTCATCGGCGTGGAGGAGAAGGCGTAATGGGACAGAAGACCCCTCCGTTCGGCCTCCGCGTCGGCATCACCGAGGCGCACCGCTCGCGCTGGTACGCCCCCAAGGCGCTCTTCGGCGAGCTGCTCGTCGAGGACTACAAGATCCGCGAGTTCCTGGACAAGCGCCTGAACCGAACCCCGCCGTTCGCGGCGGTGTCGGACGTGCACATCGAGCGCACCCGCGAGGAGCTGAAGGTCATCATCAAGTCGGCCCGCCCGGGCCTGGTGATCGGCCCCAAGGGCGCCGAGGTCGAGCGCCTGACGCAAGAGATTCAGTACATGACCGGGCGCAAGGTCTCGCTGAACATCATCGAGATCAAGAACCCGGACACCGACGCCAAGCTGGTGGCCGAGGCCGTGGCCGAGCAGCTCAAGAAGCGGGCCAGCTTCCGGCGCGTGGTGAAGATGCGGGCCGAGGCCGCGATGCAGAACGGCGCTAAGGGCGTCCGCATCCTGCTCTCGGGCCGGCTCGGCGGCGCCGAGATGAGCCGCCGCCTCGACACCCGCCTGGGCTCGATGCCCCTCTCGACGTTCCAGGCCAACATCAACTACGGCTTCGCCGAGGCCTTCACCACCTACGGCGCCATCGGCGTCAAGGTGTGGATCTACAAGGGCATGTTCGAGGAAGGCCAGACCGACGAGACCGAGTCGAACGCCGCCGGCGGCCGGGCCCGGGCCCGCGGCCGTCGCTGACCCCCCCCGCCCCGAGCGTTTCCCGGTTCCCGCAGCGTCCCGCTCACGAGTCGAGCATCGAGTAAGGAAAGGATCAGTCCATGGCCCTCATGCCCAAACGCGTCAAGTTCCGCAAGGAGTTCCGGCGCGTCCGCGACCGCAAGGCCACCAAGGGCAACTACGTGGCGTTCGGCGACTTCGGCCTGCAGGCGCTGGCCGGCTGCTGGCTCTCGGCCCGTCAGATCGAGGCCGGGCGCGTGGCCGTGCAGCACTACCTCAAGCGTCAGGGCCAGGTGATCATCCGGGTCTTCCCGGACAAGCCCATCTCGAAGAAGCCGCTGGAGACCCGAATGGGCACCGGCAAGGCGGATGTCGAGTACTGGGCCGCCCGCGTGCGCCCCGGCACGATCCTCTTCGAGATCGCCGGTGTGCCCGAGGACGTCGCCAAGCGGGCCCTGGTCCGCGTGGCCATGAAGATGCCCATCCGCTGCCGCTTTGTCTCCCGCCGCCTCGAAGCCTAAACCCCGGAACCCCCGGAACCCCCGGAACCCCCGGAACCCGGAAGCCCGCAAGCCTCTGACCCCCCTGCCCCTGTCCGAAGACGCCCGAGTGAAAGAACTGGGATTGCCATGAAAGCCGGCGAAGTCCACAAGATGACCACCGAAGAGCTCGCCGCGGAGGCCGAGCGGCTGTCGCGCAAGCTCTTTGATCTGAAGGTCTCGGCCGTGACCGAGAAGATCGAGGACCCCTCGCAGTTCCGGAAGATGCGGGCCGACGTGGCCCGCCTGAAGACCGAGCTGCGGGCCCGGACGCTCGGGCTGGCGGGCCGTCAGGCGTCGGCGATCCGTCCGGCGGAGGCGCCGGCCGGTAAGCCCGCCAAGTCGTCGGCGCGCAAGCCCGCGGCCGCCAAGGCGCCGGCCAAGTCCGGGGCCAAGGCCGCGTCGCCCGCGAAGAAGCCCGCCAAGAAGAACGCTGAGGTGAAGAACTGATGTCCCCCACCACCACCGAAACCGCCAAGGGCTCCCGCGTCGGCGTGGTCTCGTCGGACAAGCGAGACAAGACCCGCAAGGTCGTGGTCGAGTATTCGGCGCAGCACGCCAAGTACGGGAAGTACCTCTCCCGGCGCACCGTGCTGCACGTGCACGATGAGAAGAACGAGTCGCGGAACGGCGACCGCGTGGAGGTGGCGCCGTGCCGCCCGATCTCCAAGACCAAGTCGTGGACGCTTGTCCGTGTCGTCGAGAAGGCCCCGGCGGAGTGACCCCGGTGCCGGGCGGGGCGGGAATGAATCGGTGATTCGCGTTCGGATCGGAAGGTGAAGCGATGCTCCAGCAAGAAACCCGCTGCGAAGTGGCGGACAACTCGGGCGCGAAGGTGGCGTACGTCATCCGCGTGATCGGCGGCTCGACCGGGCGCGGCAAGATGACCCGCCGCACCGCCGGCGTGGGCGACCGCGTCGTGTGCTCGGTGAAGAAGGCCCTGCCGGGCGGCGAGGTCAAGGCCGGCGACGTGGTCAAGGCCGTGGTCGTCCGGACCACCAAGGCCACCCGCCGGGCCGACGGCTCGTACGTCAAGTTCGACGCCAACGCCGTGGTGCTCATCAACCCCGACGGCAACCCCCGGGGCACCCGCATCTTCGGGGCCGTGGCCCGCGAGCTGCGCGACAAGGGGTACATGAAGATCATCTCCCTCGCTTCGGAGGTCGTCTGACCATGCCGCGTCACATCCGCAAGGGCGACCAGGTCGTCATCAACTCGGGCGACTACCGCGGCCAGCAGGGCACGGTGGTCCGCGTCCTCGGCGACAAGGACCGCGTCGTCGTGAAGGGCCCCGGCATCAAGGGCGTCGTCAAGCGGGTGCGGCCCACTCGGGCCAACCCGCAGGGCGGCCAGGTCGAGGTCGACCGCTCGTTCCACATCTCCAACGTGAACCCGGTCGTCGACGGCAAGGCCTCCCGCGTCCGCTTCCCAACCAAGCCCGACGGCTCGAAGGTCCGCACCGCCGCCCGGGGCGGCGCCGAGCTGCACGTGCTGCACAAGCCCCGCGTTAAGTAACCCCCCCACCGCCTTCCCACTCCCCCACTCCTGTCCCGACATATCCCCGGGCCCGCCCGAACCAGAGACGAATCATGGCCAAGAGCAAGAAGCATCAGGAAGCCGAAGCCCCGGTCGACACCGGCCCCAAGCAGCCGCCGAGGCTGAAGGTGCGGTTCGACAGCGAGGTGTCCAAGGCGGTGGGCGAGAAGTTCGGCCTGCAGAACCCGATGGCCCGCCCGCGCGTGGAGAAGATCGTGATCAACATCAACATGGGCCGCCACCTGGAGGGGACGAAGATCCCTCCGGCCGTGAAGGACACCGTGCTGCAGACGATCTCGAAGATCTCCGGCCAGAAGCCCATCGTGCTCAAGGCCAAGAAGAGCGTGTCGAACTTCAAGGTGCGCGAAGGCGTCGACACCGCCGCGATGGTCACCCTGCGTCGCGAGCGCATGTGGCACTTCCTCGACCGCCTGATCAACCTGTCGATCCCCCGCATCAAGGACTTCCGCGGCCTGCCCACCAACAGCTTCGACAAGCAGGGCAACTACTCGATGGGTCTCTCCGAGCAGGGCGTGTTCCCCGAGATCAACATGGCCGAGGTCAACTTCACCCACGGCATGAACATCACCATCTGCATGCAGCGCTCCGACCCCGCCAAGAGCCGCTTCCTGCTCGAGCAGCTCGGCATGCCGTTCAAGCGTCCCGAGACCAGGAACTGAGACCCGCCATGGCCACCAAAGCCCAGACCGCCAAGTCCAAGCGTGCCCCGAAGTTCTCCACCCGCATCGTCCGCCGCTGCGAGCTCACCGGCCGGGCGCGCGGTGTGTACCGCAAGTTCCGCATCAGCCGCATCATGCTCCGCAAGCTCGCCCTGGAGGGGAAGATCCCCGGGATGCGCAAGAGCTCCTGGTGAACCGCCCCGGCGGCCGGTGCCGCCCTTCAACGCCCCGCTGACCCCGCACGACCGCAGCCTCTCACGACGGATTCTGATCCATGGGAATGACCGACCCCATCTCGGACATGCTGACCCGCATCCGCAACGCCGGGCGCAACCGCGCCAAGAGCGTCAACTGCCTGAACAGCAAGGTTTGCCGCGGCATCGCGGCGATCCTGCGCGAGGAGGGCTATATCGAGGGCTTTGACGTCCTCGAGGACGGCCGGCAGGGGCAGATCCGCATCCGCCTCCGCTACGGGCCGCGCGGCGAGGTCATCCTCAACGAGATCAAGCGCGAGTCCAAGCCCGGCTGCCGCCGCTACGTCAAGGCGTCGGAGATCACCCGCCCCCTCGGCGGCATGGGCATCTGCATCGTCAGCACCTCGCAGGGGGTCAAGTCCGACCGCTCCTGCCGCGCCGAGAACATCGGCGGAGAACTCCTGGCCACCGTCTTCTGATCGCCCGCTCAGACCCCCATCGACCCACCCGCCCACGCCCCAGCATCCCCCGCCCCAGAGGCCCAGCCATGTCCCGACTCGGTAAAAAGCCCGTCGCCATCCCGGCCAACGTCAAGGTCGAGACCTCCGGCCGCACCGTGAAGGTGTCGTCCGGCGCTAACCAGCTCGCTTTCACCCACCGGCCCGAGGTCAAGGTCACCGTCGACGACAAGGCCAAGCAGGTCGTCTGCTCGCTCGACGAGGCCGTCGCCGGCGACGGCAACGGCAAGGCCTACTGGGGCCTCACCCGCGCCATGATCCAGAACATGGTGAACGGCGTGACCAAGGGCTACGAGAAGACCCTTGAGGTCGTCGGCGTCGGCTTCACCGCCGAGGTGGCCGGCAAGGACCTCAAGCTCAAGCTCGGCTTCGCCAACCCGATCATGGTCCCGATCCCCGCGGGCGTGAAGGTGAGCGTCGACAAGCAGTTCGTGAAGATTCAGGGCGCCGACAAGCACGCCGTGGGCCAGTTCGCCGCGGCCGTCCGCGCCAAGCGCAAGCCCGAGCCGTACAACGGCAAGGGCGTGAAGTACACCGACGAGGTCATCCGCCGCAAGGAAGGCAAGGCCTTCGGCGCCTGATCGCCCGTCCGAGTTCCCGTCCGACTCCCCTCCGGAACAGTCACCCGGCTTCAGACCCCCGCCTCACTCCGCCACGAGCCCCCGCCATGGACAAGCAGTCGATCAAACGCGTCCGCCGTACCCGCCGCCGCAACGGACTGCGCAAGCGTATCCGCGGCACCCCGGAGTGCCCGCGCCTGGCGGTCTACAAGTCGCTCAACCACATCTACGCCCAGGTCATCGACGACATGGCGGGCAAGACCCTCGCCGCCGCGTCGACGCGCGACAAGGGCGTCAAGATGGACAAGACCGGCAACAGCGCCGCCGCCGCCGCCGTGGGCAAGGCCGTCGCCGAGAAGGCCCTCTCCAAGGGCGTCAAGTCGGTGTGCTTCGACCGCGGCGGCTTCCGCTTCCACGGGCGCGTCAAGGCCCTGGCCGACGCCGCCCGCAAGGCCGGCCTCGAGTTCTGATTCCCCCCAACCTCACCCGCACACAGCCCCCCCAGCCCCCCACTCACGAACGAGCCTGAACCATGCCCGAGATGCTCGAACAGTCCTCCGGCCTTGAGTCCAACACGATCGGCGTGTTCCGCTCCGCCGCCACGGTGGCCGGCGGCCGCCGCTTCTCCTTCGGCGCCCTCGTCGTCGTGGGCGACAAGAAGGGCCGCGTGGCGCTGGGCTACGCCAAGTCCAACGAGGTGCCCCCTGCCATCGAGAAGGCCCAGAAGGACGGGCGCAAGAAGCTCGAGAAGATGTCGCTGCAGGGCGGCACCATCCCGCACCCGGTGCTGGGCAAGTACGGCGCCTCGAGCGTGAAGCTGGTGCCGGCCTCGCCGGGCACGGGCATCATCGCCGGCGGCGCCGTCCGCGCCATCCTCGAGTTGGCCGGCATCACCGACTGCCTCACCAAGGCCTACGGCTCGACCAACAAGAAGAACCTCGCCAAGGCCTGCATGGACGGCCTCCGCCGCCTGCGGATGAAGGACACCATCGGGTCGCTCCGCGGCGTGACCGTCGAGAAGACCGAAGTGGATGACCGCCTGGAGCGCGGCGCCGCCCTCGCCCCCAAGAGCTCGGTCTCGGCCGATGGCGAGCCGAAGCGCAAGGGCCCCGTGAACACCGTCGGCCAGGACCGCAAGGGCGGCCGCGGCGGGCCTCGCGGCGGCGGGCGCGGCGGCCCGGGCCGCGGCCGGCGCGACGACGCCGGCGGCCCCCCGCCCGGCGAGCCGGCCCCGTCGGGCGAGTCCGGCGGCGGCCGCTGAGCCCCGCCCCCCGCTCGACCCACCTCGCAACGCACGCAGCACCGTCCGCCTCGGCCCCGATCGCATCGCCCGCCCTGGCCTGAACAGCACGCAAGACTCTCACCGCTCACGCGGAGTATCCAGCCATGATGATCCATGAAGTGACGGCCCTGGTCGGCAAGTACAAAGCCCGCAAGCGCGTGGGCCGCGGCGAGGCCTCGGGCCACGGCAAGACCTCGGGCCGCGGCCACAAGGGCGCCAAGTCTCGCTCGGGCTACTCGGCCAAGCGCGGCTACGAGGGCGGCCAGATGCCGTTCTTCCGCCGCATCGCCCAGCGTGGCTTCACCAACGCGCCGTTCAAGACCGAGTTCTGGATCGTCAACCTGTGCGACATCGTGGCCCACCCGGCCTTCGCCAAGGGCGGCTCGGTCAACGCCGAGAAGCTCGTGGCGGCGGGGTTGATCCCCGACGACTCGCGCCCGGTGAAGGTGCTGGGCGATACGGGCAAGTCCAAGTCGCTGTCGGTGAAGCTCGACCTGGCGGTGGAGCGCGTGTCGGATTCGGCCCGCAAGCTGGTGTCCGGCGCCGGCGGCTCGGTGGCCGAGGCCGGCACCCGGCGCGACAAGGTGCGGGGCGTCGACCGCAACGGCTCGGACCGCACGCCGAAGAACCTGACCAAGAAGCCCAAGAATCGCGCCGCCAAGAAGTTCGACGGCAAGGACAAGAAGGGCGGCAAGAAGGGCGGCGGCGACAAGGCTACAGTCGAATCCGCCGAGAACGCGGGCTGATCCGCCGACTCCCCGGGGCGTGGCCGGGGGCCTGACCGTCCCCTCCGCTTCCGGGTCGCCGCTCGGCGCGATCGTTCCGATCCCTTCCCCGACCACCGAACGCCACCCGCATGCTGCAAGCCTTCGCGAACATCTTCAAGATCCGGGATCTCCGCAACAAGGTGCTGTTCACCCTGGCCATGCTGGCGGTGTACCGCATCGGCTTCTGGATCCCCATCCCGGGCGTCAGCCAGTCGCAGCTCGCCGACTTCTTCAGCAAGCAGACCGGCGAGGGCTCGGCCTTCGGGTCGCTCGCCTCGTTCATGTCGGTGTTCTCGGGCGGCAGCTTCCAGCACTCGACGATCTTCGGCCTGGGCATCATGCCCTACATCACCGCGGGCATCATCTTCCAGCTCCTGGCCGCGGCGTACGAGCCGCTGAAGAAGCTCCAGCAGGAGGGCCCCTCGGGCCGCCAGAAGGTGATGGAGTGGACCCGCTACGCCACGGTGGGCCTGTGCATCATCCAGTCGTTCGGCTGGCTCACGGTGATCACCCGTCAGGGCGGCATCGTCTACCAGAACTGGGCCACCAACCCGCTGTGGTGGGTGATGGCGATCACCGCCATGACCGCCGGCACCATCTTCCTGATGTGGCTGGGCGAGCAGATCGACAAGTTCGGCATCGGCAACGGCGTGTCGCTGATCATCACCGCGGGCATCCTGTCGCACATGCCCATGGCCTTCAAGTGGGTGGTCGAGAACTCGCCGCTCAAGGGCATCGGCCTCTTCCAGTGGCTCTACGGCATCTCCGGCGCGGGCGAGAACAAGCTCAGCTGGATGGCCATCCTCATCCTCCTGGCGTCGTTCGTCTTCGTGACGGCCGGGGCCATCGTGATGACCGTCGCCCAGCGGCGCATCCCCGTGCAGCAGGCCAAGCACACCCGCGGCCGCAAGGTCTTCGGCGGCCAGCGCTCGTACCTGCCCCTCCGCGTCAACCACGGCGGCGTGATGCCGATCATCTTCGCCAGCTCGCTGATGATCTTCCCGACCGTCATCTTCTCGTACTTCAAGACCGCCCTGGCCAGCACCCAGTGGAAGGGGCTCGAGGGCGTCTTCACCTTCCTCTCCGATGCCTTCCAGAACCACGGCCAGTTCCCGTACCTCATCTGCTACGTCGCCCTCATCTTCTTCTTCAGCTACTTCTGGACCACCGTCCAGTTCAACCCCGAGGACATGTCCAAGCAGCTGCGCGACCACGGCTCGTTCATCCCGGGTCTGCGCCCCGGGCCGCGGACGCAGGAGTACCTCGAGACCGTGATGGAGCGCATCACGTACGTGGGCGCCGGCTTCCTCTCGGTGATCGCCGTCATCCCCATGGTCGTCACCGACGCGATGGGCGTCGACTTCATGGTCTCCCAGTTCCTCGGCGGCACGGGCCTGCTCATCGTGGTGTCGGTCGGCCTCGACTTCATCCAGCGCATCGAGGCCAACCTGCTCATGCGGAACTACGCGGGCTTCCTCAGCAGCAACGACGAAGGCAGCGGCCCCCGCATCCGCGGGCCCCGCTCGCTCTGAGTCACCCCGCCTCGGGCGACCACAGTCGTACCTCCGGTGCACCGTCGCCCAGCGCCCGACGCTGGGCCTCCATCCACCCCTGCGCCCGAACCGGGTCATCCTGCCCCATGATGGCCCCGCCCTCCATCACCGTGCCCAGCAGCGGCCGGCCGGGCGGCATCGCCGCCAGCATTGGCGCCACCAGATCGTGCGACACCCGCCCGGTGTCGCTGTGGCCGATCCGGTACACCTGCCGCGGCGGCACGCAGGTCGGGCTCCGCTCGAGCCCCGCCACGGCCAGTGCAGGCGCCTTGGGCCGGATGAAGACGGCCGGCTCGCCGCGGAAGAGGATCGTGCCCGCTTCGGCGGCCAGCACATCGCCCCCGGACCCGGCCACCAACGGCCGGATCGGCGGCATGACGAACCGATCGACGGCCACCACCCACTCGTAGCCCAACGCCGCCGCGGCTTCGGCCGCGCGGCGGGCGTCGGCGAGGATCTCGAGCAGCGCGGCGGGCATCTCCTCGCCTCGCCAGGCCCGGCCCAGATCGGCCGCCAAGCCGCGGATCTGGGTCTCGGCCCGATCGAGGCCCAACAGCCGCTCATCGTCCGATAACTGAGGGGCTTCGCTGAGGGCAAAGGTGACGGCCTGAAGGCCGATGATCGGCGCGAGGGAGGCCCGCCAGCGGTCGCCCGAGGCATCCCGGGGAAGGGCCACCCCTGTTTGGGCGAAGGCCGTCCATTTGGCCAGGACGAGCGACCATGTGGGAATCTCCGCCCGTCGGTCGATGGGGATAGGCCGATTTTCCGCCATTCTCACCTGTCGCGAAAGCGGTGCCGCGAGACATCGAGGAACCTTCGTGGCACCGACGGGTCGGACCTGTCGAACCGTCTCTGAGGGTAGCCGGGGGGCTCTGCGGGCGTCGGGCTGGAAGGCCCGAACGAGTCCCGAATCGCAAAGATCCGAAGGGCGGCCGTTCAAGGCCTGCAACGTTCGGAAATGCGGGCCGTACGCTTTGGGGGCCCGTGGGAAGAGCCAAGCCATGGATCGTCATCTGGAAGCACGACTGCTGGAGCTGGCCGCCGCGGGCGACAAGGCTGCGGCGTCGGAGCTGATCGAGGCCCACCAGGCGTCGCTGTACGCGTACATGCTGCGGATGAGCGGCCGGCCCGACGTGGCCGAGGACATCGTCCAGGACGCGTTCGTGCGGGTGCTGGGCAACCTCGACCGTTTCGACCCCCGTTTCCGCTTCAGCACGTGGCTGTTCACGATCGCCAAGCGGCTGTACGTGAACGCCTGCCAGAAGCACAAGCCGGTGTACGACACCGACGCGGTGGGAGCCCGGACGACCGACCGGCACGACCCCGGCGCCCCGGCGTTGGAGCGCGAGGAGCACGAGGCGGCCCGCGACGCGATCGGTCGGGCCCTGCGGGAGCTGACCGAGGAGCAGCGGGAGATCATCCTGCTGTTCCACCAGCAGGAGTGGCCGATCCAGCAGATCGCCGAGTACATGGGCATGCCGGAGGGCACGGTGAAGAGCCACCTGCACCGGGGCCGCCGGCGGATGCGTGAGTGGTTCGAGCTCTACGCCCCCGAACAGGCCGAGGCGTTCCAGGAGTGACGATGGCCGAGCGTCCCGAGGACATCCTCCGCGACCGGCGCGACGGCGGCGAGAACGCCGCGGGCGGCGGCCCTGTCCCGGGCGATTTGGACATCGGCGGTCTGCTGCGCGGCGCGGCGGGTGCCCCGCGCGAGCCGGCGTTCCGCGATCGGGCGCTGGAGGCCCTGCGCAAGCCCGTGCATGCCCCCGATCTTTCGCGCCAGATCCTCGACCGCGTCGGCGTTCGCCGTCGTTGGCTGACGAGGCGGGCGATCCGGCAGCTGACGTGGAAGCGGGGCATCCTGGGCGCGGCCTTGGTGCTGGCGCTCGGCGGAGCGTTCCTGGCGCAGCGCGTGGCCCCCGAGCACACCGTGCTGGCCGGGCGGCAGCGGCCGTTGGCAGCGCTCGCCGACGCGGCGTCGAACGAGAGCGTGCACGCGATGGAGCGTGTGTTCCGCGAGATGCGCTCGGTGCAGGCACGGGTGGTGGAAGACCCGGTGATGGCGGCCCTGGCCGCTCGGCGCGGGGTGGAGGATCCGACCGATGCGCCGGTGGTTCTCGGGGCCGGCGGCGGCATGCCCGCCTCGGCGGCCGGCGCGGAGACGTTCGCGGCGGGCGTGGCGGTGCGCAAGCCCGGCGTGCTCCCGTGGGCGGTGGCTTTTTCGGGCTCGGCGCCAGAGGGGGCTCGCCCCTCGGGCCTGACGCTGACGCGTATGCCCACCGGGTCGTCGCACGAGGGCGTGGCGCCGCTGTGGTTCGCCTACGAGGCCCTGAACGGCGGCGAGCCGGAGCCGGGCGTCACGCTCATCCTCGATCGGTAATACATTGGCCGGACGCTGGGCCCCTTCGGCGGGGCCGCGCGGGAAGAATCGCCCGATGCTCAAAGGCTCGGTCAGGTTGTGGCTGTGGTGGCTGTCGGCGATGGCCTGCGCGCCGGCGTGGGGGCAGGGCGCCATCGACCTGGCCCGCTTTGCCCCGCCCGACGCATCGGTGTTCGTGGCGGCCGAGCGCGGGGCGGAGATCCGGCGTGGGCGGGTGGGCGAGCTGGTGCAGGCGGTGGTCGAGCAGGCGGCAGGGCTCGGGGCGACGCGCGAGGCGTGGTCTCGGCTGGCGGCGGGGCTGGGGTGGAGCGAGGAGCAGGCGTTCGACGAGCTGCTTGGCCGGCGGATCGTGTTCGTGTCGCGTGGCGCGGGGGAGTGGGCGATTGTGGGCGAGGTGTCGCCGGGGGCGGCCGAGCGCCTGCGGCGGACGCTGCAGCCTGCGCCGCGTGGTGTAGAGGAGGGCCGGCCGGTCTTGGCCGTCGAGGCCGGGGCGTTCGAGCTGGTAGTTGTGGGGCCGCTCGGCGAGGGCACGGTGGTGGTGCTGGCGCCCGGGGAGAGCGCGGGCCTTCGCCGCGAGATGGCCGCGGCGGCACGGGGAGACCCGGTGCCGTCGCTGGCGGCGACGGCCGACTTTGACGAGCTTCGGGCCACGATCGGCCAGCAGGCGCCGGGGGCGCTGGTGTACTGGCGTGGCGGTGCGGTGGAGCGGCCGGGCGCGGCGGCCGTGGGGGCGGCTGGGGGGG
>JACVCL010000198.1 GCA_016742075.1 Phycisphaerales bacterium
CGCCTCCACTGTGGGCGGCGGAATGGCCGCCCCTCTACCCATGGCGGCGCGCGACGCGCCTGAGCGCTCAGGGGACGAGATGCGGGATGCCGCCGCGCGGCGGGACGGGCGGGAGTGGCGGGGAAGGGGGGGGGGGGGGGGGGGGAGAATTTTTGTTTGCGGGGGGGGGTTTGTGGGGGGGGGGGGGGGGTGGGGGAGGGTGGGGGGGCGGGTCGGGGCGCAGCGGGGCCCGGGCCCCGGCTGGCTACACCTTCGGCGCCTCGGGCTTGCCCCAGCGTTCGCCCTCGTGGCGGACGACGTTGCCGGTGGCGACGTAGATGACCTGCTCGGCGACGTTGGTGCAGTGGTCGGCCATACGTGCCAGGGCGTTGGCGACGGTGTGGAGGGCGAAGGCCTCGTCGACGGTGTGCTTGCCGAGGACCAGGCCGTGCTCGATCTCGCGGAGGATGGCGTCCTTGAAGGCCTCGGTGGCGTCGTCGGAGGCGAGGACGATCTGGGCGGCGGTGGTGTCGAGCTTGTCGAGTGCGGAGAGGGTGGTGTGCATGATGCCGATGACGCTGTTGGCCATCACGCGGAAGCGCTGCGGGGGGGCGGAGGGGAGGCGGGCGAAGGCCTTGACCTGCTCGGCGACGACGACGGCGAGGTCGGCGTTGCGTTCGAGCTCGTTGTTGACCTTCACGATGGTAAGGGTGAGGCGGGCGGCGTACTCGTCGAGGCCTTCGAGGCGGCCGGCGCCGGCGTCGGCCAGGAGTTGAACGGCGCGGCGCTCGATGCGGACGTCTTCGGAGTCGATGGCGGCGTCGCCGGCGATGACCTGCTCGGCCTTGGGCTGGTCTTTGGCGAACATGGCCTCGACGGCCTGTTCCATGAGGCGCTGCACTTCGCGGCCCTGGGCCACGAGTTCGGACTTGAGATTGTGCAGGCGCTGGATCATGGTCGGGTGCGTCGGAGGTGGGAACATGGTACCCGGTCGGGCGGGCGGGGCGCCCGCGGGGGTGCACGGGCGCGCGGGCGGCCCGTATCATGCGCCCCCCCGGCGGGTCTGTGCGGCCGCGCCGGTCATCCGCAAGCCTTTATCGGAGCAGCAGCATGGCCTTCCAGATCACGTCGATCCACGCCCGCCAGATCCTCGACTCGCGCGGTAACCCGACGGTGGAGGTGGAGTGCCTGCTGTCGTCGGGCGTGCTGGGGCGGGCGGCGGTGCCGTCGGGGGCGTCGACGGGCGAGCACGAGGCGGTGGAGCTTCGCGACGGCGACAAGAAGCACTACCTCGGCAAGTCGGTGGGCAAGGCGGTGCGGAACGTCAACGAGGTGATCGCGCCCGAGCTCGAGGGGCTGGACGCCCGCGAGCAGGCCGAGATCGACCACATCATGCTCAAGCTCGACACGACGGCCAACAAGTCGAGGCTGGGCGCCAACGCGATCCTGGGGGTGTCGATGGCGGTGGCGCGGGCGGCGGCGGAGGCGGCCGGGCTGCACCTGTTCCGCTACCTGGGCGGTCCGAACGCGCGGGTGTTGCCGGTGCCGATGCTGAACATTCTCAACGGCGGCAAGCACGCCGACAACACGGTGGACTTCCAGGAGTTCATGGTGCAGCCGTGGGGGTTCGACAACTTCGCCGACGGGCTGCGGGCGGGGGTGGAGATCTACCACGCGCTCAAGGCGGTGCTGCACGACCGGCACCTCTCGACGGCGGTGGGCGACGAGGGCGGGTTTGCGCCGAACCTCAAGACCAACGAGGAGGCGCTGCAGATCATCGAGCAGGCGGTGCACAAGGCCGGCTACAAGTGGGGCGAGCAGATCTTCGTGGCCCTGGACCCCGCCACCAGCGAGTGCTGGAACGAGGCGGAGAAGGTGGGGAAGAAGGGCTACCTGATGTTCAAGTCGTCGAAGGAGGTGCTCTCCTCCGACGACATGATCGCGCTGTGGTCGGAGTGGTGCCGCAAGTACCCGATCCGCTCGATCGAGGACGGGCTGGCGGAGAACGACTGGGAGGGCTGGGCCAAGCTGACCGCCAAACTGGGCGACAAGGTGCAGCTGGTGGGCGACGATCTGTTCGTGACCAACCCCAAGTTCCTGGCCCGCGGGCTGAAGGAGCGGTGCGGCAACGCCATCTTGGTGAAGGTGAACCAGATCGGCTCGCTCACCGAGACCTTCGACGCCGTGGGGCTGGCGATGCGGAACCGCTACGCGGCGGTGATGTCGCACCGCTCGGGGGAGACCGAGGACTCGACGATCGCCGACCTGGCGGTGGCGACCAACTGCGGGCAGATCAAGACGGGTGCGCCGTGCCGGTCGGACCGCAACGCCAAGTACAACCAGCTGCTGCGGATCGCCGAGGAACTCGGCGATCAGGCGGTGTACGGCTCGGTGACCTGGAACCGCTGAGAGGGGGTCGGGGCGGGCGCCGCGCGGCGGCCACGGCGGCTGTGGGCGCCGACGTGCCCTGTTCGGGTGTCGGAACTGTTCCGTACGGAATTCAGGGAATCGTTCCCTATTGCCGTCCCGCGAGTGGGTGGCACAATCGCGATGTTAGACAAGTTCTCTCGGGATCGCGACGGCTTGGTGCTGACCCGGCCGATCGGAACTGGGAGAATTCCGGGGCGACTGGGAGAGTCCCTTGGAGCGGTTGCTGCAGCAGATCTTCTCAGATGGCGAGCCCCACGGGCGGGTGGGTGGGTCGGCGGGCGACCTGGCGCCGGGGGCGCCGGGGGCGTCGGAGGCCTCGGGGCGGCGCACGCGGGCGGCGCTGATGGCGGCGGACGCGGGGACGTGGTCGTGGAACCTGGTCACGAACCGCGACACGCGTGACGCGGCGCTGAACCGGATGCTGGGGCTGAAGGCCGAGGAGTCGTCGCACGCGGCCGAGGGCTACTTCTCGCACGTGCACGCCGACGACGTCGACCGCCTGCACGCCGCGGTGGACCGGGCGCGGGCGACGAACGGCACGTTCAATGAGACGTACCGGGTGGTGCGCCCCGACGGCGAGGCGCGGTGGGTGAACGACCGCGGGCGGGTGTTCGCCGATGCGCAGGGCCGTCCGGCGCTGATGACGGGCCTGATGGTCGACGTGACCGACGAGCACGAGTCGAGCGCGCCGTGGATGGGCCGGCAGCAGGCTGAGATGCACCGCGCGGCGGCGGAGACGGCGGCCGACGTGGAGCGGCCGCGGTCGAGGCTGCGGCAGACCGAGCGGCTGGCGGGTCTGGGCACGCTGGCGGCGGGGCTGGGGCACGACATCGCGAACATCCTGTTCCCCATCCGCTGTCGGCTGGATGCGCTGGAATCGTCGGGGCTGCCCGAGGCCGCGAGGGCGGAGATCCGGGAGATTCGGGGGTGGATCGAGCACCTCGATGATCTGAACGGGACGCTTCGGATGCTGGCGGTGGACCCGGGGCGGACGCCGACGCTGCAGCGGTCGACGCGCCTGGCGGGCTGGTGGCGGAAGGCCGGGCCGCTGCTGGCCCGGGCGCTGCCGTCGCACGTGCCGCTGTCGGCCGAGATCGGCGAGACGCTGCCGCCGGTGCGGCTGGATGAATCGCACCTGACGCAGGCGGTGCTCAACCTGGTGATGAACGCGGCCGACGCCTCGCCGCCGCCGGAGCTCCGGCCGATCGTGCTGACGGCGCACGCCGCCGACGGCGGGGCGTTCGTCGAGCTGGTGGTGCGGGACGCGGGCGTGGGCATGTCGCGCGAGGTGGCGTCGCAGGCCATGAGCCCGTCGTACTCGACCAAGCCGCGCGGCATCGGGACGGGCATGGGGCTGCCGATCGCCGAGGCGCTGCTGCGGGGGG
>JACVCL010000025.1 GCA_016742075.1 Phycisphaerales bacterium
GCCGGGGGGGCAGCGGGGGGAGAAGCGTCGGCGGCGGCGCCGATGAGCCTGCCGAGCTTTGAGAGCTTCGCGTCGGCGGGATCGGCGGGGGCTTCGCCGGAGAATCTCGAACTGCTGTCGGACGTGCACCTGCACGTGAAAATCGAGCTTGGGCGGACGCGGATGCTCATCGAGGATGTGCTGAAGCTGGCGGAGGGGGCGGTTGTGGAACTCGACAAGCTGGCCGGCGATCCGGTGGACATCTACGTGAACGGGCGTCCGGTGGCCCGTGGCGAGGTGCTGGTGCTGAACGACAACTTCTGCGTTCGGATCAACGAGATTCTGCCGGTGGGCGGGGGCGAGGCGGCGTAGCGGGCGTGGATCGTGCACAGGCCGGCGGCGGAGCCCGTCGGTTGGCAGCCAGGATGGCGACATGCGGGAGCGATTCGGGAACAATTCGGCGTGGCCGGTGATGAAGGCGGGTGTGCTGGCCGCGGCGGTGGTCGTCGGCGCCGCCTGCGGGGCCGGAGCGCAGCTTGTCGCGCCCGGCGGCAGCAACGCGGCGGTGAGCGTCGAGGCTCCGGTTTCGTCGGCTCCCCGGGACTCTTCCGGTTCTGCGGCGGCCGAGCCCGTGCGGGATGCGCGGCCGGCGGCGTCCTCGAACGAGTCGCGGCCGCTGGGGGCCGGGCGGGCGCCGATCGGCGGCACTGCGGGCTCGGGGGCAGCGGGTTCGGCGGGGCAGGGCGGGGCTTCGGGTGCGGGTGGCGGGTCGATTCTGGATCACTGGCTGGTCCGGACGGCGGGTTCGCTGGCGATCGTGATCGGGCTGATCTTTGGGCTGAAGTGGGGGGTGCAGGTCTGGGCCACGAAGATGGGCGGCGTGGCGGGTCAGCTCGGGGCGGGCGGGAGATCGCCCTCGGGGGTGCTCACGGTTCTGGGGCGGTACCCGGTGGCCCGCGGGCTGACGCTCGTGCTGCTGAAGCTGGATGCCCGCGTGCTGCTGCTGAGCCAGTCGGCGGCGGGGTTTACCACGCTGTGCCAGATCACGGACCCCGACGAGGTGGCGGGGCTGCTTCTTCGTTGCCGCGATGCGGAGGGGGAGTCGATGGCCGCGAAGTTCAGCGCGATTCTGAAGGGTCTGGAGAACGATCCCTCGCTGGCCGGTGAAGAGGTGGTGGGGCCGACGACGCCGCGGATGGCGATGGGGATCGGGGCGAGCACGGCCGGTCCGGAGTCGGCCCCGGCGGCTGCGGCTTCGCCGCTGCGGGCCCGGTTGGGAGCGCTGAGGGATCTGAAGGCATGATCCGCCTCCCGTTCATAGCGCTGGTTCTGGCGATGGTGCTGGCGTGCCTGCCCGCGGCGGCCCAGACCGCCGAGGTGCCTGGCCCGCCGGCGCCGGCTGGAGCGGGTGGCGGGGTAGGGGCGGTCGTCGGGCCGATGACCAACCCGGTGGCGGTGCTCGAGAGCGCCTCGAAGGCGGTGCCGGGTTTCGGGGGCGGCTTGTCGGGCGTGCTGAACATCATGGTGCTGCTGACGGTGCTGACGCTGGTGCCGTCGATCATGATCATGTGCACGTGCTTCGTGCGGTTCATCATCGTGCTGGGGCTGCTGAAGCAGGCCCTGGGGACGATGCAGCTGCCGCCGTCGCAGGTGATCACGGCGCTGGCGCTGTTCATGACGTTCATGGTCATGGCGCCGACGATCGACCGGATCCAGAGCGAGGCGCTGGCGCCGTACCAGCGGGGCGAGATCACGAACCAGCTGGAGATGTGGGAGCGGGCGCGGCAGCCGATCAGGGACTTCATGTTCGCGCAGATCGAGGCCTCCGACAACTGGTCGGGGGTGTACATGATCATGAACTACCGGGGGATCGACACGTCGGAGCCCGAGAAGCTGACGCGGTCGGACGTCGACATGCTCACGCTGGTGCCGGCGTACATGCTCAGCGAGCTGAAGGTGGCGTTCCTGATGGGGTTCCGCGTGTATCTGCCGTTCCTGATCATCGACATGGTGATCAGCGCGCTGCTGATCGCGATGAGCATGATGATGCTGCCGCCGCCGCTGATCAGCCTGCCGTTCAAGATCCTGCTGTTCGTGCTGGTGGACGGGTGGACGCTGGTGGTGGGGAGCCTGATGAGCAGCGTGGCGCAGGTGCAGGAGGGCGCGGCGGCGGCCGGCGGGGGGGCGGCGGTGTCGTGGGGCGGCCTGCCGGCGGGGTGGCTGGAGCCGGCGCTGGCGGCGGCGAGGGCGATCGGCGCGGCCGGGGGGGTGGCGTGATGATCGACGGGAGCCTGCTGGAGCTGGTGCGCCACGCGATGGTGATGACGCTGGAGATCGCGGGGCCGGTGCTGGTGGCGGGGCTGGTGATCGGCCTGGTGATCAGCATCGTGCAGGCGGTGACGCAGATCCAGGAGCAGACGCTGACGATCGTGCCCAAGATCGTGGCGATGAGCGTGATGCTGGTGGTGCTGCTGCCGTGGATCGTGGCGAAGATCGCGGACTTCGCGGTGTCGATGTTCCGGCTTGTGTGAGGAGGCTCGGGGTGCATGGCGCTGAGCGAGGCCGTCCTTCCGCACGTACCGGTGTTCTGCGTGGTGCTGGCGCGGATGACGGGGCTGTTCGTCTTTGCGCCGCTGCTGTCGAGCGCGGCGGTTCCGCGGCGGATCAAGGCGCTGCTGGCGGTGGCGCTGGCGCTGGCGGTGTACCCAACGATCGACCACGCCGCGGCGGCGGCGCTGCCGCTGGACCTGTACGTGCTCGGGCCGCTGATGGCATCGGAGCTGCTGATCGGAGTGACGATCGGGCTGGTGGCGGCGCTGCCGATGATGTCGGTGCAGCTAGGGGGGCTGATCATGGGCCAGCAGATGGGGATCGGGCTGGCGGGGATCTACAACCCGGTGATGGAGATCGACGGCGAGCAGATCGGGCAGCTGCTGTTCTACGTCATGCTGCTGTCGTTCCTGGCGGTCGGGGGGCTGGAACTGATGTACGGCGCCGTGGTCCACACGTTCGCCGCCGTGCCGCCCGGCGGGTTCTCGGTGACGCGGGCGCCGCTGGATCTGCTGGTGGGGGTGATCGCCTCGGGGTTTGTGCTGGCGCTGCGGATGGCGATGCCGCTGCTGGCGATCATCTTTCTGGAGAACATCGCCATCGGTTTCCTGGGCCGCACGCTGCCGCAGCTGAACATCATGTCGATGGGATTCCCCTTGCGGATCCTCATCGGGATGTTCGTGGTGACGGCGAGCGTGACGGCCTTCGGGCACGCGATGGGGGGCGAGCTGGAGCGGGCGATCGGCGTGATCGAGCGTTGGGCGCTGTCGCCGTGACGGGCGTGACGAGGAGCTGAGCGTTGGCCGAGGACATGGGCGAGCGCACGGAGCTGCCGACGGCGCGGAAGCGCTCGGAGGCCGCCAACAAGGGCCAGATCGCCAAGAGCGTCGATCTGACCGGCGCCGTGCTGCTCATCGGCGCCGCGGCGATGCTGGGGGCGCTCGGGGCGTCGATCTTCCGGGCGATGTGGCGGCTGACCGGGCACATGCTCTCGCCGTCGGTGATCGCCTCGGACGTCGCGGGGGGGCGGGTGTCGACGGACCTGCAGCTGGCGCTGTGGGAAACGCTGCGGATGATCGGTCCGTTCGTGCTGGCGATGATGGTGCTCGGCTACGTCGCGGGTGTGTTGCAGGTGGGGTTCATGGTGTCGGACAAGATCCTGAACCCCGACTGGTCGCGTCTGAACCCCTTCGCCGGCCTGGGGCGGCTGTTCAGCCGCCGGACGCTCGTGAAGACCGTGGTGGACGTGCTGAAGATGTCGCTGGTGTTCGGGATCGCGATCGTGGCGATCAGGTCGGAGTGGGAGGGCATCGTGGCGCTGGCGGCGCTCGACATAGCCGCGGCGTTCATGGCGATCGTGTGGATGGTGGTGCGGCTGGCGATGTGGATTCTGGCGGTGATGCTGCTGGTGGGGGTGGTGGACTACGCGTACCAGCGGTGGCAGACCACCGAGGACCTCCGGATGACGAAGCAGGAGGTGAAGGACGAGATGCGGTCGACGGACGGGGATCCGGAGGTCAAGTCGCGGCGGCTGCGGATGGCGCGCCAGATCGCGATGCAGAGACTGCAGCGGGATGTGCCCAAGGCCGACGTGATCGTTACGAACCCGACGCACTTCTCGGTGGCGCTGGCGTACGAAGAGAAGACGATGCGGGCGCCGCGGGTGGTGGCGAAAGGCGCCGACTACCTGGCACTGAAGATCCGGTACATCGCGGCGGCGCACGGGGTGCCGATCGTGGAGCGGCCGCCGCTGGCGCGGGCGCTGTACGGCCAGGCGGAAGTTGGGCGGGAGATCAGCCCGGAGCACTACGAGGCGGTGGCGGAGGTTCTGGCGTACGTCTATCGACTGGAGGGCCGGCTGGCGGCGTCGTGACGCGCCGGCGGTGAAGCATGGCAGGGACGTTCCTCGACAGACCGGCTCCGAAGTGGGTGCAGCTGCTGCACGCCAACAGGGCGCTGCTCGTGCCGGTGGGCTTCCTGCTGCTGGTGGTGGTGATCCTGGTGCCGCTGCCGCCGCTGCTGATGGACGTGCTGCTGTGCCTGAACATCGCGCTGGCCGTCATGATCCTGATGACGACCATGTACATCCGTGAGCCGCTGGAGTTCAGCGTGTTTCCGTCGCTGCTGCTGGGGGTCACGCTGCTGAGGCTTGTGACCAACGTGGCCTCTACGCGGCTGATCCTGACGGCGGACGCGACCTCGCCCGAGCAGGCGCAGCAGATGGCCGGCAAGGTCATCGCGGCGTTCGGGTCGTTCGTTGCGGCGGGCTCGCTGGTGGTCGGGGTCATCCTGTTCCTGATCCTGGTGATCGTGCAGTTCGTGGTGATCACCAAGGGCGCCACGCGCATCGGCGAGGTGGCGGCACGCTTCACGCTCGACGCGATGCCGGGCAAGCAGATGGCCATCGACGCCGACCTGAACGCCGGTGTGATCGACGAGAAGGAAGCGCGGCGCCGGCGCGAGAAGCTCTCGGACGAGGCTGACTTCTTCGGGGCGATGGACGGTGCCGGCAAGTTCGTCCGCGGCGATGCGGTGGCGGGGCTGATCATCACCGTCATCAACGTGCTGGGGGGCTTTGCGATCGGATCGCTGGTCAAGGGCTGGGACGTTGCGCAGACGGCCAAGGTCTTCACGGTGCTGACCATCGGCGACGGCCTGGCGTCGCAGATGCCGGCGTTCCTGATCGCCATCGCGGCGGCGCTCATCATCACCCGCTCGGGGGAAGAGGAGAATCTCGGGGCCCAGTTCACGGCGCAGCTCTCTTCGAAGCCCGTGGCGTTGTTCATCACGGCGGGGATGCTGCTGTTTCTGATGGTGACGCCGCTGCCGAAGCTTCCGCTGCTTTCGATCGCGGGCGTGCTGATCGGGATCGGTCTGTTCGGGGTGCGCACCGCGAGGGCGGCCGAGGTGTCGAAGCAGGCCGCGGCGGCGCAGGAGTCCAAGGCCGCGCCGGCGGGGCCGCCGGTCGAGGATCTGCTGAAGGTCGACACGCTGGAGCTGGAAGTGGGATACGGCCTGGTGGGGCTGGTCGACGCGAAGCAGGGGGGCGACCTGCTGGAGCGCATCGCGGCGGTGCGGAGGCAGCTGGCGGCGGAGATCGGGCTGGTGATGCCGCCGGTGCGCATCCGCGACAACATGACGCTGCCGCCCAATGTGTACCGGGTCAAGATCCGCGGGAACGTCGTCGCCCAGTCGGAGACGCGGCCCGGGATGCTGCTGGCGATGGACTCGGGGATCACCTCTGGCCCGATCCCGGGCGATCCGACGCGCGAGCCGGCGTTCGGGCTCGACGCGTGGTGGATCCCGCCGAACCTCAAGGGGCGCGCCGAGACGCTGAACTACACGGTGGTCGATCCCACGAGCGTGCTGACGACGCACCTGGCGGAGATCGTGAAGGGGCACGCCGCCGAGCTGCTGACCCGCGAGGAGGTCAACAACCTGGTCGCCCAGCTCAAGCAGCACGCGCCGAAACTGGTCGAAGAGGCGATCCCCGCGGCGGTGAGCATGGGCGATCTGCAGAAGATCCTGCAGGCGCTTCTCCGCGAGCGCGTGCCGGTGCGCGACATGGAGAGCATCGTCGAAACGCTCGCCGAGTGGTCGCCCCGGACCAAGGACACGGATGTGCTGGTGGAGTACGCCCGCAACGCGCTGCGGAGGTCGATCTGCATGCAGCACGCGGCGCCGGCCGACCCGGCCGCCCCGGGTGGACGGATGCGGCTGGTGTGCGTGACGCTCGACCCGGCGTTCGAGGACTTCATCAACGGCTACATCGACCGGGGTCCCGCGGGGACCACGATCAGCATCCCCGCCGGGGCCGCCTCGGGCATCGCCCGGCGGATCATGGAGACTCTCGGCCCGGTCACGCGCGCTGGGCACCAGCCGATCGTGATCGCCTCGCCGCAGGTGCGGGCGCCGGTGCGGCAACTGCTCGAGCCGTATCTGCCGAGTGCGGTGGTTCTGGGGTACAACGAGATCATCCCGGGGATCGAGGTGGAGTCGATGGGCCTGGTGACGCTGCCCGATGCCGCCGCCGCGACCGCGGCGGCGTGACCGACGCGGTTGGTCGGCGTTCGGTGGGTGGGGGCGAGTCTTTCGGAGTGCAGCGCCGGGGTTGCGCGGCCGCCGCGGAACTTGCGGGCGTTGATGCCTGTTGGCCGATAGCAACCCCCGGTCGCGGGACGCGGCCGAGGAGGGGGCAGCCACGGAGGGCGCGGTGACCATCAAGACGTTCCGAGCCGAGACGGTCGGGGAGGCGCTGGCGCAGGTGAAGCGCGACCTCGGCCGCGACGCGGTCATCCTGCACACGCGGACGTATCGCGCCGGCGGCGTCATGGGGGTGGGGGCCAAGACGTTCACGGAGATCACGGCGACCTCGGAGTTCAACCCGGGGCGGAAGACGGCCCCGGCGGCCGAGGCTCCGGGGCGAGAGCGGGCGGCCCCGGCGGCTGCTCCCGGTCCGCGGCCGCTGCCGCCGGTTGAGGTGGCCCCGCCGGCCCGCCCGGTGAGGGCGAGCCGGTCTCCCCGTTCCGCGGCGGGGTCGGTATCGACGCCGGCGTCGGAGCCGAGGGCCGGGGCGGTCGGGCCGAGCGTGCCGGAGATTGCCACCCTCGAGTCGGAATTGCGTCAGATCAAGCGCATGGTGGGGAGCGTGCTGCGGCAGTCGCATTCCCGCGATGCGGTGCACGTCGGGATGCCCGAGGCGCTGGAAGCGGTGTATATCCGGCTGATGGAGGCCGAGGTCGCCGCGGAGATCGCCGACGGCGTGGTGGGTGCGGTGCGCGATGAACTGGGCGCTGGCGGGAGTGGGCCCGAGCCGGAGGCCGTGCGGGCTGCGGTGCTCCGGAATGTGGCCTCGCTTGTGCCGGTCGATGCGACCGCCCCGGCGATCGGGCGGGCGGCGGACGGTCGGCCGACGACGATCGCGCTCGTCGGGCCCACGGGAGTGGGCAAGACCACGACGATCGCGAAGCTCGCCGCGACGTACAAGCTGCGGATGGGCAAGAAGGTGGGGCTGGTGACCGCCGACACCTACCGCATCGCGGCGGCGGAGCAGCTTCGCACGTACGCGAACATCATCGGGCTGCCCATGAACGTGGCGCTTTCGCCGGCCGAGATGGCCCAGGCGGTTGCGTCGCTGGCCTCGTGCGACGTGGTGCTGATCGACACCGCCGGACGGTCGCCGAGCGACGGCGCCCGGCTGGCGGAACTTCGTCGGTTCCTCGACGCGGCGTCTCCGCACCAGGTGCACCTTGTGCTGTCGGGCACGGCCGGCGAGTCGGCGCTGAGGGCCGCCGCGGACCGATTCGCGGCGGTGCGCCCCGATCGGCTGATTTTCACGAAGCTCGATGAGGCGGTGGGGTTCGGCGTGCTGCTCAACGTGCTGCGGCGCGTGGGTGCGAAGCTGAGCTTCGTCACTACGGGCCAGGAGGTGCCCGACCAGATCGAGCCCGGGAACTCCGAGCGGCTGGCGCGGCTGATTCTCGATGGTCCCGGCGGCCTGGCGCCCGCCGGGCACGAGCACGCGGCAGCGGGGGCATGCTGATGACCGCTTCACCGGCGATCGGTCTCCCACGGGGGATGGCCCTGCGCCCGGAGGACCAGGCCACCCGGCTGCGGGCGCTGGTCCGGGATCTCTCGCGAACGTCTCTCGGCACGGCCCCGGAAGCCGCGTCGGCGGCCGCGCGGGGGCCGGCCCGCATCGTGGCCGTGGCGTCGGGAAAGGGGGGCGTCGGGAAGACGAACATCGCGGTGAATCTGGCGGTGGCGTTCGCGGAGCGGGGCCTGAGGTCGACGCTCATCGACGGCGACCTGGGCCTTGCCAACGCCGACGTGATCTGCGGCGTGATTCCCGCCGGACACCTCGGCCACGTGCTGGATGGCGAGCGTTCGATCGCCCAGGTGAGCGTGACCGCCCCGGGGGGGTTCACGCTGGTGCCGGGGGCCTCGGGGGTGGCGGGACTGGCGGATCTGGGGCCGGGCGAGCGGGCGCGCCTCGTGGCGGCGTTCGATGTGATCGAACTGGCCAGCGACGTGGTGGTCATCGACTGCGGCGCCGGCATCGGGCCGTCGGTGCTGTCGTTCCTGGGCGTCGCAGACCTTGCGTTGATCGTCTCGACGCCCGAGCCGACGTCGATCGCCGATGCGTACGCCACGATCAAGTGCGCGGCCCTGGCGCAGGCGGAACAGTGGGGTGCCCGGGGCTGGGCCGAGCGGATGGCGCTGGTGGTGAACGACTGCGGCGGGGTGCGGGTGGGTGCGGCGGTCCACGAGCGGATCGACGCGGTGTGCCGCCGATTTCTGGGCGCCGCGTTGCCTCTCGCGGGGATCGTGGCGTCGGACCGCGCGCTGGTCGACGCGGTGCGGGCGCGTCGGCCGCTGCTCGTGCACGCTCCGAAGGCCCCGTCCGCGCGGGCGATTCGGTCTTTGTCAGGATTTGTCGCGGATCAGATCGGATTATGTTCGGTGCCGAGCGCTGCCGGACATGGGTGGATCCGCCGATTCTTCCGCGGATCGTGACGCTTTTGCCAAAGGCCGGCCCGGTGTCGGTCGATAGCCCCCTGCACGGACATCGCTTCAGAAGGCAGGGAGTAGTTGCGCTTTGAATCGGCCCGTACCCACCAAAGCGATCGCGGCGATCCTCGGTTTGTCGGCGTTCGCGGTCGCGATCGTGTCCGGGCTCGGCTCGGACGCGGAGGCGAGCGTGATCCTGTTGCGGGCGCTGGTGTCTCTAGGCGGTTGCTACCTGCTGGGATTGTTCGTCGGTGAGGCCGCGGCGGTCGCGGTGCGCGAACATCTCTCTCAGCTCGGCGGATCGGCGGCGGACGTCGCCGCGTCGGCCGCGCCCGAGACGAAGACCGAGAAAAATTCTTGATGTAGTGCGCGGATTCCGCTTCCGTCGGCGCCGATCGTTCGCTATATTCCCTCCACTGCCTCGCCCAAGGATGGGCGACGGCGCGCGACATCGCGGATGCGTGCAAGGTCAAGGAGACGACCATGCCGGCAGCGAATGCCAAGGCCCCCGTTCCGGTCCCGACCAAAGCCACCAAGAGCTCTTCCGCCGGCGCCTCGGCGAAGAAGAAGGCGGTGACGCTTCCGCTGACGGCCGCCCGGCTCGACGCGATGCCGATGCGGGACGTCTGGCTGCTGTACAAGGACCAGCCCGGCGAGTTCCTGCGGAACTACCTGATGGAGAAGTTCCTGCCCCTCGTGCGTTTCAACGCCGAGCGGATCTACACCCGCCTCCCCGACGAGGTCGACATCGAGGACTTGATGTCGGCCGGGGTCTTCGGGCTGATGGACGCGATCGACGCGTTCGACCTCGACCGCGGAGTGAAGTTCGAGACGTACTGCGCCCCCCGCATCCGCGGCGCGATCCTCGACGAGCTGCGCTCGATGGACTGGGTCCCCCGCCTGGTCCGCCACCGCACCGCCAAGGTGGAGCGGGCCCGGCAGGAGCTGGAGATGGCCCTCGGCCGCGCCCCCACCGAGGATGAGATCTCCGCCAAGCTCGGCTTCGACAAGGAAGAGGTCAAAAAGATCCTCAAGGACGGCAAGGCCGCCAGCATCGGCAGCCTGAACCGGCAGCGGTACCAGTCCGACGGCAGCCGCGAGGTCCGCGAGATCGACGTGATCCAGGATCGCTCGCAGTCGGACCCGCTGAGCGACGTCCAGCGCCGCGACCTCAAGGACCTCCTGACCAAGGGCCTCTCCCGGGCCGAGCGGCTGATCGTCGTCCTCTACTACTACGAGGAGATGACGATGAAGGAGATCGGGGCCACCCTCGACCTCTCCGAGTCGCGCGTCAGCCAGATGCACTCGTCGATCCTGATGCGGCTCAAGGCCCAGATGCAGCACCGCACCAAGGACTTCGACGACGCCTCGAACTGAGCGGGGCGCCCATCTTCGCCCGTCTCGGCTAGTCTGCTCGCGTGCCCGAGCTCCCACTTTCCCACTCCGCGTGCATCGCCCTCGGGGCGAACATCGGCCCAAGGCTGGCCAACATCGAGGGCGCGCTCGAAGCGCTCCGAAGAACCCCTGGCGTGGCGGTGGAGGCCGTCTCGTCGGTGGTGGAGACCGCTCCCGTCGGTCCGCAGGACCAGGGGCCGTACCTCAACGCCGCGGCGGTGCTGGCCACAAGCCTCGGTGCCCGCGAGTTGCTCGACGCCATGCTGGCCATCGAGCGCCGGTTCGGGCGTGACCGGGCGGCCGAGCGAAGGTGGGGCCCGCGGACACTGGATCTTGACCTGCTGCTGTTCGACACCGCACGGATCGATGCGCCGGGGCTGATCGTCCCGCACCCCCGGATGGCCGAGCGGGCGTTCGTGCTCGGCCCGCTGGCGGAGATTGCCCCGGGCCGCACACACCCGGTGACCGGCCGGACGATCGCCCAGATGCTGGCGGATCTGCCCGGGGGTGCATCCTCCGGGGGCGGCGGTCCGTAGCATTGGGCATGCGTCGAGCGGTCACTTTTTCTTCGGCGGTCGGCGGATGGGCGGTAGGTCTGGCCTTGGCCGCGTCGCCTCCGGCGGCTCCGCCGCCGCAGGCCGAAGGACCCGTGCCGCTGGATCCCGCGGTGCTGTGGGTCGATCTGGCCAAGGCGTATCGCTCGCAGGCGATCGCGGAGCAGGTCACGGTTTCGGTCGGGGCGATCCCCAAGCCCGACGGCCGTCCCGGCGGTGGCGGTAGCGGGGGAGCGGGGGCCGCGGAGCGGCGAGATTCGTTCGTGCTGCGGATCGTGCCGGGCCAGGGCGGGCCGACGGCCGAGGTTGTCCTCGGCGACATCGTCGTGTGGATGGACCGGTCGGCGATCCGGGCCGTGCACCGGATGAACGCATCGTCGTACTTCGAGGTGGCCACCGACGGCCGGCCGGTGACGGCGGTTCTGGGCGAGGTGCTGCCGCCGCTGCCCGCGCCGCAGCTTTCGCTGGCGTTCGACGAAGCCCCGCTGCGCGGGCGTTGGCCGAACCCGACCCCGTACTCGTTGAACGTGGCGTGGCTGAAGGGGCAGGTGTTCGACCGGCCGCCGGCCACCAGCGCGACGGCCGAGGGCGTGGGCGACGCGGTGGGCGTGACGCTGGAAGCGCACCCCGATCCGCCGGTGTTCCGGCGGCTGACCGTGGATTTCGCAGGCGAGGACCGGCGCGTGGTGGTGGCCGCCGCGCGGATGCCCCCGCCCGTGGACCGGATCGGCGTCGACGTGGCGGGCCGCCGGCGCGTGGCGGGCATCCGCGAGCTGGGGCCGATGCCGGGGGACCTCGGCGTCGGGACGGTGATGCCGGCGCTCGTCCTCCGCCCGGCGGCGGAGCTTCTGACGCCCGACGCACCCCCAGCCGCCGAGCCCGACGCCGGGCCGATGGCGTGGGTGCTCGTCCGGACCCCGGAGCGGGCGCGTGAAGCCGTGGAGGCCCTCGGTCCCCCGCTCGGCGCCTCGCCGGGCGTGGGGATGCGCGTCGTGGCGGTGCTGGACCTGGGCCGTGACGGCGCGCAACTGCGTGAGCGGCTGGCCGCCTTCGCCGCGGCGTCCGGAGGGCGGCCGCTGCGGTTCAGCGTCTCGCCGCCGGCGACGATCGATCGATTTCCCGGCGGGAAGGAGTCCGGCGCGGTGCTCGTGGTCACCGACGCGGCCCGCGTGATCCGCTCGGTCACCATCCTCGACCGGGGCGGGGCCGAATCCGGGGCGCTCGCGCGGGCGATCGCCGAGGCCCTGAAGCCCTTGGCTCCCTGAGCGGGCGGGTCTCGGGCGGTGCCGGGCCGGCGCTAGCGCTTGTCGACCTGATCCTTCAGGCGTTCCAGATCGCGCCGGAGGCGCTCGATCTCGGTACGGTCGGCTTCGCGCGACCGGGCCTTGTCGATCGCCGCGGCGAGTCGGTCGCGCGCTTCGGCGGCCGCCTGGCGCTCGGCCGCGTCGCGCTCGAAGCGGACGATGCGGTCCATCAGCGGCAGGGCCCTGGGGTCGGCGATATCAACCAGGGCCGACGCAACGGCGCGGCGGGCTCGCTGCTCCCGGTCTTCTGTGAGGGGTGTCAGGGCGGCCAGCGCCGCGTCGAGGTCGTGGTGGGCAAGCTTGCCGACCGTCTCAATGGCGATCGGCCGGGTGCGGTTGAGGTTTCCGGGGCGCGTCGAGGGGATGGCCAGCACGAGCGATTCCTTCGTGTCGACCGAGGCCAGCGCCCGGAGCGCGGCCTGGCGGACGTGGTCGTGCTGGCTGGTGGCCCCCAGGGCGGTCTGGATGATCTTCAGGTGGTCGGCGAAGGCGGGAGTGCCTGGAGCGGTCAGCTTGCCGAGCTCGGCGACCGCCGCGGCGCGGGGGGCATAGCTCTCGCCTTCCTCCGCGGCGATCTGTGCCAGAGTCTCCAGGGCATCGCCGGGCTTCGCGGCGGCCGCGGCCACGCCAAGGGCCTGCACAAGCGCCAGACGGACCTTGGCCCCGTCGGGCCCGCCCCCGGCCGCGTCGGACCGGAGGAGCGACACCAGCAGGTCGGCCCGTGACTGCCTTCCCAGCGAGTCGGCGGCGTGCTGGCGTGTCCGGAAGTGGGCGGAGCGATCGGCGGCGATCGACCGTAGTGCCTCGGCGGTCTCGGCCGAGCGGAACCGGCCCAGCGCCCGCGCCGCGTCGTGCCGCGCGGCAACGGTCGGGCCCCGCCGAGCCTGCTCGATCCACCGGCGCGCCGGCTGCTCGATGGTCATCTCGCTGAGCACCGCGCATGACGGATCCACCGCCACCATCGTCGGTTCGACGTCGAGTGGGATCACCCGCTCGTGCCGCCGGCCCGCGACGGGGATCGTGACGGTCTGCGTGCGGGCCTCGGCGCCGGCGGCCGCGGCCGGGGTTTCGATGAACACCGGCAGGTCGAAGGCGAAGGCCGGCAGATCGGGCGAGATGCGCTGCCGCTGCTCGACCACCAGGCTGAGTTCCTTCCGCTCTTCGTTCCACGAGGCCTCGACATTCAGCCGCGGCGTGCCGGGCCGGCGGCACCACTGCTCGAAGAAGTGCTCGAGGGAGAGGCCCGAAACCTCCTCGTAGACCCTGCGAAAATCATCGGTCTCGACGGTCTTGTGCGCAAAGCGACGGACGTACTCGCCGGTGGCACGGAAGAACAGTTCGTCCCCCAGTTTCATCCTCAGCATGTGCAGGATGCTGGCGCCCTTGGGGTAGGGGTTGCTGACGCGGCGGAAGACCTCCCACGGGTGCTCGTACACCGGCGAGACCATGCCCGGCCGCCAGTCGCCGCCGTCGGGGCTCATCTGGTCGTTCGTCGCCACGCCTCGGAGCCCGTAGACGTAGTCGAGGTACCCCTTGTCGTAGCCGTCGCGCTGTTCGAACCACAGGCCCGTGGCGTAGGTGGCCCAGCCTTCGTTGAGCCAGATGTGGGCCCAGGTCTTGCAGGTGATGAGGTCGCCGAACCACTGGTGGGCGAGCTCGTGGCTGTTGAGGCCGTCGAGGTCGCCGTCGAGAAGGGCCCTGGAGTCGAGAATGGCGGTGTCGTACAGGGTGGTGGCGCTCGTGTTTTCCATCCCGCCGGCGCCGAAGTTGTGCACGACGAGGTTGGCGTAGCGGTCCCACGGGTACGGCACGCCGAACCGCTTCTCGAACGTCTCGAGAATCGCCTGGGTGTTCCCGAACGTGCCCTGCACCAGGGGACCCTTCCCCGGCGGCACGAACACGGGCAGCGGCACTCGGGCGCCCTTGGGGGCGACGTCGACCACGTCGAACTTCCCCACCACGAGCGTCACGAGGTAGCTCACGTGGTCCTTGTCCTGCAGCCAGTGCCACGTGGTGCGGCCGCCCTTGGTCTCGCTCGAGACCAGCCGCCCGTTCGCCGAGACCAGGAACCCCTCTGGCACCGTCGCGATGATCTCCGTGGTCAGCCGCTCGTTGGGCGAGTCGTGGGCGGGGAACCAGTAGCGGTTGGTCTCGGGCTGACCCTGGGTGTGAATCTGGGCGGGGCGGCCCGGCCACGCGGGGCTTTCGGGCGTCCAGAACAGGCCCTCGGCCGGATCGTCCAGCCGGTAGCGGACCCGGAGCTTGGAGGCCCGGCCAGCAGGCACCGGCGGGTCGAAGCGGACGCTCAGCACCGACTCGTCATAGGCGTACCGAACGCCCGCGCCCGGCTCGCCGCCCGCCGCGAGCTCGACGCCGTCGATGGTCATCCCCACCGCGTTCAGCGGGAGGACGGTCAGCGGGCGGCCGATGGGGGTGAAGTCCAGTTCCGCAACCCCGGTCAGCCGGGGTGTGTTCATGTCGGGGATGTCGAGGGTCAGCCGCATGTGGGCGAAGTCGACCGGCCGGTCGGGGGCATAGTTGCGCAGATCCTGCCCGCTGCCGGGGTTCCACCGCTGCTCCTCGCCGGGCTGTCCCGAGTGGACGGATTCCAGCCACAGGAGCCGGCAGTGCAGGCAGCCGAGCGCGCCCTGCTGGTCGAGCCCGAGGCCCCAGAATCCCTCCCGTCCCGAGTCGGCCCGAGCGGGGACCAACGCCAGGGCCAGGGTGCACGCGGCCAGGGCCGCCCCGAACCAACGCTTGCTCATGCCGGATCTCCGAAGGAAATTCCTGCCATCTCGGCCGGGATGGTAACGACCCCGCGGGGGACCCCCGGCGCGGCCGGCGCGGGCGCGGTACGATCAGTTATGCCCGACGCGATGCCCCTTCCGCCCGGCGTTCCTCCCTCAACCCAAGCCAGCCAGCCGAACCGACCCGCCGCGACAGCCGGCGCGGCCACGGGATCGTCGCTGCTCGCGGGTGCGGCGCACACGTCGGCCGACACCGAGTTCTACTCGCCGATCCCCGACGGCTATCGCAAGGGATTCCACAAGTATGTGGTGGTTCTGGGGACGGTGATGTCTGGGTTGGGCAAGGGCATTCTCGCGTCGTCGGTGGCGAAACTCCTGAAAGACAAGGGGCTGGTCGTCGCCCCCATCAAGATGGAGGGCTACCTGAACATCGATTCGGGGACCCTCAACCCGTTCCGGCACGGCGAGGTGTTCGTGCTCGACGACGGCACCGAATGCGACATGGATCTGGGAACGTACGAGCGCATCCTCGACCAGAACCTCTCGAAGCGCAACTTCACCACCAGCGGGCAGATTTTCCGCGACATCCTCGAGCGCGAGCGCCACGGCGGCTATCTGGGGCGCGACGTGCAGATGATCCCGCACGTGACGGGTGAGGTGAAGCGCAAACTCCGCGAACTGGCGATGTACGGCGACGGGCACGCCCCGGCCGACGTGGTGTTCGTGGAAGTGGGGGGGACCGTCGGCGACTATGAGAACGGCTTCTACATCGAGGCCCTGCGGCAGCTGGCCTTCGAGGAGGGACCGAACTCGGTGTGCTTCGTGGCGCTCACGTACATCATCGAGCCCGAGGCGCTGGGCGAGCAGAAGAGCAAGCCGGCGCAGCTGGGGATCAAGCGGGCGATGGAGGCGGGCATCCAGCCGCACATCATCGCCTGCCGGGCCCGCAACCCGGTGACGCCGCCGGTGATGCAGAAGATCGCGATGTTCAGCAACGTGCCGATGAAGCGAGTCTTCTCGATGCACGACCGCAAGAGCATCTACGAGATCCCCGAGGCCATGCGTCAGGAGGGGCTCGACCGCGAGATTCTCTCGATTCTCAACCTGCACGACCGGGTCGATCTGGCCGCCGAGGACCGCGCCCGCGAGCGGTGGATCAGCTACACGCGCAAGATGGCGGCCCCCACCGCGCGCAGCGTCCGCATCGGCGTGACGGGCAAGTACGCCTCGCTCCGCGACGCGTACGCGTCGATCTCCAAGGCCACCGAGCACTGCGAGACGCACCTGGGCTGCCGGGCCGAGCTGGTGTGGGTCAACGCCTCGGAGGTCACCGACCTCAACGCTTCCTCCAAGCTGGCGGGCCTCGATGCGGTCATCGTGCCGGGCGGCTTCGGCTCGCGCGGCGTCGAGGGCAAGATCGCTTGCGTCCGCCACTGCCGCGAGAACCGGCTCCCGTACCTCGGCATCTGCCTGGGCTTCCAGGTGGCGGTCATCGAGTTTGCCCGGCACGTGATGAAGCTGACGGAGGCCAACAGCACCGAGTTCGACCCCAACAGCCGCGACCCGGTGATCTCCGAACTGCCCGACCAGAAGAAGGTCGAGAAGCTCGGCGGCTCGATGCGGCTCGGCGGGCAGGACGTGGACATTGAGCCCGGTTCCATGGCCTGGGAGCTCTTCGGCAAGAAGGCCCGCATCCGCGAGCGATTCCGCCACCGCTACGAGGTCGATCCCAGCTACGTCGAGCGTCTGGAGGCCGCGGGGCTGATCTTCAGCGGCCGCCACCCGCAGTACCGCATCATGCAGATCCTCGAGCTTCCGCGTCCGGGCGACGAGGCCTTCGCCGCACGGCACCCCGAGCTCGCCGCGTCGTGCAGCCACCCGTTTTTCATCGCCGCGCAGTTCCACCCCGAACTGACGGGGCGGCCGCTGCGCCCGCAGCCGCTGTTCCTGGGGCTTGTAGCCGCTGCCCTGAACCGCAAGCACCCCGAGACCGCCCCGGCCCTGTGGCAGAGGGCCACCGAAGTGGTCGGCGGCGCCTGAGGGGGAGAGGCTATACTGGGCTTTGGCGTCGCCCGACCGCTCCCGCGGAGGTCCGACGGCGCCCTGCGGCGATGTAGCTCAGTTGGTTAGAGCGAGGGATTCATAAACCCTAGGTCGGCGGTTCGACTCCGCCCATCGCCACTTCCGCAGCCTGACGGTGACCGCGGCTTTGACCGCAAAGCGCCGCCTCCCCGCGGCGTCGGAAGACCGCCGCGGGAACCGCGAGCGGTGACCGGACCCCGCGGCGGGTCAGGGGCAGGTGCGGCCGAAGTTCACCAGAATCGTGCTGAGATCGGCGGCGCCGATGCAGGTGTTGCCGTCGAAGTCGGCCCGCGGGTCGTAGCCGGGCTGGCCGCTGCAGGTGCCGAAACTGGTCAGGACGATGCTCAGGTCAGCGGCTCCGACGGCGCCGTTGCCGTCGGCATCGCCGGGGCACGGCGGCGCGCCGCCCGCCGTCCGGAACGAGAAGGTGCCGCCGGACGGCGTTGACCCCGCCGGATTGACGGCCGTCACCCGCCAGTAATACGAGGTGTTCGGCGCCAGCAGCCCCGAAGGAACCGACCATCCGTTGGTGTAGCGGGTGGCGGAGGCCACGACCGGAGTCAGGGCCGGGGATGCCGACACCACCACGTTGTACGAGTCGGCCCCGAGCGATTCGGCCCAGGCGAGCGCCGGGGTCAGGCTCTGCCCGGCGATGCCGTCGGCCGGGGACGTCTGGACGAACGAGCCGGGGACCGGCGCGGGCGGGGCCGTCGCGCTGGCGAGGATTTCCACGTCGTCGATGTTCCAGCCGCAGCGGACGACCGAGCCGTCGGTCGGACCCAGACCCCAGCGGATGCGCACCTGGCTTCGGTTGGCCGCGGCCGGGAGGTCGTACGCCTGCGTTGTCCAGGTGCCGTCGACGAACGTGGGGCCGTTGTGATTCCAGACGTCGGCCCACGTCGCGCCGTTGTCCACCGAGAGCTGGATGTTCGCGCTGTCGTACTGAGACGACTCCATCCCCAGCCAGCGGCGGAACTGCAGGCGCACGCCCGTGCGGCCGGTCAGGTTGAGCGCCGTGGTGGTGAGATACCTCGTTGTGGTGATGTTGTTCTCGTAGTTCCCGGCGAGGTTGTAGCCGTAGACGTTCTGGCCGGTCGCGCCGGAGGTTGGGTCGGTGGTGCCGCCGCCCGTCGGGACCCCGAAGGCCCAGCCCGTGTCGGTGGCCCAGCCGGGGTTGGTGTCCATGTTGAAGCCGTAGGCGACGGAGGGACCGCCCACGGTCAGCGACACCGTCGCGGGGGCCGAGTCAACCCCGCCGGCCCGGACGATGAACTGGAACGAGTCGTCGCCCTGGAACGTCGAGTTCGGGCGGTAGCGCACGAGCGACTGCCCGCCCGCGATGGTGTGGGGAAGCGAGGTCACGAAGCCGACGGCCGGGTCGATCAGGACGCCGTTCGACGGGAGCAGCGTCACGATGAACGACAGCGGTCCCGGGTTGGCGGCCCCGCCGATGAGCGAGACGGGCGTGTGCACCGTGTGCGGCACGGCCAGCCGCTGCGGATCGGCCACCGGGGGGCAGGTCGCCGGCCCGATCTGCGGCCGGAGCGTGAATCCGCGGAGGGTGCCTGTGTCGCCGCCGGCGTTGTCGGAGATCGTGAGCGTCCAGCGGCCGCTGCCGAGCTTGGCCGAGAAGTCGGCGAGGGTGCCCGGGCCGTCGGGCGCGCGGGTGCCGACGGGGGCGCCGTCGGCGAACGTGGCGATGATGTCGTCGGCGCTCCCACCGGTGCGGTTGTGCAGGCGGACGGTCTGCCCGCGGGGGCTGGTGAGCTCGACGATGAGGTCTCCGATGTACGTGTGCTGGAGATCAAGATCGACCCGCATATCGGCCACGCAGAAGCCCAGCGGGACGTCGACGACCGCCGATGCCGTGCTCAGGTCGGCGATGGCGACCGGCGGGCCTGAGTACGCGAAGCTGGCCCGTCCCACGTCGAGCGACACCGGGCGGGAACCGCCGCCGGAGCCACCGCTGAGGTTGACGAAGTCGATCTGGCCGGTGGCGAGGCCCGGCGGCAGGCCGGCGGCCGCTCCGCCGAACGCCGCGACCACGGTGCGGGAGGCGCCGATACCGGTGAGGGTGAACTCCAGCGGCGGGGAGGCGCCGTCGAGCGTGACCCACCCCGGGGCATTCACGCGGATCGTGACCGGCGATGGCCGGGTCGAGGTGATGGTGTAGGCCTGCGAGCCGGGGAACGGGCCGCCCGGGGGGCCCCCGGAGGTCAATCCGGACGCGGGCGTGAGCGTCACGCCGGTGGTGCCCGCCTCGATCACGTGGTTGCGGATGGTCTGAACACTGTTCGTGGTGTCCACGAAGGTGAGGATCGAGGTGTACGCGCCCTGGGTCAGGCCCGCGGCGCCCGGCGCCACCGACACGGTGAAGCTCGCGCTCCCGCCCGCCGGCACGCTGCCGGAGACCGGCGACGTGCCGCCCTCGATCAGCAGCGGGGCGCTGCCGCCGCCGGCGATGTAGGCCTGATAGGTCGCGTCGCTCGGCGTCGGATTGCTGATGGTGTACACGACCGAGGCCGGCTGGAACGGCCCGCCGACCGGGCCCAGATGGAGGGGGTCGCCCGACGGGCTCAGTTGCAGGCCCAGTTCCGGGATCGAGCCGGCGAAACCCGTGGTCTTCGAGACTTCCTCGAAGACGGCACCGCCAGCGGTGTTCCCGGTGTCGGGCACGCGGTTGGAGCGCACGCAGCCGCCGACAGTGACGTAGTCGGGCGCGCCGCGGACGAGGATGCCCTCGATCACGCCGGAGTTCAGGTTCACCACCATCGAGCCCGAGTTGCCGCCGTAAGCGTCGAGGTTGGCCTGGAACCACGCGGTGCCGCCGTTGGGGTTCTTCACCTCGGCGCCCGCGGCCACCTTCTCGGGCAGGCCCGCGGGGTAGCCGATCATGACCAGCGGGTCGCCGACGCTCACCGATCCGGTCCGGCGAATCGGGAGCGGACTACGCCCCGAAACCGGGCGGTCGAGGCGGATGACGGCGTGGTCGAGGTCTCCCGCCTGCTGGCGGTCCACGAGCTGAATCCCGGTGTACACGCGGTCGGCCGGGAGCACCGTCGGCGCCGAGCCGCCGCTTGAGGAAATCTCAAAGTCGAAGACGAACGCCGACGAGTTCATGCTCGACACGCTGGTGATGCAGTGCCCGGCGGTCACGATCAGATCGGGCCCGACGAGAAACGCGGAGCAGAACCCGAGGGCCGGCTGACCCCGGAAGGGCTCGTCGGCGCAGATGGTGCCGCCCTGGCTGGTCCACGGCGTGCCGGCCAGCGTCCACGAGCCGTCGCCGTTCTGGGTCAGGCGGCTACGAGAGACCACGGTGGCCGCCGCACGCTGGTAGCGCGTCAGGGCCGCGTCGCCGGCGACCTGCCACACCTCGAGCCGATGGTCGTCCCCGTAGATCACCCGTTCGGGTGATGGCCGGCCGCGAAAGTGCGCTGCGCGGTAGGCGATCTCCGCCCGGAGCGCCTCCTCCCCCTGCGGGTCCTTGGCGAGTGCCTGCAGCCACGCCTTTTCGAGCTCGGCAAGGTCGATCGCGCGCGCCGGGAGCGGAATCAGACCGAAAAACGCGACCACAAAAGCCGCATGAGCGAGCGAGTGCGCGGTCCGCATGGGTGATGCCTCCGGTCGAGGCCCCGGCAAGCGATCGGCCCAAGGACGTCCGGCCCAAGTCCGATCACCACTCGAGGGGATGTCTCAGATTACCCTCGGAAACTGGGTGATCCAAAGAGCAAGCCCAAGATTTCACAAAAAAACGGCGCGGTCACCCGAGCCGGCGGTCGGTTCGGGGCGGCTGGTCGTCGCCGGTCGGGGAGGTCAGTCCCGGGAGGCGCCGGGGATGCTGTAGCTGTGGACAACCTTTCCGTTGGGCTCGGGGTCGGCGCGTCGGCCGCGGGGTCCGTCGGCCGGGGCTTCGGCGGCGGCGCGGACGAAGTCGACCGTGGCACCATCGGGGCCCACGCGCACGCGGAGGTGTCCGGGGCTACCGAGGATCGTGCCCGAGCGGTACCCGTACTCGGCCGCGCTGCGCGTGCCGCCGGCGACGTTCCCCGGCTGAGGGACGCACTGATAGACCACCGCGTCGCGTGCGCTGCGGACGTAGAGGTGATCGTGGCCGTGGAAGACCGCTGAGACGCGGTGTCGGGCCAGCAGGTCGTGGATCGGGAGTTCCCAGCCGGGTCGGCGGGCGGCGAAGCCGGGGGTTCCGTCGGCGTTGTTCCCGCCCCACTCGAACATCGTGGACGACTCGACGCCTCCACGGTTGGCCCGGCCGAGACCCCCGACGAGGTGGTGAATGAACACGAAGCGCAGGCGGCAGGAAGACGAATCGAGCGTGCGGGTGAGCCAGTCGTACTGCTCTTTGCCGAGCGTGCGGGCCCAGTTGTCGTCGGTGCCGGCGGTGTCGGCATCGGGCCCGGCGCGGCCCCCGCCGCGCGGCCGGGAGGTGGTGGACCAGAAGGGGTCGAGCACGATGAACTGAGCATCGCCCCACGTGAAGGCGTAGTAGTTGGCGGCCCGGCCGTCGGACATCGCCGTGCGACCGGTGTAAAAGGGCGAGCGGCCATCGGCGGCGGTGATCTCCGGCGGCGGGAAGAAGGCGGTGCGCTGGTTGAACGACCACTCGGCGATGCTGCCTGCGCCGCGCATGGCGTATCCGGCCTCGCCGTCGTGATTGCCGAGCACGAGGAACAGCGGCGCCGAGTGGCACAATTGCCCGAAGTAGTAGCGCTGGGCCCGGTACTGCGGGAGCGCGTCGCGGAAGTCGCTCCGCTTGTCGACCATGAACGTGTCGCCCAGGTCGATGTGGAAGTCGGGCCGGTCCGCGAGGGCGTTGAGCAGCGCACGGCGGTACACCGCCGGTGTGACGTTGGGGTCCAGGTGCGAGTCGGCGGTGATGGTGAAGACGAACGACGTCCCCGGCTCGGCGGGCGTGCGGAAGCTTGAGAGTTCGCCGGCGGTGAACCCGGTCTGTCCGGGCTCCTTCCAGCGCCACCGGTAGGCGTAGCGCGCTCCGGGCTTGAGCCGGTCGAGCACGAAGTTCGCCGGTTCGCCGGGGCGGAGCGTCTGGGTGGGCGTGCGGTGGCCGAGGCGGGGCTCGCCAGCCTCCTCGGGCGCCTCGCCGTGCTCGACGTGCCCTTCGACCGGGCCGCTCGAGTTGCTGACCACGCTCACGGTGATCGAGTTCCGCGTCGGCCGCACGAGGATGATGTTGAAACGGTGCTCGGGAACGTCGGTCTGGAACGTGCTGAGGCGGGCGATGAGCCCGCGGTCGCGGCGGGAGTCTCGCCCCCCCGACGGTGCCGATGGACGGTCGGGAAGGTTCGGCGCGGGGGTGGCCTGGAGGGCCAGGGCCGACACCGCGGCCAGTGCCAGCCCGGCGGCAGCGCAGGTGAAGGCGGCTCGACGGATCATCGACCGCCCCCGTTGCGGGCGTACACGGCCCGGATGTTGGCGGTGGCCACGGACCGTCCGCCGATCGCGGCGAGCACATCGTCCATTGTCACGCCGCGCCGCTCGGTCTGCGCCGAGAAGGTCAGCGGTTCGGCGAGCGCGTAGGCGGTCAGGATGTACACCTTGTCGCCCGGGCCCTTGGAGCAGGGCGGGGCGTACGAAGGACGGCTGTTCACGGTGTTGACGCCAAGCTTGCCGGCTCCCGCATCGCCCGCCGCCAAGCGCCCGGCCTCGATCGGCAGGTTGTAGACCACCCAGTACACGTGCTTGCTCTCAGGACTCTTCGGGTCGTCGCCCGGGCGGGGCGGAGGCACGTGGTGCAGGGTGATCGCCAGGAACCTCGCACCCTGCGGCGGGTGGGCCCAGCGGACGACAGGGGGAGTTCCGCCCGCGGGGCCGTCGCAGGTGCAGTCGATCGACAGCCTCCCATCGGGGCCGATGCTCTCGCTGGTGACCGTGAACCCGGCCGCGTCGGGCGCCCGGGAAGGAGCGCCTGGGGCCTCCTGGCGCGGGTCGGCAGGAGGGGGGCGATCGTCGGGGGTGGGCGGGGGCGGCGGGCGGTTGTTGTCGTCGGGCCGGGGACGTCCGCGGCCGCCGCGTCCTTCGGGGCGTAGCGCTTCAGCCTCGGTGCGCTTCGCGCCGTCCGCGCCGTTGACATCGGAGATGTACCGCCTTCCAGCTCCGGGTTCCTCGATGCAGTAGGTCACCTTTCCGGCCCGGCTTGCGCTTGTGTACCCGTGTGAGTCACATTGCTCTCCGATCTTCCTTAACCCCCGGTCAG
>JACVCL010000199.1 GCA_016742075.1 Phycisphaerales bacterium
CCCCACCAACCCCCAACGCCACCCGGCCGGTCAATGGAAAGCGCGCGACCGCACCGGCGTCGCCTCGCCGATGCTCAGCGACCGGAACGAGCGGGCCACCACGTGCACAACCGCGCCCCCGCGCTGCACCGTGCCCGTGCACAGAACCGCCCCGCTGTGCCGCACGACGGCCCGGTACCGCTCGTACACACGCGGCCACACCACCAGGTTCGCCACGCCCGTCTCGTCCTCGATCGTCATGAACAGCACGCCCGACGCCGTGCCCGGACGCTGCCGCACCAGGACCAGGCCCGCCACCGAGACACGCCGCCCCGCCGGCATCGCCGCCGCGTCGGCGAGCGCCCCGTTGCGGGCCACGCCGCGCGCCTCCAGCTCCTCTCGCACGAAGCTCATCGGGTGCGGCCTCAGCGACAGTCCGGTGGCGGCGTAATCCTGCTCCACCTGCGAGAACGGCGTGGGCGTGGGCAGATAGTCGGGCTCGTGCGAGGCCGCGTCGGCGGCCGCAACGTCGAAGAGGGGCAAAGGCTCGTCGGAGAGCGGCCGCACCGCCCACAGCGCCGCCTGCCGCGAAAGGCCCATCGAGCCGAACGCGTCGCCGGCCGCCAGCCGCCGCAGCGTCGCGGCCCGCACGCCCGAGCTCCGCCACAGCGCCCGGACGCCGCGGAAGGGCCCGTGCGCCCGCACCGCCTCCGACACGCGTTCGGCCTCGCCCTGCGGCAGGCCCCCGATCAGCCGCATGCCCAGGCGAACGGCGGGCCCGCCGGGCGTCGGCTCCAGCGTGCAGTCCCAGCGGCTGTGGTTCACGTCGATCGGCCGCACCTCCACGCCGTGCTCCCGGGCATCGCGGACGATCTGCGCAGGCTGGTAAAAGCCCATCGGCTGGCTGTTGAGCAGGGCCGCCGCGAACGCCGCGGGGTGGTGCCGCTTGAGCCACGCCGACGCGTACACCAGCAGGGCGAAGCTGGCGGCGTGGCTCTCGGGGAAGCCGTAGCCGGAGAAGCCCTTGATCTGCTCGAAGCACGCCGCCGCGAACTCGCGCGGGTACCCCCGCCGCACCATGCCCTCGAGGATGCGCTCGCCGAAGAGCGCCAGCTTGTTGCCGCGCGTCTTCCACGCGCCGATCGCCCGGCGCAGCTCGTCGGCCTCGCCGGGGGTGAACCCCGCCGCCTCGACGGCGATCGACATCGCCTGCTCCTGGAACAGCGGCACGCCGAGCGTGCGCCCCAGAACACGCTCGATCGTCCCGTTGAAGTACACCACCGGCTCCTCGCCGCCGCGGCGGCGAAGGTACGGGTGCACCATGTCGCCCTGGATCGGCCCCGGACGCACGATCGCCACCTCGATCACCAGGTCGTAGTAGCAGCGCGGCCGCAGACGCGGCAGCATCGACATCTGCGCCCGGCTCTCGATCTGGAACACCCCGACGGTGTCGGCCCGGCAGATCATGTCGTACACCAGCGGGTCCTCGGGCGGGATGCCCGCCAGCGTCAGCGGCCCGCCGCCGCCCTGACCGCCGGCCAGGTCGAGCGCCTTGCGGACGCACGTGAGCATCCCCAGGCCCAGCACGTCCACCTTCAGCATCCCCAGCGCCTCGATGTCGTCCTTGTCCCACTCGATCACCGTCCGGTCGGCCATCGCCGCGTTCTCGATCGGCACCAGCCGGTCCAGCGGCGTGCGGGTGATCACGAAGCCCCCGACGTGCTGCGAGAGATGCCGCGGGAACCCCATCAGCTCGTTGGCCAGCCGCGCCGTGGCCCGCAGGTGCGGGTCGCGCGGGTCGAGCCCCAGCTCGCGCAGGCGCCCGTCCCGGGCCGCGTCCGAGTCCCACCACGTCACCTCCTTCGCCAGACGGTCCAGGCAGTCGCGGGGCAGGCCCATCGCCCGGCCCACCTCGCGGATGGCCAGACGACCGCGGAAGGAGATCACCTCCGCGGTCAGCGCCGCCCGGTCGCGCCCGTACTTGCGGTAGAGGTACTGGATCACCTCCTCCCGGCGCTCGTGCTCGAAGTCGATGTCGATGTCGGGCGGCTCCGCCCGCTCACGGCTCACGAACCGCTCGAAGAGCACGTTCACGCGGTCGGGGTCCACGGCCGTCACGCCCAGGCAGTAGCACACCGCCGAGTTGGCCGCCGCCCCGCGCCCCTGGCACAGGATGCCCCGACCGCGCGCAAACGACACGATGTCCTCCACCGTGAGAAAGTACGGCGCGTACTTCAGCTCCGCGATCAGGGCCAGCTCGTGCCGGATCTGCCCCCGCACCTTCTCGGGCACACCCGCCGGGTAGCGGGCCGCCGCGCCACGCCACGTCAGGCTCTCCAGGTGCGACTGCGCCGTCGACCCCTCCGGCACCACCTCCTCGGGGTACTCGTAGCGAAGCTGGTCGAGCGAGAAACCCGCCGTCCGCTCGGCGATCTCCAGCGCGCGGGCCAGCGCCCCGGGGCGGTCGGCGTGCAGACGGTGCATCTCCGACGGCGGCTTGAGGTGCCGCTCGGCGTTCGCCAGCAGCCGGTATCCCGCCTGCTCGATCGTGCACCGGTGACGGATGCACGCCAGCACGTCCTGAAGGGCCCGACGCTCGGGCGTGTGGCAGCGCACGGCGTTGGTCGCCACCAGCGGCACCCGGCAGTGCTCGGCCAGGCCCGCCACCCGACCGGCACGCTCCGCGTCGTCCTGCCGGTACAGCCGCGAGATCGCCACCGACAGGCGGTCGCCGTCGAACACCCGGCGCAGACCGTGCAGCAGCTCGATCGTGTGACGGTCGGCCAGCGCCGGCGGCACGAACACCGCCAGCAGGCCGCCGCTGTGCTCCGCCAGGTCGTGCACGCTCAGCACGCACCGGCCCTTGGGGGCCCGCCGCTTGCCGATGGTCAGCAGGCGGCAGAGGTTCCCGTAGCCCGCCAGGCTGGTGGGGTACACCAGCACGCCGCTGCCCGGCGCGTCGGCCAGCGCCAGGCGGCTGCCGAGCACGAAGCGGATCCCCGCGTCCTTCGCCGCGACGTGCGCCCGCACCACGCCCGCCAGCGTGTTGGTGTCGGTCAGCGCGATGGCCCGGTAGCCCAGCTCCGCCGCCCGCTGCACCAGCTCGTCGGGGTGGCTGGCGCCGCGGAGGAACGTGAAGTTGCTGGTCACCTCCAGCTCGCAGTAGGGCGGCTCCGGCGGCCCCGCCCGCCGGGCCGCGCCCGGATCCCGCGAGCCGGCCCGCTCGCGCGGGTGCGGGTGCGCCTTGGGATGAGGTGCCTCGGGCATAGCCGCGCCTCACGCCCACTCGCCGTGACGGAACCACCGCCCGGACTCCGCCGAGCGGAACACCCACAGCCACGCCCCGTCGTCGGTGTGCAGCCGGTAGTAGTCGCGCGTGTCCTGATCGCCCCGCCACCACTCGCCGCAGAGGCGCTCGGGCCCGAAGCAGCCGAGCACCCGGCGCAGGCGGCCGCCGCGCCGCACGCCCGCCGCCGGCCCAGCCCGACCATCGTCAAATCCGGCCACCTACGCTAAGGCGCGGGCGCCCCCCGTCCCGACCCCGGCGCGCGCGCGACCGTCGTCCGCGACGGTCAGCACGTAGTTCGCCTCGTCCGCGAAGATCTCCAGCGCAACCGACCGGCAGCCACCGTGGCGCGCGGCGTTCGTCAGCGCCTCGTGGGCGATCCGGTAGAGATGATCCGAGACCTCTTCCGGCGCCTGGATGTCCGGCGGCTGCGACGCGCTGGTGATCGTGAGCTGCAGGCGATGCTGCGCTTCGGCGGCCAGCCG
>JACVCL010000200.1 GCA_016742075.1 Phycisphaerales bacterium
GTATAACCCCCCGGCGGCCGGGAGCCGCCGCGGACGGTTCGGGCGTTGTGGTCCCGTGCGGTCGCGGCGGACGGCGGCTTGAAGAGAGACGGACATGGTGCGTGGTGTGAACACTCGTTGGGCGTGGGGCGGCGCGGCGGTGGTGGCGGCGGCGTTGGGGCTGGCGGGGTGCGAGGCCCCGCGGGGCGACACCGGCGGGCGGATCGACCCGTCGCGGACGACGGCGGCGGACGAGCGGTCGCCTCAGGCGAACATGCCGTCGCTGTACGAGTTCGGGGACCGTGTGGCCGAGCGTCTGGCGGCGGACATCTCGTCGATCCCCGAGATCCGCGATGCGCCGACGCGGGTGGTGATCGAGCTTGGCGGGCTGAACAACAAGACTCGGACGAGCACGCAGGACTTCGAGCAGATCCAGGTCCGATTGCGGAACCGGTTCGCCAACTCGGACTACATCCGCAACAAGGCGATGGTGGTGGACTCGACGGCGCGGATGGACCAGGAGCTGGACCGCATCCAGGGGGACACCGGCGGGCGCGATCTGCTGCAGGAGAACATCGACCGCCGGGGCGCGGGGCGGACCGACCGGTACGACCCGAGGCAGATCTTCGTGCTGCTGGGCGACTTCTATGAGTCGGCCCGCGGGGGTACGCGCCGGTACTACTTCGAGTTCCGGCTCACGAACCTCAAGACGCGTTCGATCGTGTTCAGCGAGAGCTACGACCTGGGCCAGGTGATGCGCTGAGCCCGGGCGTCGGACCGGCCGCGGGCGTTCGGCCCGGCCGGCGGGGCCCGCGCCGGGCATGCGTTGCGACCGCCATGCGCACGTTCGCGTTCATCCTGATGTTGGGCCTGCTGGCGGCGTCGTGCGCGGCGCCGCCGGCGCGGACGACGCGGCTGCGCGCCTCGGACTTCGAGGTGTCGGCGGCGGAGATGGCGCAGAGCCTGGCGGCCAGCGAGTGGCTGGCGGGGCGGACCGCCGCGTCGGAGCCGGCGCGGGTGGTGACGAACAAGGTCGAGAACCTGACGACGGATGTGATCACGCCGGCGGAGCAGTGGATGGTGGTGGCGCGGGCTGTGAGCGCGCTGCCGATCACGGAGCTGGGCCGGGCGAAGAACATCTCGTTCCAGCTGCCGCCGGAGCGGGTGGCGGACCTGCGCGCGGCGGGGTTCCCGACGGAGCTGGCCCCGGAGGACCGGGCGACGCACGTGATGACGGCGACGTTCCGCTCGTCGACGCGGCTGGCTCGGCTGGCGTCGGGGCTGACCGATGCGCGGAAGGAGTACTACCAGGTCGAGTACCGGCTGACGGACGTGCGGACGCGCGAGCTGAAGTGGACGGGGCTGTTCGAGTTTGCGCGGGAGGCGCGCGGGAAGCTGGTGGACTGAGGCATGGTCGTTGGTGCCGGCGCATGGTGCGGGTGGCGGGGCCGGGGAGCGGCGGCGCTGCTCGCCGGCGTTTGCGGGCTGTGGACGGTCTGCGTGGGCGGGTGCGCCTCGGCCCCGCCCGATGCGCGGCTGATGCGGGCGGCGGCGGGCGGCGACTTCGGGGCCGGGCGGCTTCGGGCGCTCGAGAACGTGACCGACGCGCGGCGCGACGCGGGCGACTACGTGCTGGACCGCCTGCGGCTGGGCGTGCTGGCGCTGGCCGACGGCGAGCCGCGGGCGGCGGGGCGGTCGCTCGACGAGGCGTACGAGGTTCTGCGCACGCAGGGGGTGAACGAGGACAAGACGGTGGCGTCGGCGGTGCTGTGGGAGGGCGTGCGGACCTGGAAGGGCGAGCCCTTCGAGCAGGCTATGGCGTTCGTGTATGTGGCGGCGCTGCACGCGCAGGAGGGCGACTGGGGCAACGTGCGGGCGGCGGCGGGCAATTCGCTGTTCTACCTGCGCGATTTCGGGCGCGGCAGGAGCAGCGCCGACGTGATCCGCGAGGCGCAGCGGCGGGGCGATGACGGGCTCGACCGCGGGTACGCGGCGGTGCAGAGCGACTTTGCGCTGGGGTACCTGCTCCACGGGGTGGCCAGCCGGCAGATGGGGCGGGCGGAGGAGGCGCGCGACTACTTCCGGGCGGCGGTGCGGGCGCAGGCGTCGCTGCAGGGGCTGGCCGAGCGGCTGGAGAGCGGCGGCGACAACGCGCTGTTCATCGTGGACTTCGGGCTGGGCCCGGAGAAGATCGCGACCGGGCCTGACGGGGCGATCGCGTCGTTCCGCGCGCGGACCGAGTCGGACCGTGCGCAGCTGGCGGTGCTGGTCGACGGACGGCGCGAGTCGTTCCCGGCGGCGGCGGACCTTAACGAGATGTCGCGGGACCTGCGGTGGAACAACCTCGAGGACCTGCGGCGGGCCAAGTCGGCGATCGGCGACGTTTTGCTGCTGGGCGGGGCGGCGGCCGGGGCCTATGGGGCGAGCGAGAACAAGAAGGAAGTGGCCCTGGCGGGCGCGGGGGCGGCGGTGGCGGGTCTGCTGCTGAAGGCTGGCGCGCGGGCCGACACGAGGCACGTGGAGGTGATGCCGCAGCGGGTGTACCTGGCGCCGGCGCGCGTCGGGCCGGGCCAGACGGTGACGCTGCAGGTGGACGGGCGGCCGGGCTCGCGGATCACGCTCAGCGGCCTCGACGCGGCGCGGGCGATGCAGCCGGGCTCGGGCGGGCTGCTGGTGCGGTACATCCGCCTGCCGGTCGACGGGCGCGGCGGCGATGGTGGCGGGGCGATCCTGTACGCCAACGACGCCACGCCGGACCCTGCGAACCTCGGCGAGCGACGGCTGCCGTACATCCTCGGCGGCAACTGCGTGCGCTCGCCGACGAGCGAGGCGCTGCGGTCGTACCAGTTGGCGGGGTATCTGCGCGGGATGACGCTCGGCGAACTGCAGGAGCTGTACCGGGCGGAGGGGATCCGGGTGTATGAGGGGTTCTCCGGGGGTCCGTCGCCGGGGTTGCACATTCTGGAGGGGGGAGACAGCCTGTTTGTGCCGCTGCCGGGCACGGCGGGGTTCTCGCGGCTGTTCGGGCGGGTGCATGCCCCGTACGTGCCGCGGAGCGAGGCGGTGCGGCGTTTGGCGGCGGAGATCCGGGCGGGGGTGTCGGCTCCGGCGCTGCTGGTGGGCGATGGGGCGGGCGCGGAGACGCCGAGCTCGGCCCTTCCGGCGGGTCGATCGCCACAATAGAGGGGTGGGCGGGGCCGCGCGGTCGGAACCGCGTTGGTCGTTGACGGTTGAATATGGGTGCCGCCCGCGGCGAGGAATCTGGCCGCGGCGGCGAGTGAAAGGCAGGGCACGATGCGTCGGATGACTGTGCTGGCGTTGGCGGGGCTGGGCGCGGGTGTCGGGTCGGTGCTGTCGGGGTGCGACACTGTGAAGGCGCCGCCCGCCGGGCGCGCCGACACGATCAAGATGGAGCAGTACCCGGGCATCGTGGCGCAGGACGGGCTGAACCAGTGGCTGGGCTTCAACGAGCCGGTGTTCGAGACGGGCACGCCCGACCGACCGGCGCGCGTGACGGTGCCGACGCGTTCGCTGGCGGATGTGGGGATGAACGTGCAGTACCGCTTTCTGTGGTTCGACGACAAGGGCCGCCCGGTGCGCACGCAGCAGGAGGGCTGGCGGTTCATCAACATTCAGCCGCGGGCGCAGGTGATGCTGGACAGCAATGCGCTGGAGACGGCCGCGAAGTCGTGGCGCCTGGAGCTGCGTTCGGCCCGCTGACCCCCCCCCACCACCCCACCA
>JACVCL010000201.1 GCA_016742075.1 Phycisphaerales bacterium
CGCCCAGGCCGCGCGGGCCGCCCATGCCGCCCGGACCGCGTCGGAGTTCCTCGATGTACAGCACGCGGTCGTAGCGCTGGAACGCGTCGTCGGGCTCGCGTGGCCACGCGGCGGTGCGGAGGAAGTAGGCGGCCCACCACTCCAGCCCGTGCCGCGCGATCACCACCGTGCGCTTCGGGTCGACGATCAGTTCGCGCATGCGGCGGAACTCGGGGGCGGCTTCGTCGGGCACCACCCGCGGCGCCACGCCGCCGGGGCCTCCCGGGCCGCGGGGAGGACGGCGGGCGTCCATCGGGCCTGCGAGGCCGGGCGGTGGGCGGCCCATCGCGCCGCCGGGGCCGGGCGTCGGCATGGGCATGGGCACAAGGCCGAACGCCAACGCGGCCGAGAGGCTGGCGGCCAGGCCCAACAGCGGCGCCGGCCACCGGACCGCGGCGCGGTGCTCGCGCCGGGCCAGCAGGAACACCAGCAGGATCGCGGCGGGCAGCGGGCTCATGAGCGAGAGGCGCATGAGGTATTCGCCGTTGATGAGCGGGAAGATCAGCAGCCCCGCGCACGCCGCGGCGCCGACGGCCACGCCCGACTCGGCGGGGGAGAGCGAGCGGCGGTCACGCCAGAGGCGCCAGAGCACCAGCGCGCCCAGCAGGTAGATGGCCGCGGCGCCGAGGGTGAAGGGCGTCAGCAGGCCGCCCCCCGGGCCCCCGGGGCCGCCGGGGCCGCCTTCGCCGCCGGACGAGCCGAAGAGTTTGGCCGGGGCCTGCAGCAGCGACTGGGCGCGGCGGGGCGAGGCCCAGGCGATGATGCCGAAGAGCGCCGCGGCCAGGGCTGATCCCGAGAGCGTGACGACGGCGAGCCGACGGATGCTCCAGCCGCCGCCGACGACGACCCACCACGCGACCGCTACGGCGAGGAGCACCGCCGCGGCGCCGAAGGCGCCGACGTGGGTGCCCGCGGCCAGGCCGATGAACGCCGCGGCGGCGAGCCAGCGAGCGACGGTGGGTCGGGCCATTGCCCGGTGCGCGGCCCACGCGGCGAAGCCGATCCAGACCAGGCCGAGCGCGTTCTTCTGGAAGTCTCCGGCCATGCGCAGGGCGGGCATGGCCAGAACCGCGACGGCGGCGGCGCAGGCGAAGCCCGCGGCCGAGCGCCAGCCGCGGCGATCCGGGGGCGTCCACGACCAGCCCAGCAGCATGAGCGGCACGGCGGCCAGGGGCGGTAGGAGGGTGTCGCTCCATCGCGAGGCCGCGAGCGTGGCGGCGTCGATGTCCATCGGCGTGATCAGCATGAGCACGCGGGCGGCGCCGGCGATGATGGCGAAGGTGATGGGCAGGTCGTGGTAGGCCAGCCGCCCCTGCTCGAGCATGGCCCGGGCCTGGACGGGGTAGTACGCGGCGTCCATGCCGGGGGCGAGCTCGCCCGGCATGTTGATGAGGCCGCGCAGCACCGCGGCCGCGGCGACCACCACGAGGGTGCAGGCGACGAGGGGGAGCGGGGAGTTTCGCCGGGGGGGTTCGGTCATCGGCCGTGGGCCCTGTTCGGCACGGGCCGGGCCCCGCGCGGGCGGAGCACCGGCGATGCCGGGGGGCTCAACGGGCGGGGGACGGGGATGTTGCCGCGGTCACTTGGGCATCTTGTAGAAGGGCAGGGCCTGGACGACCCCGCCGAGCATGGCGCCCTTGCCGGTGTCGATGTCGACCTTGGTGCCGGGGGCGATCGAGGCGTCGAGCATGGCGTGGGCGATGACGCGATCGAGGGTGGGGCCGGTGCAGCCGCTGGTGACCTCGCCGGCGGGCGAGCCGTTCACGAGCACGGCCATACCCTGGCGGGCGGCGCGCTTGCCCTCGATGAGGATGCCGGTGATGCGGCGCTTGGGGCCGCCGTCGGCCTTGAGGCGGAGGAGGGCGTCCTGGCCGACGAACTTCTCGCCGCGTTCGTGCTCGTGCTTGTCGAGGGCGATGGCGAAGTCGACACCGGCGGTGAGAGCGGGCCACTCTTCGCGGAGCTCGTGGCCGTAGAGGGGCATGCCGGCCTCGGTGCGCAGGGTGTCGCGGGCGCCGAGGCCGGCGGGCTTGACGATGGACTCGGGTGACTTGGCGGCCATGTCCTTGAGGAGCATCTTCATGGCCATCTCGACGGCCATGGCGGGGAGGATGACCTCGACGCCGTCCTCGCCGGTGTAGCCGGTGCGCGAGACCATGAGCTTCATGATGAGGTAGTTCTTCTCGACGAAGCGGTAGCGCTTGAGGGTGGGGATCTCGCGGGAGAAGTTGGAGATGACCTCCATGACCTTCGGGCCCTGGATGGCGACCATGGCGGTTTTCATGGTCACGTCCTCGATCTTGACGATGGCGTCGGCGCCGAGGCCGGCGCGCACCTGGTCGAAGTGGGCGAGGAGCTTCTCGCGGTTGGAGGCGTTGACGACGAGGTAGAAATCGTCGTCGTCGAGGCGGTAGACGAGGATGTCGTCTTTGACGCCGCCGGCGTCGTTGCAGACCAGCGAGTAGCGGACCTGCCCGGGCTCCATGTCGAAGATTTTTCGGGTGCACAGGCGCTCGAGGAACCGGCGGGCGTGGCGGCCCTGCACCTTCACGCGGCCCATGTGGGAGACGTCGAAGAAGCCGCCGCTGGTGCGCACCTGCTTGTGCTCGGCGATGATGCCCTGCGTGGACGGATCGGCCCCGGGCTGCTGGTAGTACAGCGGCATCTCCCACCCGGCGAAGTCGACCATCTTGCCGCCGTGCTCGAGGTGGAACTTGTGCAGCGGCGTGCGGAGCGGCATCGGGGGAACTCCTCGGTCTGGCGGCGGGATTGGGGGCCGGCGCGGGGGCCGGAACGGAGGGTCAGTGTACGGCATCGCCCGCGCCGGCCGCGGGCGCGCCGAGGGGGCCTTCGCGCCCGGTCAGGCGGGCCCGGGCGTGCTCGATGAGCGGCCGGATGCCCCGGTGCGACCAGAGGTACCACGGCTTGAAGACCTTGGTGCCCACCGCCACGCGGGCGGCGCCGGCGGCGGCGTAGTCGTCGATGTCGGCCGGGGTGGTGATGCCGCCGCCCCCGATGATCGCCACGCGCCCGCGCAGCGCGGCGGGCAGCGAGCCCAGGCAGTCGACGATGCACGCGATGGCCACCGGCTTGAGCGGCTTGCCCGAGACCCCCCCCGCCGGAACCGGGATGGTGTTGCAGCAGTGGAACACGCGCACGCCGGCGGCCAGCGCATCGTCGAACATCGCCCGGTAGTTCACCGGCGGCAGCTTCACCACCACCAGGCTCCCCGCGTCGCAGGCCGAGCGCACGGCCCGGGCGAAGAGCCAGCCGGGCCAGTTGACGTGGCCCACGTTCGGGCAGCTCATGTTCAGTTCGATGGCCATCGGCCGCAGGACGCACAGCCGGTCGAGCAGGGCCGCCCAGTCGTCGGGCGCAAAGCCGTGGATCGAGACGATCTTGTCGCCCAGCCGCGCCCGACCCGAGCCGGCCCGGGCCTCGAGCCAGCCGATGCCGGGGTTCCGCAGGCCGATCTTGTTCACCCAGGCGCCCAGGCCGGGGTAGTACCGCACCGTCCGCAGCACGCGCCACAGGCGGCCGGGGCGGCGCTCGAGCGTGAAGGTGCCCAGCGTCGCCGTCGCCCCGTGGGGCTGCACGTAGTTCCCGAACGGCGCCGAGATGACCAGCGGCTGAATCACCGCGCCGAGTCTACCCCCCCCATCCCCCCCAC
>JACVCL010000202.1 GCA_016742075.1 Phycisphaerales bacterium
CGCTACGCCCAGATCGCCAAGCCCGGCGCCTGGACCCCGTCGCGCGCTTCGCCCCAACCGACAACCGACCCGACCGCCGCGGCACACGTCACGGCAGAGCGCGTGCCGAACCCGACCGCCACCGCCGCGCCATCACGCTGCGCCATTCGGCGACGCGACACCGCCGGCACCGACCACTGGATCAACCCGATCCACGTGCACGCCCTGCGCGTTGCCAAGAAGGCCTTCGGCGGCGTGAAGGGCACCGAGATCTGGCTGAACTGGAACTCCGACGGCACCGCTATCACCGTTCCCGATGAGCCCGACAAGGTCGCCGAGCTGCTCAGCGCCGCCATGGCCTTGATCGCCCCCTTCGCGCCGCCCGCCCTCTCGCCCGCCCCGCCAGCCCCCGAAGCCTGACCGCCCCGCACCCAGGAATCACCTATGGCCAGCCTGACCCTCGTGCAAGCCATCAACCTCGCCCTCACCCAGGAGATGGAGGCCGACGACCGCGTCGTGATGCTCGGCGAGGACATCGGCAAGAACGGCGGCGTCTTCCGCGTCACCGAGGGCCTACAGGCCCGCTTCGGCGCCGACCGTGTCATCGACTCGCCCCTCGCCGAGTCGGGCATCATCGGCACGGCCATCGGCATGGCCATGGCCGGCCTGCGGCCCGTGCCCGAGATCCAGTTCGAGGGCTTCCTGGGCCCGGCGTACGACCAGATCGTCAACCACGCCGCCCGCTACCGAACCCGCTCGCGCGGCAGCGTCACCATCCCCATCACCATCCGCGTGCCCGTCGGCGGCGGCATCCACGCCCCCGAGCTGCACTCCGACTCGCCCGAGGCCATCTACGTTCACACCCCGGGCATCAAGGTCGTGATGCCCTCGAGCCCCTACGACGCCAAGGGGCTGCTCATCTCGGCCATCCGCGACCCCGACCCGGTCATCTTCTTCGAGCCCAAGCGCATCTACCGCGCCTTCCGCGAGGAGGTGCCCGAGGACGAGTACACCATCCCCATCGGCAAGGCCAAGATCGTCGAGAGCGGCAACGACCTGACGGTCATCTCCTGGGGGGCCACGGTGCTGCAGTGCGTCGAGGCGCTCGACAAGCTGCCGGAAGACCTTTCGGTCGAGCTCATCGACCTCCGCACCTGCTACCCCATCGACCAGGACTGCCTGATCGAGAGCGTCAACAAGACCGGGCGGTGCGTCATCGTGCACGAGGCGCCCAAGACCTGCGGCCTGGGGGCCGAAATCGCCACGATCATCCAGGAGCACTGCTTCCTCAGCCTGCGCGCCCCGGTTCAGCGCGTGTGCGGCTTCGACACCATCATGCCCTACTACAAACTCGAGCTGGAGTACCTGCCCAACGCCGACCGGATCGCCGAGTCGATCCTGGCGTGCGCGGCGTACTGAGCCGGGCGTGACCGCCTCAGTTCGGCTTGGCCGGGGCCTCGCCCGTGGCGCCGGTGCTGCCGGTGGCGGCCGGGGCCGGGCCCTGCGTCTCATCGGCGTTGTCGCGCGGGGCGGAGTTGCCGGTGGCGGCGGTGGCCGTGGCGGGCTTGGGCGGGCTGGTGAGCATCAGCGGCCGAAGGTCCGACAGCAGGTAGCCGAAGGCGAACCCGATGACGCCCGTGGCGATCGGGGCGATCAGCGACGACACCCGGATGCCTTGCTTCTGGTTCGAGTTCATGCTCGGATTATGTCCCGGGGCTGGCGGGCTGTCGAACGGAGCGTGTCGTTTTGGTCAAGGAACGGTACGGATTTCCTCTATCCGGTTTTCGCCGCGGCCGGTGATCTGCGAGACTTCGCCCCATGAAGGCATCGTGCGCGGTGATCGGTTCGGGTGTCGTGGGGCTGTCTGCGGCGATCCGCTTGGTCGAGGCGGGGCGGCGCGTGGTGGTGTACTCGGCCGACGGGCTCGCCGGCACGTGCTCGTCGCGGAGCGGGGCGGGGTTCACGCCGCTGGACGCCGGCGGGCTGCTGCCGGTGATCGGCGAGAGTTTCCGGGTGTTCAGCGCGCTGGCCGAGCGTGAGCCGTCGAGCGGTGTGCGGATGCTGCCGGCGCGGCAGTACCAGGCCAGGCCGACAGCCATGCCCGAGTGGCTCGGGTTGATCGGCGGGGGCGAGCCGCTGCCGCCCACCGGGCCGTACCCCACGGGGTTCCGGTTCGTGGCGCCGCACATCGACATGACGGTGTACCTCGGGTGGCTGGCCCGGGCGGCGCAGGAGCGGTACGGCGTGCCGATCGTGCGGCGGCGGATCGGCAGCGCGGCCGAGCTGCACCGGGAGGGGCACGGCGTGGTGGTGAACTGCTCGGGGCTGGGGGCGCGCGAACTGGCGGGCGACCCGGCCGTGCGCCCGATGCGCGGGCAGGTGGTTCACGTGCCCAACGACATCGCGCTGCACGAGAGCCTGGACGCCCACGAGGCCGACGGGCGGGCCACGTACCTGTACCCGCACCCGGGGCACATCGTGCTTGGGGGAACCTACGAGCCCGATGTGTTCGAGACTTCGACCGTGCCGACGATGCTCGATGACATCGTGTCGCGGTGCCGGCGGCTGCTCGAGACAGCCGGGCTTTCCCGCGAGGCGGCGGGGCTTGCGCGGGTGCGCCTGCGGTCGACGGCTGGGCTGCGGCCGGCGCGGCTGATCGGCGGGAATCCCGAGACGATCCGCCTGGAGCGCGAGATGTCGCCGACGGGGCCGGTTGTGCACTGCTACGGGCACGGGCGGGCGGGGGTGACGCTGTCGTGGGGGTGCGCCCGCGAGGTTGCGCGGCTCGCCGAGTAGAGACGGCGCCCCCGGGACCGCCCCCGGAACCGCGCCCGGCACCACCCCTGGCCCCTTGGCCTGCTCGGGAGGGGCGGAAGTTCAGGATGGCCTCGGCGATGCGGCGGATCTTCCGGCGGTCGGTCTCGGTTTCGAGCCTCGCCACCAGCGCCCGCAGTTCGGCCAGGGCCGAGTCGATGGATTGGTTCCCGGTGTTCCCCACGTGGTGAGCCTACCGCCGCGGCGAGGGCGGGCAAGGGAAAAGTGGGGGACGTCGTTGTTTGAGCGCTCAGGGGGCGGTGATGCGCTCGGTTTGGCGGGTGGGGAAGCGGCTTCGGGGAGATCCTGGGACTTGCCGACTCGTCTCGGGCGAGGGGCGGAGGCACGCGGCACCCCCCGGGGAACTCCTCATTGCCCACAACGATGTGGTGAGAGTGCCGGTGGACCGGCCACCTTTGCAGGTTCTCCAGAATGTTGTTTGGGGCGATGCGGCCTTTTGGCCTCGACGAACGAAGATCTTTGTGCTATTCTTGGAGATAGCACTGGAATCGCGCGGGGAAGTCGGGCATATTTATCGGGCAGAGTCAGCCCGGGAGGTTTCCAGCATGGCGGTGTTCGGCCGCATTTCGGGTGTGTTCCCGCGTGTTCTCGCGGTTTTCGCCGCGGCCGCGGCGGCTCTCGCGGCCGCTCCCGGCGCCTCGGCCAAGGTGCCGCCGGACTACGGGCTGTCGTGGAACGAGATCGGGGACCCGGGGAATCGGGCGACGGTGCAGTCGGAGACGGGCAACCGCGTGGGGGTGCGGATCGGGGCGGTGCCGTACACCTACCGGCTGACGACCACGGAGGTCACGATCGGGCAGTGGCGGGACTTCGTTCAGGCCTTCGTGCCGTACACGACGA
>JACVCL010000203.1 GCA_016742075.1 Phycisphaerales bacterium
CGGTGGGTATCGATCTGATGCTACCCAACCGTTGGGGCTTTCGCTACTCCTTTAGCGAAACGCTCAGGCCCAACTTGTTTTCGGAAAGCTTAGTGCCCGCCGGACGCAAGCACCTGATGAACTTCCATCACCCCCTTGGCGCGGTGAAGTACCCCCAGCGACGCCCGCCCCCGCGAGGGCAAGAAGACGCCCGTCGCCGACGAGAGGGCCGGAAGGGGCTAATCCCCCGACTCCCACCCCCCGGGGCCCACCCCCCCCGCCGCCTGAACCGCCTCGCGCTCGAACGCACCGCCCCGATCTTCCGCCCGCACGGGCGGGAAACACCCGGGGCCCTACCGACAGGATCGCCGCCTCATGGGCAAGAAGCAGAAGAAGGTCCGCAAGAACGTGGTCCGCGGCATCGCCCACGTCCACGCCTCGTTCAACAACACCATCGTCACCATCACCGACATGAACGGCGAGACCATCGCCTGGGACTCCGCCGGCACCATCGGCTTCAAGGGCGCACGCAAGAGCACCCCCTTCGCCGCCACCCGCGCGGGCGAGTCGGCCGGCAACAAGGCCCGCAAGCTCGGCCTCGTCGAGTGCGAGGTCCGCATCAAGGGCGCCGGCGCCGGCCGCGAGTCGGCCATCAACGGCCTCACCTCCACCGGCATTAAGGTCACCGCCCTCGAGGACCACACCCCCGTTCCCCACAACGGCTGCCGCCCCCGCAAGCGCCGCCGCGTCTGAGCCCCTCACCCGCACCCACCCCGCCCCGGGCCACGCCGGCCCGGAGCAGGTTGCCCAGAGCCCACGCGAGCAAGAAGGGACCGCGGCCCCGGCGAGCCGCACCGTCCCGTGAGCCGCGCAGGGCGTTCCCCCCACGGAACATCGCCGGAGCAGAGAGTCACCCATCATGATGCGAGTTCGCTGGCGCGGCCTCGAGCTGCCGAGCAAAATCACCCCCGATCCCCGCAACACCTCCGACTACGGCCGCTTCGTCATCGAGCCGTTCGAGCGCGGCTTCGGCACCACCGTCGGCAACAGCCTCCGGCGCGTCCTGCTCTCGAGCCTCGAGGGCGCCGCCGTCACCGCCATCAAGATCGTCGGCGTCTCCCACGAGTTCACCACCATCAAGGGCGTGCTCGAGGACGTCACCGACATCATCCTCAACGTCAAGAACCTCGTCGTGAAGCTCGAGGGCGACGAGCCACGCTCCATGCGCCTCGCCGCCACCGGCCCCGGAGAGGTCACCGCCGACCTCATCGAGGCCGACACCTCCATCAGCATCCTCAACAAAGACCTCATCCTCTGCACCCTCACCGACGCTGTGGACTTCGAGATGGAGCTCCGCGTCGCCAAGGGCCGCGGGTACGTCCCCGCCTCCGAGCAGTACAACACCGACGAGCAGGAGATCGGCGTCATCCCCGTCGACGCCCTCTTCTCCCCCGTCCAGCGCGTCCGCTACAAGATCGAGGAAACCCGCGTCGGCCAGCGCACCGACTACGACAAACTCACCCTCGAGATCTGGACCAACGGCACCTCCTCACCCGAGATGGCCATGGTCGAGGCCGCCAAGATCTTCCGCAAGCACCTCAACCCCTTCGTCCAGTACGCCGAGATCGGCGAGGAGCGCATCTCCGAGGAGGCCGCCGCCGCCGCCTCCGTCGACGACGAGCTCGTCCGCAAGCTCGCCATGCCCATCTCCGACCTCGACCTCTCCGTCCGCGCCAGCAACTGCCTCGAGTCGGCCCGGATCAACTCCGTCTCCGACCTCGTCCAGAAGACCGAGGCCGATCTCCTCAAGGTCCGCTCCTTCGGCAAGACCTCGCTCCGCGAGGTCAAGCGCAAGCTGCAGGACCTCGGCCTCGCCCTCGGCATGCCCCTCCCCGACGGCATGGCCGCCCCGTCACAGTCCGGCTCGCAGCTCATCGGCGGGGGCGCAGGCTGAGCCCGCCACCGGGCCCCCACCCCGCACCCCACGAACTCACACCGCCCGCTCGCGGGCCCGTTTCGGAGCACTCCCATGCGTCACCGTAAAGCCAGTTACAAGCTCGGCCGCACCACCGCCCACCGACTGGCCACCCTCCGCAACCTCGCCTGCTCACTCTTCGAGCACGGCCAGATCGTCACCACCCTCCCGCGCGCCAAGGCCGTCCAGCCCTTCGTCGAGAAGATCGTCACCCTCGCCAAGCGCGGCGACCTCCACGCCCGCCGCATGGTGATCGCCAAGCTCGGCTGGGACCGCCCCGCCTTCCACTGGCTCTTCGCCCCCAAGGGCGACGACGCCGCCAAGGACATCGCCCAGAAGCAGGCCGACGCCGCACAGGCCTTCTTCGACATCCCCGCCGCCGACGCCGTCGAGGTCAACCGTTACGGCGAGTTCCGCAAGGCCCCGCGCCTCGTCAAGCACATCTTCACCAACGTCGCCCCGCGATTCTCCGACCGCCCCGGCGGCTACACCCGCATCGTCAAGCTCGGCAAGCACCGCATCGGCGACGGCGGCGAGCAGGTCGTCCTCCAGTTCGTCGGCGCCGAGGAAGGCCCCGAGATCGGCGGCAACCTCAGCACCCGCCGCCGCATCGCCGACAAGCGCACCGCCTTCGCCAAGACCGCCAAGGACAAGTACGCCAAGGCCGCCGCTTCCACCTGATTCCCCCCGCTCTTCCCGTGCCTCACCCAGCCGCCCGGCCACCCGCCGGGCGGTTGTCATTCCGGGGCCGGCCCCCCCCGCTCCCCCGCCACGCCTCAGCCCAGCGGCTTCTTCACCCTCTTGCCCGACAGGTAGCTCTCCAGGATCGTCGACCCCAGGTCGCCCGCGGTGCAATAGAACGCCACCCCGCGCACCAACCGCGTCAACTGGTCGATGAAGCTCACCCAGTCCGAACCCTGGTACTCCTCGATCAGCGCGAAGCTCGAGATCCGGATCCCCTCCTGCTGGCACCGGAACGCCTCGCGCAGCGCCGCGGTGGCGCTCGCCTCCGAAGGCGGGTAGATCAGGTTCAGGATCGGCGCCCCGCCCGCCTTGCTCTCGGTCAGGTGCGCCGTCGGCTCGCCGTCGGTGATGATGAAGATCTGCTTGTTCGCCGCCGCGCGCCGCGCCAGGCTCGCCCGCGCCATCCTCAGCCCGTGGTGCAGGTTCGTGAAGTGCGGGTGCGTCGACCCCGCCTGGTCCAGCGGCACACGCACCCGCACCTGCCAGTCGTACGTCGTGATCGGCTTGGGCATCACCAGCGGCAGGTCCGCCTCGCGGATCCGCTCCGCCACGCTCGCGAACCCGATGAACTCCACCGTGTCCAGCGGGAACTTCGACCTCACCAGCGCCCGCATCCCCATCGCCACCCGCTTGGCCGCGATGTGCCGGCCGTACCGCATCATCGAGCCCGACAGATCCAGCAGCACCACCAGCGCCGAGTCCGCCACCGACTCCTGGTTGAACACCACCAGGTCCTCGTCGCGGAACCGCAGCGGCAGCAGCCCGCCCGCCACGCCCCCGCCCCCCCCGCGGCCTCCCCCCCGCACAGCCCGATCCCCCCGCCGATCGAGCCGACAACGCCCACCGTGGCCACCACCGAGGCGATCGTCCCCTTGCTCTTGAGGCTCCACTGAAGACCGACCATGATGCAGAACG
>JACVCL010000204.1 GCA_016742075.1 Phycisphaerales bacterium
GCCCCCACCACCGCAGCCCCCACCACCGCAGCCCCCCCAGGCCGCCGCCCCCGCGCGGTGAAATCCGAAGCGGCCGCCGCCCGGTCGTACAATCAGAAGTGGTCGGTTCCGGGGATCTCTGCCCGCGGAGGTCCGCATGGCCCCCACCCTCATCTGGGATCTGCCCACGCGTCTGTTCCACTGGACGCTCGCCGCCGGTTTCGCCGCCGCGGCGCTGATCGCCCTGGCCTTGGGCGAGCACAGCGCGCTCTTCCCCTACCACGCGATCATCGGCCTCACGCTCGCGTTGATGGTGGCGCTGCGCGCGGTGTGGGGGCTGGTCGGCAGCCGCTACGCGCGCTTCGGCTCGTTCGCCTTCGGCCCGGGGGCGGTGGTGGAGTATCTCCGGGGCACGCTGCTGGGCGGCGGCAAGCGGCACGTCGGGCATAACCCCGGCTCGGCCTACGCGATCTTCGCCATGCTCGCGCTGCTGGCGGCGCTGGCCGCCACGGGCGTGATGCTCGGGCGGGGCAACGAGGGCGTGAAGGAGGCCCACGAGTTGTGCGCCTACGCCCTGCTGGGCGTGGTCGGCGTGCACATTCTGGGTGTGCTCGTCCACACCCTGCGGCACCGCGAGAACATCACGGCGGGCATGATCCACGGCCGCAAACTCGCCGAGCCGGGCGAGGGGATCGGCTCGGCGCGGCCCCTGGCCGCCGCGGCGTTCCTGGTGATCACCGGCGCGTGGGCCTTCGGGCTGGTCCGCGGCTACGACCCCGCCACGCGGGCGGTGCGCCTGCCGCTCTCGGGGGTGGTCATTCATGTGGGCGAGCCCGGCGGCGATCGCGCCGAGCCCGGCCCCGGCGGCCGCCGGCGCGGCGACGACGACTGACGCCGCTACACCGCGGCGCCGAACAGTGCGCCCACGCCCGCCGTGAGACCCATCGCCAGCGCCCCCCAGAACGTCACGCGGCCCACGGCCTTGCCTGTCGGCGCCCCGCCGATGTGCGCCGCCAGCCCGCCCAGCACCGCCAGGAACAGCAGCGACGCCCCCGAGGCCGCCCACACCAGCCACGGGCGCGGCGCCGCGAGCACCGTGAGCAGCGGCAGCACCGCCCCGGCCGCGAAGGTGCCGGCCGAGGCGAACGCCGCCTGCACCGGCCGGGCCGCCATCTCCTCGGTGATGCCCAGCTCCTCGCGCGCGTGGGCCCCCAGCGCGTCGCGGGCCATCAGCCCGGTGGCCACCTGCGCGGCCAGGGCCGGCTCGAGCCCGCGCTGCACGTAGATCTCCGCCAGTTCCGCGTGCTCGCGCGACGGCGATTCGGCGAGTTCCTGACGCTCGCGCGCCAGGTCCGCCTTCTCGGTGTCCGACTGCGAACTCACCGACACATACTCGCCCGCGGCCATCGACATGGCGCCCGCCACCAGGCCCGCGACGCCCGTGAGCAGAACGGCACTCCGCGACGTCTCGGCCGCGGCCACGCCCACGATCAGGCTCGCCGTCGAGACGATCCCGTCGTTGGCGCCGAGCACCGCCGCCCGCAGCCAGCCGATCCGATGTGAACGATGGGCCTCGGGGTGCCGCACGGCCGCTGCGCTCGCTTTCGGCGGGCCCGTGGCCCCGAGCCGACCGGCCGGGGGCCACCCGGGTCGCAGGACGACTTCAGGGTACCGCGCCGGGCGTCAGAGCGGGCGCGAGAAGAAATACTCGATGGTGCCGCACGGGTCGTTGAGGGCGCGGGTGTGCGGCCCTCGGGTGTAGCCGCGCCGGGCGTAGAAGCGGTGGGCGTCGGCGAAGCGCGTGTCGGACCAGAGCGTGACACGGGCGCACCCGCGGGCGCGGCCCTCGGCCTCGATGAGGTCCATCAGGCGCGAGGCCAGCCCCAGCCGGCGGTGCGAGGCCCGCACGTACAGGCGCTTGACCTCGATGGCCGTCGGGTCGGCCGCCGAGGGGATCAGCCCCCCGCTGGCGACGAGGGCGCCGTCGTCCTCGGCCACCCAGAGCACCCCGTTGCGGGCGGCGAAGTGCGCCCGGGCCACGGGCAGGTCGGCGTCCTCGCCGTCGAGGCAGAGGAAGCAGTTGGGGTACTCGCCGTAGCAGGAGGCGATCAGCTCGGTGAGACCGAGCGCATCGCGATCGGTGACGGGGCGGAGGGGCAGCATGGGGCGTGTGAACACGGTCGGGCGTATCCGGCCCTCATGATAACAACATGCGGTGTTTCTTGCATCACACGGCGCAGCGGCACGGGCAGCGCGCCCGGCCGTCCCACGCACAGGGGGCCCGGCAGGGGATTTTCTTCGGGGGCTCCGGGCACCTCGCCGGCACGCCCCGGCCCGCGGGTCAGCGCACCGGCTTGCTCAGGATGCACGAGCGGTAGTTCGTGTACGGCCACTGCCAGTACGCCACCAGGCGGAAGCCCCGTTTCTCGTAGTACGCGCGCAGCTTCACGTCAGGCTCGGCCATGCTCAGCGCCAGCTCCGACTTGCCCACCTCGCGGGTGCGCTGCTCAACCTTGTCGAGCAGCGCCCGCCCGACGCCCAGCCCCTGCAGGTCGGGCTCGACGGCGAACATCGCGAAGTGCGCCACATCGGGCCGCAGGAACCAGTCGGGGAAATCGACCTTCTCGTGCTCGGCGAAGAGGATGACACCCACGATCCGCTCGCCGCCCTCGGCCGGGCGAGCCGTGGCGGGGGCGGTGGAGGACGCGGGGGAGTGAGGGGAGGTGGGGGGCGAGTGCGGCTCGGCGGGGGCGGTGTCGATCAGGGCAAGCCACGCCTCGGAGTTCATGATGCGGTCGAGGGTGATGGAATCGTCCTGCCGGCCGGCGAGCGGGCGCAGCCCCATCTCCATCTGCGGTCGATAGGCGCGGTGGAGCAGCGCGGTGATCGCCGAGACCGGGTCACCGGTCTGGAAGCGGCGGAGGGTGACGGTGCGCTCGGCGGCGGCGCGGGTCATCTCCGGACTGTACCCCCTCGCGGGCGGCGCGGTTGCCGGCGTGGATATTCCGTGCTTTGCTATGCCGCGTGGCGACGCCCATCCCCAACCTGCCCGGGCCCCGGGCCGAGCTCAGAACCGAAGGCGAGCTGCGCTTCCGCGTGCGCTACTCCGAGTGCGACCCGATGGGCGTGGCGCACCACTCGGCGTACGTGCCCTGGCTCGAGAACGGGCGCGTCGAGCTGCTGCGGACGTGCGGCGTGGCCTACCGCGAATTGGAGGAGGCCGGGCTGCTGCTGGTCGTCGCCCGGCTCGAGCTGTCGTTCAAGGCCCCCGCCCGCAACGACGACCAGCTGCTGCTCATCACCCGCGTCACCGGCGGCGGGCGGGCGCGGATCGATCACGGGTACGAACTGTGGCGCGACGACTCGCCCGCGGCCGCCGATGGCGGCTTCAACCGCACGACCCTGCTGCTGACCGCCAGTTCCACGATCGCGAGCGTCGACCGCGGCGGGCGGGTGCGCCCGCTGCCCGATTGGCTGGCCGAGGGCGGGCGGCCGAGGGCACGCTGAGCCCCACGACGCCCACCCCCCCACGC
>JACVCL010000205.1 GCA_016742075.1 Phycisphaerales bacterium
CCCCCCCGGCCTTCCGCCCCCCCCGCCCTCAACCCCCATCCCCGATGCGGCCCCGCGAGGCACGCCGGGCATTGCGGTGTGAGTTGTGATCGCCTCGGCGGGGCGTGGCCGATTGATCCCCCGAGAGCACCACTTTTCGGGAGGCGCCGGCATGGGTCATCGTGTGCGCATGAGCGCGGGCTTGGCGGCCGCGGCGGGTTCGCTGCTGGCGGTCGGGGCGGCGGCGCAGGTCGATTCCTGCGGGATGCGGTGGATCGGCGAGCGGGGTGATCCGGGCTACTACCAACGAAACCCCAACGTAGCGAGCGCCCGGTCGGTCGCCGAGGCGGCGGTGTGGTCACCCGGCGACGGGGGTCCCGATCTGCTGCTGACCGCTCGCCCTCACTTTACGACCAACGGGGCTGTTGACGGCATCGCCGCGTGGGACGGCCGGCGCTGGACCAGGTTCCCCAGCGGGGGGCGGTCGATCACCGACGTAATAGTGGCCGGGGGTCGGCTGCTCGGTCTTGAGAGCCCGAGCGGGCGGACGTGGGACAGCGGCCGTCGGGTGGTGATCGAGTGGGACGGGCAGTGCTGGAACGATCTGCCCATGCAGCCTTCGCAAGCGGATGCGGATGTCACCGCGGTGGCGTCGATCGACGGTCGGCTTCACATGGCCCTGCTCGGCCGGGGCGAGCCCACTCGCATCGTGCGATGGAACGGGGAAGCATGGGAGCCGCTCGGCCCACCCATCTGGGGACGGGTGCGAGCGATGACGGGCTTCAACGGCGACGTTGTTGTCGGCGGCGATGACATAAGGTTCGATGACACGTTCTCGCAACCGCTGGCGCGACTGACCCCTGACGGCTGGAAACCATTCGAGTCGATCAGGGGCTCCGACGTGGTGAACTCGCTGACAATTTGGGAGGGCCGGCTTGTCGCCGCGGGGCGCTTGAGCATCGACGGGTCGCCTGTGCTCGTCGCGGCGTTCGACGGCGAGACGTGGCGATCGCTCCGCGAGCCGGCGCTGGGCGACTTCAGCGAGGTCGAGTCCGTCAATGTCTTCGAAGGTCGGCTGCTGGCGGTGTCTTCCTGGACGGGCGAGGTGCTGCGTCTCGACGAGCGCGGGTGGACGAGCCTGAAGGGGCTGTCCGGCTGGGTGACCTCGCTCGGCCCGGTATTCCGCGGGGAACAAGTGGTCCTGGGGCTCTCCATGGACATCGGCGGACGTCCGGCGGGCAGTATGGTCCGGTGGTCCGGCGGGTCGTGGAAGGCTCTGTGGCAGCCTTCCGGATTCAGCGACCAAGCCGAATTCTTCCGGGCGGGCTCGAGGTTCCTGGCGCTGAACGGGCCGCGCTACATCGGCGACCGGTACGCGGCCGGCATGGCCGAGTGGGACGGGCGGGCCTGGCAGCCTGTGCTCTCCAACCCTCCGGAGTGGATCGGGCAACTCGCGGCTGTGGGGTCGGAGATCTACACGCTGCGTGGCACGCTGAGCCCGGAACCGCCTTACGGCGAGGCGCAGGTGCTGCGGCTGGCGAACGGTCGCTGGGAGCCGTGGTCGCCGGTTTTCCCGGCATCAAACGGCGCCAGAATGACGTCATGGCGCGGTGAGCTGCTCGTGAACATCTGGGACAACGCCAACACCATCGCCAAGGTCACGCCCGCAGGGTTCGAGCCGATCCCGGGAGACTTTCGGTACGGCCCGTACCCCGGGTTCACGTGGCTGTACACGGCGGGAGATCGGCTCATCGCCACGGGCCTGTTCTCGCGCATCGACGGACAGCCCGCCGAGGGCATCGCGTCTTGGGACGGGCAACGCTGGACACCGCTGGACCGAGGAGGCGGGTTCCGCGAATTCGCCGCCTTCGCCGAGTTCCGTGGCGACCTCTACGCCGGAGGCACAGCGCTCTACCGCTGGGCCGACGAGGGGTGGGTGCTGATTACGGGCTCCGAACTCGGGAACGGCGCGTTACCGATTGTGCCCTTCATCTACACCCTCACGGTGATGAACGACCGCCTGATCGCCGGCGGGCGCTTCCGGTCCGTCGGCGGGGTCGCGGCGTCGGGCCTGGCCGAGTGGGACGGTTCGGGCTGGCGGGCGCTGAACCTCGCCCCGGGGGAGGACGAGTTCGTCTATGTGAACGCGGCGGCCGAGTTCAACGGCAGCCTGTTCGTGTCGGGATGGTTCACGCACATCGGCGGCGTGCTGTCGCCGTGGGTGGCCCGGATGTCGCCGAGCCCCGGCCCGGCGGATCTCGACGGCGACGGCGCTGTCGGGGCCTCGGATCTGGCCGCGATGCTGAGCGCGTTCGGCACCGTCAGCGGCACGCCCGAGTTTGACAACCGGGCCGACCTGGACCGCAACGGGGCCATCGGGGCCGGCGATCTCACGATCATGCTGCTCGAGTTCGGCCGCCGGTGCCCGTGACGGGCGGCTGGCCGGCGGTCAGGGCCGGATCTCGACGGTGCTCTTGGTGTCGACGAGCATCTCGAAGAGCAGTTTGATGTCCTCGGCGCCCAGGCGGACGCAGCCCATGGACATCTGGCGGCCGATCGACGACGGGTCGATGGTGCCGTGCAGGCCGTAGCCGTTCTTGCTCTGGTTGTCGGGATCGGTGCCCTGGATGGCGATCCAGTACTCGCCGATGGGGTTCTTGGGGTCGTCGGCGGCGAACTTCTCGCCGGTGCGGGGGTTGACCCAGGCGGGGTTCTCGAGCTTGCTCTTGGGGCGGACGATCCAGCGGCCGGTGGGGGTGCTGTCGCCCTCGCCGAGGCCGACGGGGAAGCTCTTGATGAACAGTCGGTTGCCGGCGGTGTCTTTCTGGTCGGCGAAGAGGTCGAGGCGGTAGGCGCTCTTGGTGACGACGGCGTGGAAGGGGCCGCGGGCGAGCTTGAGGGTCTGGCCGAGGCGCAGGCGGCGGGCGTCGGTGATGGCGTTCATGCGCTCGATGAGGCGGCGGTCGACGGCCAGGTCCTGCGAGCGGACGATGCGCGTGGGGTTGTCGCCCGACTGGAGCTGGTAGGCGAAGGTGAGCGGGTCGTTCGGCAGCGGGCCGGGCGAGAAGAAGAACTGGTCGGAGAGCTGGCCCAGCCGGGCGCGGATGGCGGCGCGGTCGGACTCGGAGGCCGAGGTGGTGAAGAGGGCGCGGTTGAAAAAGTCGCGGGCCTCAACGGGGTTCTTCGCGGCCAGGGCCTGCTCGCCCTGACGGAAGAGCGCCGAGGCGACAGGGTCGGAAGGAGCGCCGGCGGAAGAGGGCTGCGGGTTGACCGGCGCCGCGGGGGTGACGGCCGTCGGGGCGGGTGGGGCGGTTGGGGCGCCGCTGGTGCTGGCGGGCACGTTGGCGGCGGGGGGTGAGACGGGCGCTGGCGTGGGGGCTGTGTTGGGGGGCGTGGTGGGGGTCGTGGTGGGGGTTGGGCTGGGGTTGGCCGAGGCGGGTGGCGGGGTGGAGGGGGAAACGATGACGGGGCGCTCGCCCCTGGGGAGCGAGGGCGCGGCGGGGGGGACGGGGTG
>JACVCL010000206.1 GCA_016742075.1 Phycisphaerales bacterium
CCCGTCCACCAACCCGCCCACGTCAGCCCCCCCACCCCGCCCTCACCCCCCTCCCACCGCCGCCCCGCCCCCACCTTAACCCCGAACCAACCCGCCCCGACGGGTTGCCCCCAGACGCCTCCCGCCCGACAATCGCCGCCGCGGCGTCGCGGAGCCCCCGCCCTCTTCTCCCCATCAGGATTTTCCCCGGTTCCGCAACCGGCGGCCACGCCGCCCCTCGAAAGGACTCTCTCTATGCCTCAGGCGATGGCGGACGTCGGTCTCGTCGGCCTGGCCGTCATGGGCCAGAACCTCGTCCTCAATATGGCCGACCACGGCTTCACCGTCGCGGTCTACAACCGCACCACCGCCACCATGGAGAAGTTCATCGCCGAGAACCCCCCCGCGGTCTTCGGCTCCTCCGGCGGCGGGCTCATCGGCAAGGCCGAACTCAAAGACTTCGTCGCCGCCATCAAACGCCCGCGCCGCATCGTCATCCTCGTCAAGGCCGGACCCGGCACCGACGCCGTCATCGACTCCCTCACGCCCCTCCTCGAACCCGGCGACCTCATCATCGACGGCGGCAACGCCCACTGGGAAGACACCATCCGCCGCGAGAAGAACCTCACCGCCAAGGGCCTGCTCTTCCTCGGCAGCGGCGTCTCGGGCGGCGAAGAGGGCGCCCGCTTCGGCCCCTCGCTCATGCCCGGCGGCTCGCCCGAGGCCTGGAAACTCCTCGAGCCCGTCTGGCGCGCCATCGCCGCCAAGGTCGACGCACGCACCGGCAAGCCCCTCATCGGCGCCAAGCCCGGCAAGCCCGCCAACGCCCAGGGCGCGGTCCCCTGCACCGCCTACATCGGCCCCGGCGGCGCCGGCCACTACGTCAAGATGGTCCACAACGGCATCGAGTACGGCGACATGCAGCTCATCTGCGAGGCCTACCACTTCATGCGCGATGTCCTGGCCATGCCCACCGACGACATGGCCCGCGTCTTCAAAGACTGGAACACCGGCGACCTCGACTCCTTCCTCATCGAGATCACCGCCGACATCCTCGCCCAGAAAGACCCTCTCACCGGCAAGCCCTTCGTCGACATCGTCCTCGACGCCGCCGGCCAGAAGGGCACCGGCAAGTGGACCATCGCCTCAGCCCTCGACCTCGGCGTCCCCGCCGCCACCATGGCCGAGGCCGTCTTCGCCCGAAACATCTCCGCCGCCAAAGACGAGCGCGTCGCCGCCTCCCGGCTCCTCCGCGGACCCCGCCACGCCAACCACGCCCACTACACCGGCTCCGGCGACCACAACTGGGTCGATTTCGTCCGCGACGCCCTCTACTGCTCCAAGATCTGCTCCTACGCCCAGGGCTTCGCCCTCATGCACGCCGCCGGCGCCGCCTCCGGCTGGAAACTCAACCTCGGCGAGATCGCCTCCATCTTCCGCGGCGGCTGCATCATCCGCGCCCGCTTCCTCCAGAAAATCACCGACGCCTACACCCGCCGCCCCGACCTCCCCAACCTCCTCCTCGACCCCTACTTCGCCGGCGCCATCGACGCCGCCCAGCACAACTGGCGCGCTGTCGTCGCCCGCGCCGCCGTCCACGGCGTCCCCACCCCAGCCTTCAGCTCCGCCCTCGCCTACTTCGATTCCTACCGCTCCGCCGCACTCCCCGCCAACCTCCTCCAGGCCCAGCGCGACTACTTCGGCGCCCACACCTACGAACGCACCGACCAGCCCCGCGGCAAGTTCTTCCACCTCGACTGGCCCGACCCCAAACGCCCCCAGTCCGCCGTCTGACCAGCCCCCAACCCGCCCCCTTCCCGCTCCTGCCCCGCGCTAGGCGGGTGGCCCGAAGCGTCGTGCTCTTGGCCGCTCCTGCCGGACACCAAGCGTCGTCGGAACGCCGCTTGGTGGCACCCCCCGGGCGCATTCCCGTTCGATCGTCGGCACACACGGAACGGCCGCCCGGGGTGCCCCCAAGCGGCCGTCTTCGGTCGCTTGGGGTGAGCGAGCCCCGAAGCCGAGGCCCACGACATCACTCCGGGCCACCCGCCTTCAAGAACTGGCCCATAGCGCACGTCTCCGGCGGAGCGCACACACCACTCCCAGAATGAATGTGGCCCCGCTCGACGGCGTCGGAACGACCGACGCCAAGCGAAGGCCGGAATCGGAAGCGAAGACAAATGATCCGGGCAAAAGGTCGATCTGATCGGGATCAAGAAAGCCCGATTGACGCGAACCCTTGATGTAGACCGCACCCGAGAATCCCGGGAGAGGCGTACTCGTCCACTCACTGACCCCTCCCGACGTATCCAGCAGCCCCCACGGGCTGGTCACGTTGGGGTAACTCCCGGCCGACGACGGCCCGCCGTTGGGCCCCGCGTTGGTCTGCCCGCCCTGCTCGGGCGGACCGCTGATCAGCGGCACATCGCTCTTGCCCGGGTACCGCCAGTACCCGCCCACGCCCGGACCGTTCTTGCTCGGGTCCCAGTAGGTTGCCTTGGTCCACTCGTCGAGCGAGGGGATCCAGAACTTCGCCCCCGGCGAGCGGGTCAGTTGGTGGTTGTACGAGCCGTCGGAGTTCCGCGTGAACGTGCTCGTGTCGTACGCCCCGTTGGCGAAGTCGGCCGCCGCGGCGTTGGGCTTGGCCCCGTTGTGCAGCCAGTTGCAATACCGGGCCGCCCACTCCCAGCCCATCCGGGTCGGCGCCAGCGGGTTGCCGAAGACCACCACCTCCCGCGTCACCGAGTCGACGAAGATCCCCGGCCCGAGGAAGGAGACCGTGTTCCCGGCCCTGGGGTTGATCGGCAGGTACGCCCGCACGAAACCGGCCCAGAGCCCGATGGTCACCTCGGTGGTGCTCATCCGGTACTCGTAACCCACCGCCCCGATCTGCAGCGTCGGCCGGTTCCCCACCTCCGACGGATTCGTCGCCCGGTTCCCCGGATCCCCGATGGTCTTCCACGACAGCCCGAAGTCGGGCGGGGCCTGGGCCGAGGCGCCGGGAGCCAGCCCAGCAACCCCCGCGGCCGCGGCGAAAACCGCGACAACACGCCGGAACACACCCGAAATGCGGCCGAATACCGCCATGATGGAAACCTCCCGGGCTGACTCTGCCCGATAAATATGCCCGACTTCCCCGCGCGATTCCCGTGCTATCTCCAAGAATAGCACGAAAATCTTCGTTCGTCGAGGCCAAAAGGCCGCATCGCCCCAAACAACATTCTGGAGAACCTGCAAAGGTGGCCGGTCCACCGGCACTCTCACCACGTCGTTGTGGGCAATGAGGAGTTCCCCGGGGGGTGCCGCGTGCCTCCTCCCCACACCCGGGACGAGGCCGCGAGTCCCGGGATTCCCCCTCGCCAACCCAACCCCCGCATCACCGCTCCCTGAGCGCTCACTGCGCACCCCACCCACCAGAAAATCCCCACCCCGGAAGAAAATTC
>JACVCL010000207.1 GCA_016742075.1 Phycisphaerales bacterium
GAGTCGGGTGGGGGGCGGTACACTGGCGGCCCCGGCCGCGGCGTGCGGACCGGGGTCTTTTCTTTCCCCGGCTTCGGCCTTCTTTGGAGTACGAGTCATGAATCAGGGTCATCACGAGCGCGGCGAGCGGCACGACCGCGGCGAGGGTCGCGGGCGGCGGCCGGCCGTGCGCAACGAGGAGCTGGATCCGGCGCTCACCGAGGTGAGCCGCAAGGTGATCGGCGCGGCGATCGAGACGCACACGGCGCTGGGCCCGGGGTTCGACCTGGGCGTGTACGAGCGGGCGCTGTCGCTGGAACTGAAGGAACTGTCGGTCCGTCACAGCCTGAACCACCGGTTCCCGATCATGTACCGCGGGCAGCAGGTGGGCGAGCACGCGGTGTCGCTGTTCGTCGACAACCGCTTCGTGGTGCAGGTGATGGCGGTCGACCGCGAGGTCTCGGGCTTCGACCGCACGGCGCTGCGGGCGCAGCTGCGGGCGGCCGACCTCGAGCTGGGGCTGATCATCAACTTCCACCGCCGCCGGCTGAAGGACGGCGGGCTGGTCCGCGTGCTGAACCCCGACAAGCTCGAAGCCCTCAAGGGCGACGGCGACGACGATGGGGACTACGAGGACGAGGGGCACTGATCCCCCCCCCCACTCCCCACTCCCCACTCCCCACTCCCCCACTTCCCCACTCCCGCCACCTCGGCCGCCCCGGCCCGGTGCGGGGACCAGACCGGCTTCGACGCCCAGCAGCCCCGCCCCGGCGGGGCTGTTTTCATGGGCGGCGTACACTGAACGAACGATGCCCCGACGCGCGGCGCCAACTCGGGTGGTGATCACCGGCATGGGGTGGGTGACCCCGCTGGGGGCCGACGTGTACTCGGTGTGGACGAAGCTGCTGGCGGGCGTCTCGGCGGTGGGGCCGCTGACGCGGTTCGCCGGGTCGACGTTCGCGACGAACTTCGCGGCGGAGGTGCGGGGCTTCGAGCTGGACCAGTTCCTGGCCGACCACGCGCCGCACGCCGCGGCGCACCTGCAGACGCGCTTTGCGCTGGCCGCGGCGGCGCAGGCGTGGAAGCAGGCGGGGCTGGGCGACGTTTCGCGGACCGGGCTGAGGAACGCCGGGTTCCCGGGCCTGAACCCCCGCCGGGTGGGCCTGTACATGGGCGCCGGGGAGGGGATCATCGATCTGCCGTCGTTCGCGGGGACGAACCTGGAGTCGTGGGACGCGGCGGGGGGGAAGGTGGACGACGCGCGGTGGGCGGGCGCGGCATACCGGCGGATGGCGGCCGAGCGGGAGATCGAGCAGGAGCCCAACGCGGCGCTGTCGCACCTGGCCGAGGCGTTCGGATGCCGCGGGCCGGCGTTCAACTGCATGACAGCGTGCGCGGCGAGCACGCAGTCGATCGGCGAGGCGTACGAACTGATCCGGCGGGGCGACGCCGACGTGATGCTGGCGGGGGGCGCGCACTCGATGATCCACCCGCTGGGCATGACGGGCTTCGTTCGGCTGACGGCGATGAGCCGGCGGACGGACTCGCCCCAGACGGCGGCGCGGCCGTTCGATGCGACGCGCGACGGGTTCGTGATGGGCGAAGGGGCGGGTGTGCTGGTGCTGGAGGACCTGGGCCATGCGCTGGCGCGGGGCGCGCGGCCTCTGGCCGAGGTGGTGGGGTTCGGGAGCTCGGCCGACGCGTACCGGATCACCGACATCCAGCCCGAGGGCGCGGGGGCGCAGGCGGCGATCGAAGCGGCGCTGCGGCAGGCGGGGATCGACCCGCGCGAGCCCGACGCCCGGGGCCGCCCGCCGGTGCAGTACATCTCGGCGCACGGCACGGGCACCAAAGAGAACGACTCGATCGAAACGCGGGCGGTGAAGGCGGTGTTCGGTCCGCTGGCGCCGAAGATCCCGTTCTCGAGCGTGAAGAGCATGTTCGGGCACCTCATCCAGGCGGCTGGGGCGGTCGAGCTGATGACGTGCGTGCTGGCGATCGAGACGGGGTTCGTCCCGCCGACGATCAACCTGCAGACGCCCGACCCGCAGTGCGACCTCGACCACGTGCCGAACCGAGCCCGCGACCTGCGCGAGGCGGGCGGCGTCGACGTGGCGATCAGCAACAGCTTCGGCTTCGGGGGCCAGAACGACACGATCGCGGTGCGTCGCTGGCGGGGCGGGGCCTGAATGACGGCGCGGGTCCGGCGATGGGTGGGCCGGGGGCTGCTGGCCCTGGTGGCGGCGGCGTCGCTGACGGTGCTGCCTGCGTGGTGGCTGGCGGGGCAGCGGCCGGGCTGGTGGGTGAGCACCGACCGCTCGGACCCGGCGGCGGTGGCGACGGCCGAGGCGGTCGAGCGGGGCGTGATGGCGGCGCTGTCGGGGGAGCGCGCGCCCGGGCGGGCGTGGACGGTGGAAGTGACCGAGGGTCAGCTCGCGGCGTGGCTGAACGTGCGCCTGCCGCGGTGGCTGGCCAATCGCGACGTGCCGTGGCCCGATCGCGTGGGGGCGGTGTGCGCTCGGATCGACGAGTGGGGCGTGACGCTGGGCGCCGAGGTTCGCGACGGGGGGACCGAGGGGCGGGCCCGGGTGCTGGGCCTCTCGGCGTCGCCGCGCGTGGAGGGCGGGGCGCTGCGGCTGGCCCGCGCGCGGGTGCACGTGGGCCGGCTGCCGGCGCCGATGTCGCTGGCCGGGGGGCGCGTCGGGGCGCTGGTGCGCACGGCGCTGGGCGAGGAGGGGGCGCAGCGCGCCGGCGAGATCCTCCGCGGAGAGCGCCCGCTGGCCGAACCGGCGGAGTTGCGGCTGGAGGACGGGCGGCGGGTGCGGCTGCTGGGCGTCGAGCTGCGCCCGGGGCGGGCGCTGCTGACGCTGACGACCGAGCCGGCCCGCCCGTAGAGTGTCGGCGGGGCGGGGGTCCGCGAGGCCGTTCCGATGCCGAACCCGACGACCCTGGGTGTGCCCACCTGGCTGTTCACGACCGGGCTGCTGCTGGTCGCCAACGTGTTCATGACCTTCGCGTGGTATTTCCACCTGCGCTTCAAGGCGTGGCCGCTGGCGTTGGCGATCCTGGTGTCCTGGGGCGTGGCGTTCTTCGAGTATGTGCTGCAGGTGCCGGCCAACCGGTTCGGGCACGTCTCGCAGGGCGGGCCGTTCACGGCGGCGCAGCTCAAGATCATCCAGGAGGCGATCACGCTGACGGTGTTCGCGGGCTTCTCGCTGTGGGTGCTGGGCGAGCGGCTGCGGTGGAACGAAGTGGTGGCCTTCGCGCTGATCTTCGCGGGGGTGGTGGTGGCGATGATCGGCCGCGAGTGAGGCGTGGGACGGGGCGAGGGGGGTTGGGGGG
>JACVCL010000026.1 GCA_016742075.1 Phycisphaerales bacterium
GGTTGGAGCAGCCGAAGTTGGAGAGGAGGATCGAGAGGTCGTTGGCGCCGACGCTGCCGTTGTTGTCGAGATCCGCGACGGGGTTCCAGTTCGGGCTCGACGAGTTGCTGCCGAAGGCCGCGAGGACCGTGGAGAGGTCGTTGGCGCCGACGCTGCCGTTGCTATCGATGTCGGCCTGGCAGCGGACCTTGAACACGCGGGATACCGGGTTGGAGGCGGTGGTGCCCGCGAGGTTCGTGGCGGTGACGCGCCACCAGTACTTCTGCTGGAAGTTCAGGGGCGTGGCGAGGGGCAGGGTCCACTGAAGCCCGCCGATGCCCGTGGCCGAGGCGACGATTGTGGTGAAGCCGGCGTCGGAGGCGACGTCGATGCTGTAGCTGGAAGCGCCGGCCGAGGCGCTCCACTGGAAGGTCGGCACCGGGTCGATGCCAATACCCTGGTCCGCCGGCTGGGTGAGGTTGAACGCGGCGGGCAGCGTCGCGGTGGTGAAGCTGGCGCTGATGGGGTTGGAGTTGGTGTTGCCGCCGGCGTTCACCGCGACGACACGCCAGAAGTGCTGGACGCCCGGGGCGAGGACGACGGGCACCGTCCAGAAGGTGTCGGTCACGCCGGTCTGAGAGGCGACGATGGTGCCGAAGCCGGCGTCGGTCGACACCTGCACGGTGTAGCTGGCAGCGCCGGTCGAGGTGGACCAGAGAAGCGTCGGCGAGAGGACCACGTTGCTCGTGCCGTTCGACGGGCTCAGAAGATTGAACGCGCCCGGGGCCTGGGTGAACGTGGTGAAGCTGCGTGAGGCCGGCGTGGAAGCGGTGGAGCCGTTGGCGTTCACCGCCCGCACGCGCCAGAAGTAGCCGGTGGTCTGGCTCAGGCTGGGGGACACCATCCACGACGTGCCGGTGAGGCCGGTGGCCGAGGCGACGATGTTCGAGAAGCCCGAGTCGGTGGCGACGGCGACGTCGTAGGTGGCGGCGCCGAGGGAAGACGTCCAGCTGAGCGAGGGCGTCAGGGAGAGGCCGGTGGCGCCGTTGGCGGGGAGGTCGAGATTGAAGGCCCCGGGGACGGCGCCGGAGTTCACGACGGTGAAGGCGTTGGAGAGGGTGAAGGGGGCATCGGCGGGGGTCTGGCCGCCGTCGACCGAGGCGGGCGTGACGGTGATGCTGCGGCCGCCGAGGGTGGCGCCGCCGCCGATGTTCAGCGAGAGGCCCGTGAGCTGGGTGCCCAGGGCGTTGGAGACGGGCGTGCCGGTGACCGTGACGCCCGTGCCCGAGACGGTGACCTGCGACGCCGCGGTGACGGTCTTGAAGTTTGCGCCGTTGATGGTGATGGGCACGATGGTGCCGGTGCCGCCGGTGTTCGGGCTGACCGAGCTGATGTTGGTGGTGCCGCCGAAGACCGTGACCGTGACGGTGTCGGTGTCGGTCTGGCCGTTGCTGTCGGTGACGCGGAGGGTGACGTTGTAGACGCCCGAAGAGGTGTACTGGCGGTTAGGCTGGCTCTGGCCGACGACCTCGAAGGTGCCGTCGCCGTCGAGATCCCAGGCGTAGCCGCCGGGGTTGGCGATCGAGGCGCCCGACTCCTTGGCGGCCGAGTTGATATCGCCCATGAAGTAGCAGTTGGTGTTGGCGGCGATGCGCTTGCCGTTGATGCCGGCGTTGGCGTAGGGCACGGCCGTCGAGTTGCCGATGCGGAGCGTCATGTCGTAGAGCTGGACGATCTGGTTCGCGGCGTCGTTGGGGCCCACGTCAATGACGCGGACGAAGTAGGTGCCGGCGGGCAGCTGGCCGCCCGAGCCGGTGGTTCGGGTGATGGTCTCGGTGGCGCCCGCGGCGCCCGCGGCGGTGTTCAGGATGGTGGTGCCGTCGGCGGCCCGCAGCTCGAGGGTGAGGTTGCCGGCCTGGCTGGCGACGACGTTCGGCCCTGTCGTGGGGTTGCAGCCGCTGGTCTGCTGGGCGTTCTGGTAGGTGCCGCCGGTGGGGACCACCGAGATGGTCACGTTCTGGGCGGTGTCGATGGTGAAGCGGAACCAGTCCTGGTTGGAGTTGTTGAAGCCCGAAACACCGTTGGTCGAGAGGTCTCGCTCGATGATCGAGCGGGGCGTCGGGGTGGTGAGATTGCCGAAGTCGCGGGCGTTGGCGGCCGAGTTGTTGCCGGCGTAGCGGTCGCCGTAGTTCCGCTGCACGCCGCGGCGCTCGTCGATCTGCACCATGTCGAACGCGGTGCTGAGGAACGGCTCCATGAGCTTGGTGTTGTTGCAGGGCGTGGGGTGGGCGTAGCCCAGCCCGTGGCCGTGCTCGTGGGCCACCGTGTTCCGCAGGAACCGGAAGTTGTTGTTGGTGTTGGAGAAGTTGGACCCGGTGAAGTCATCGGTGTCCATCGTCATGTCGCCGCCGCCGTTGGGGAAGAAGTTGTACGCGAGCACGCCGCCGGGGCCGCCCTGAGAGATCGACCCGATGCGGATATCGCCGCGGCTGGCGACGCGCGACGTTGATGTGTCCATCGCGCTGTTGTCGTCGCGGACCTCGAAGTACGTGACCGACGAGTACCGGCGCCACGAGGCCAGCGACTGGCGGAAGAACTCCCGGCCGCGATCGAGCGCGCTGAACGGCGCGGCCGAGAGCGCCGCGTTGAGGGTGTTCGGACCCTGCGAGCCGGGCTGGCCCCAGCTCACGCCGTCGCCGGGGAACGAGACCGTGAGCCGCGCCGGCTGAGCGCGGCCTGATCCGCCGCCCACCACCCCGCCGTCGGTCGCCCACACCGTGGTGTCGGTGAAAAACCGCTCGCCCGGCTCGGCCAGCAGGCCCGGGGGCAGCGCCTGGTACTTCCGCATGATCTCGGCGTACTGCTCGGGGGTCGACTGCGGGTCGAAGCAGATGCCCGCCCGCACCACACGGTCGAGCAGCATCGCCCGCGTGGCCGCGGGGTCGGACGACTCGGCCGCGGCGGTCTCGATGGCCTGGCGCAGGGCCGCGGGGAGATCCTCGCAGGCCGTCGGCGTCTCGTTCAGAAGGAACCGCCTGGCCACCGTGGCGCCGGCCCGCTCGGCCTTGGCGGCCGGCGCCGCCTGCGCGGCGGGGGCTTCCACGGCCGCGGCGTGGCCGCTGACCATCGTCAGGGCCGCGGCCCCGAGGACGACCGATCGGGCGAAAAGGCACGGGCGAAGCGTCGTCTGAGTCATAGCTGCTCCAGTCTTTCGCGGTCCTGGCGGACGGCTGGGTGAACTGAATCGGCGGTCCGAACTTCGCGGGCGAGCCCGGCACCGGCCACCTCGCACGGTCGGGCCAAAAGGCCCGATCGCAGTCGGTGCGGGCGGACTATCCGGCTCCCACGGGACAAGTGTTGCACGATTCCCCGTGGGCTGACTAAGGAAAACCCCAAGGAGCCCACGCCAGTTTTGGGCGTCGGTGCCGGCGTGCCCCCATGTTGTGGTGATCGGTTATCGGCGGGCGCCGCGCGCCGCTCAGAACGGGCAGCCGAAGTTGACCAGGAGGAGCGTGAGGTCGTTGGCCCCGACCGAGCCGTTGCCGTCGATGTCGGCACCGGCGCAGCCGCCGGTGCCCGCCTGGCCGAAGCACACCAGCAGCAGCGTGAGGTCGTTGGCGCCGACGGCGCCGTTGCCGTCGACGTCGCCGGTGCAGAGGGTGTAGAAGAGGCGCGTGGCGGGCGAAGCCACGGTGACGCCTCCTGCGTTGGACGCCGAGACGCTCCAGACGTAGCGGGTGCCGCGGTTGAGCTTGCCGGCGGGCACCGCCCACGAGGTGCCCGCGACACCCGAGGCCGAGGCGACGACGTTGTTCAGAGCGTCGTCGGTGGCGACGGTGACGCTGTACGACGCGGCCCCGGAGGACGCCGTCCACGAGAGCGTGGGGGTGAGCGGCTGGGCGAGCGCGGCCGCGGCCGGGCTGGAGAGGTTGAACGGCCCCGGCGGCGGCGCGGCCGGGGTGATGAACGCGTACGCCGCGGGAGTCGAGGGCGTGGACCCCTGCGGGTTTACGGCGGTGACGCCCCAGAAGTACTGCACGCCGTTGGCGAGGGCGCCGGCGGGCACAGCCCAGGACGTGCCGATCAGGCCCGCGGCCTGCGTGACGGGATTGCTCAGGCCGGGGTCGGTGGCGACGGTGACGCTGTAGGTGGCGGCGAAGGCCGATCCGCCCCACGTGAGGGTGGGCGTGAGCGTGGCGATGGAGGCCCCGTTGCCCGGGGCGGTCAGGCTGAACGCCCCCGGCGCGGGCGGCGCCGACGCGCCGGTGGTGAACGAGAAGATCGCGTTGCACGCGGTGGCGTCGGTGCTGTTGACGGCCTCTACGTACCAGTAATAGCGGGTGCTCCCGGCGAGAACCCCGAACGGCACCGACCAGCTGGTGCCGCTGATGCCCAGGCTCTGGGCGACGATGTTGGTGATGTTGACGTCGGTGGCGACGAAGGCGTTATAGGTGGCGGCGCCGTTGGCCGCCTGCCACACCAGCGTCGGGGCGACGCTGACGCCCGAGGCGTTGTCGGCCGGCGAGAGCAGGTTGAATGCGCCGGGCGGGGGCGGGGGCGGGTCGCCGGTGACGAAGGTGCGCGATGCGGGCGTCGAGGGCGTCGTGCCCTGGGCGTTGGCGGCGGTGACGGCCCAGTAGTAGCGCGTGTTGTACGTGAGCGCGCCGGCGGAGACCGTGGCCGAGGTGCCGGGGAGATTGGCGGCGATCCACGCCACCTGGTTCAGCTGCGGGTCGCGGGCGACCAGCACCGTGTAGCGGTTGGCTCCGGGCGACACCGACCAGGAGAGCGTGGGCCGCACCGGCACACCCTGGGCGTTCTCGGCCGGCGCGCTGAGCGAGAACGCGCCGGGCCCGGCCGGGATGACGGTCGTGAAACTCTGTGAAGAAGGTGTCGACGCGGTATTGCCCACCGCGTTGCTCGCGCGGACGCCCCAGAAGTACGTCGTGCTGTTGGCCAGCGGCGGGGAAACCGTCCACGACGTGGTGGTGAGCCCGCTGCCCTGCGCCACGATGTTGGCCAGCGCGGCGTCGGTGGCGACGGTCACGGTGTACGAGGTGGCTCCGGAAGCGGCCGACCACGCGAGCGTGGGCGTCACGGGCTGCCCGGCGGAGGATGGCTGCGGGCTGACCAGGGAGAAACCCCCGGGCGGCGGCGGCACGAAGGGCACGACCTGGAACACGCCCACGCCGGTGCCGCTGCCGTCGGCGTTGGCGACGATGACGTTCCGCGGGCCCAGGGGCGCGTCGGGGGCCACCTGGAAGCTCAGCCCGCTGACGGACGTGCCCCGGGGGTTGGGCACGGGGGTGCCGACCACCGTCACGCCGCCCCCGCCCGACACTGTGACCATGGAGGAACTGGTGAGGTTCTTGAGGTTCGCGCCGGTGATGATCACGGGCACGGTGGTGCTGGCCTGGAGCTGTGTCGGCGTGACCGAATCGACACGGGTGACGGCGCCGACGACGGTGACCTGGATGGTGTCGGTGGCCGAGAGGCCGTTCGAGTCGGTGATGCGGAGGGTGACGGGGTACAGCCCGTTGGAGAAGTACTGCGTCTGGGCCTGCGGGCTGGCGGTGGCGTCGAAGACTCCGTCGCCGTCGAAATCCCACTCGTAGTTGACGATCGTGGCCGAGGACTCGGCGGCGCGGCTGTTGACGTCGCCCATGAACCAGCAGTTGTTGTACGCGCCCTGGGCGCTGTTCCAGCTGGTGAAGCGCTTGCTCAGGCCAGCGCTGGCCCGCGGGGGCGCGGCGGCGCCGGCCACGCGGATCGTCAGGTCGTACAGCTGCAGCACCTGGTTCGCCGGCGGGTTGGGGCCCAGATCGACGACGCGGACGGTGTACGTGCCCGGCGAGAGGCCCGGGGCGCTGATGACCTCGGCGGTGCCTGCGGGCTGGGCGGGCGCCGCCTGGATGATCGACGCGCCGCTCACGTCGCGCAGCTCCAGGCGCAGGTTGCCGGCCTGCGTGGCGTTCACCGTGGCGGGGGCGCCGTCGCAGCCCGAGCTCTGCTGGCCGCTGGTGTACTGGCCGCCCGTGGGGGCCACGGTGATGGTGACATCCTGCGCCGAGCCGAGGGTGAAGCGGAACCAGTCTTCGCCCGTGCCCAGCGGGCCGCCGGCGCCGTTGGTCGAAAGTTCGCGCTCGATCACCGAGCGCAGGGCGGGGCTGGTGAGGCTGCCGAAGTCGCGGGCCGTCGCGGCGGAGGTGTTGCCGGCGAAGCGGTCGCCGTAGTTGCTCTCGGCCCCGCGGATCTCATCGACGCTCAGCTGGTCGATGGAGGTGATGACGAACGGCTCCATGAGCTTGGTCTGGTCGCACGGCACCACGTGGAAGTACCCCAGCGCGTGGCCGTGCTCGTGCGACAGGACGTTGCGGAAATACCGGTAGTTGTTCGTGGGGCTGCCGAAGGCCGTGGAGAAGAAGTAGGCGGTGTTGACGAAGACATCGCCCCCGCCCAGGGGGTAGTACGAGTAGGCCAGGTAGTTCTGCCCGTTGTCGGCCAAGCCGCCGACGCGGATGTCGCCGCGTGTCGGGAGGCGGGCGGTGTCGGTGCTCATCGGCGAGCCGTCGTCGGGGTTCTCCGAGTAGCTGATCGACGCCACGCGTCGCCACCCGGCGAACGACTGCCGCACCAGTTCGCGGCCACGGTCGAGGTTCAGCGGGCCGAACAGCGCGATGAAGCGCGCTCCCAGTTCGCTGGGCCCCACGATGCCCCCGCCCAGGCCCCACGTCGCGCCGTCGGGCACGAAGCTGTAGGTGAGCGCTGCCGGCTGGGCCTGGCCCGTGTTCCCCACGCCGCCCAGCGTCCAGGCGCCCTGAGACCCGGTCACGAACCGCTCGCCGCCCGTGAGCACGTCGGCCCACGGCCAGGCCTTGTAGCGGTCGATGATCGCCCGGCGCACATCGGGGGGGAGGTCGTTGGGGTAGCAGAAGGCCCGGGGCGTCGGCGGGGGCGGGGCCATGCGCGACGAGAGGGCCGACAGGTAGGCCTGCTGCTCCTGCGGGGAGATGGCCGGGGCCGCGTCCGGCCGGGCGCCGGCGGGGCCAACGGCGGCGGCGAGGCCGAGCCACACCGCCGCCGCGGCCGCCCGCGGGCGGCAGGGCATGGGGGCGCGTTCATCGCGCGGCGTGTGGGGCATCGTCGTCAGATCCTCCGGGGCCGGAGCGCGGCATCCCCTCCGCGGGCCGGGACCTCTTCAAAACATACGACGGCCCCGGCCGTTGGCCACCGGAATTCCCGGGGATTCCGGCCCGAATTCCGGCGTTCTCGGAAGTGTCCCGATCGCCGGCCCGGCCGCGGCGGCGGCGCCGAGGTTCTCAGACGTTCCGGGCCGGGATCGTCGGCCCATGGAAACGGGCGGGCGCCCTGGGGCGCCCGCCCGTGCGGGGTCGGCGGATTCAGCGGTGCGGGCCGGTCAGGGCCGGGTGCAGCCGAAGTCGGCCAGCAGCGCGCTGAGGTCATTGGCGCCCACGGCGCCGTTGCGGTCGAGGTCGGCCGCGGCGACGAAGTTCGGGTCGCCCGAGGCGGCGCCGAAGGCCGCGAGCAGGATGCTCAGGTCGTTGGCGCCCGTCGAGCCGTTGCCGTCGATGTCGGCGGCGCAGGCGGGCGGCGGCGGGGCGCACTCGTAGCGGTCGATCCGCAGGTCATCGACCGCGGCCTCGATGAGCGAGGCCGTGCCGGCGTCCTCGGCGATCCACCGCAGGCGCACCTGCCCGAGGGGGCTGGTGATCACATCGCGGGCGAGGAACTCGGCGTAGCGCCAGCCGCCGGTGGTGCCGTCGCCGGTGGGGCCGACGGTCTCCAGCCGCTGCCACGTGGTGCCGTTGTCGTTGGAGATATCGACCACGAAGATATCGGCGCCCGGCGCGCCGCCGAGGTTGTTGCTGTACCAGCGCCAGTAGCTGATCTTCGCGTCGCCCGCGCCGGTGAGGTCGAAGGCCGGAGAGAGCAGGGTGGTGCGGCCGTTGTCGACGTCGGCCTCGCCGGCGTTGGTCGAACCGGGGGTGCCCTGGCCGGTGAAGAAGCAGTTCACGCCGGGCGCGGGGGTGTGGTCGTCCTCGGGCTGGGCGGTGGTGCCGATGGGATTGCCCCACGTCCACTGGCCGGTGGTGGCGGTGTCGCCCGCGACGCCGAGGCTCCAGCCGACCGGGGTGGTCTCGAAGGGGGCGTCGACGGCGATGGCCTGCCCGGTGGCGGAGACGGTCACGAAGTCCGCGGCGGGGGCCGAGGCGGGGTCGGTGAAGAAGCTGCCGCCGGTGGCCTGGGCGCGGAAGTAGTACTCGATGCTGCCGCCGCACGGCACCGACGGCAGCACGGCGGTGTAGTTGTTGGGCGCGTTCTCCGTCATCGGCGTCTCGACGAACGGGGCCTTGTCGATGGAGTAGAACAGCCGCCCGGTGCCGGCGAGGGGCGTGCCGCCCAGCGGGGCGACCACCACGTTCACCGGCGTCGTCCGGTTCGGGGTCACGATCGCCGGCCGGCCGGAGGGGTACTGGAACTCGATGGGCGCAATCGCCGGGCACGAGATGCCGTGCTGGCCGAACGCGTTGCAGATCGTGGCGTAGTCGGGCGTGCCGTTGCTGATGTTGCCGTCGTTGTCGTTGATGGTGAGCACCTCGACGGCGGTCTGCGGATGGGCCGAGTTCAGGAAGTTCGTGCCCTGGCCGCCCGACGACACGAGGGCCCAGCTCACGAACAGCTGCTGGGCCCGGGTGAGGCCCGCCGCCGAGCCGTACACGCCCGTGAAGTTCCGGCGGGTCTCCCAGAACACGCCGCCGATGATCTGCCCGCAGGTGTGCACCGCCGTGGACGAGCAGGGGTACTGCTGGTTGGCGTCCTGCGGGTTGCGGACGATGCCGCCCGAGGTCGTGAAGTTCTGGCCGACGATGCCGGTGTCGTACTGCAGCATCGCCACCACGTCGGAGAAGCCCTCGCCGAAGCCGCCCTGGCCCAGGCCCAGGCGGTTGACGATGAAGTGGCCGTACTCGTGGGCGATCACCGTCGAGAACGAGGTGTTGTTGCACGAGGTGCTGCCGCTGACGCCCGCGTTGTAGAAGTTGATCGAGGCCCCGTCGAAAAACGCGTTGCACGCGCCGGTCACGCCGGTGTTCGCGGGCAGCACGATGTCGAGCCCGGTCAGCGTGCCGCGGCTGCGAAAGAAGTCGTGCGTGCTGATGGTGTGCACGAACGCGTTCACCTGGGCCGTGGCGAACTGGGTCGGGCTGTTGTTGAACGTGAGCGTCGCCGGGGTGCCGGGGGTGGCGGCCTGGCTCAGCGAAAGCTCGACCTGCCCGCTGGTCCGCTCGTTGACGTCGACGAACTGGCCGCCGCTCACGCTCGCCGTGAGCGTCACCGGGTCGGCCGTCGGCACGTCGATCAGGAACTGGCCCAGGCTGTTGCTGAACGCCGAGCCGATGCCCGCGGCGGTGATGTTCATCTTCCAGATCGGACGCAGCACCGGCGGGTTCGAGGCGGTGTCGGCGCCCAGCCCGGGGGTGGCCCGCCCCTGCACGGTGCCCGCCTGATCGAAGTTCAGCACCTCGTTGCGGACGTGGATCGTGTCGCCCGTCGCCGCGTCGATGAACACCGAGTACTTCTGGCGGCGGCTGAGCTCGGGCTCCTCACCCACCACGCGCCACGCCCGCCGCGGCTGGGTCCACGAGCCGTTGCCGAACCACACCACCTCCTCGGCCGCGCCCCACACCGGCAGGTTCCGGAACGCCGCCTGGCCCGACGCCAGGATCGCGGCGTCCTCGCCCGTCACCTGCGCGGCGTTCAGCCCGGCCGAGCCGTCGGCCACGGTCGCCGAGGCGTACACCACCCGCGGCAGCCGGTCCGGCGCCACTTCCCCGTTCTCGTTGCGGTGCACCAGCACGCGCACGTGCCCGAACTCCACCGGCAGGCCGTCGATCGTCTGGGTGTAGGCGAACACCACGAACCGCCCCTCGCTCTCGGCCCGCCAGGCCTCGCTCAGGCCCGAGCCCGCCAGGCCCAGCGCCCCGCCGTGCCGGGCCAGGAACTGGCCCGCGGCGTCGGCCGGCGTGGGGCCGAAGGTCATCGGCATGCCGTAGAAGGTCGTCTGGTTGTTGCTCGAACGCAGGATCCTCAGGCCCGGGAACTCCTTGAGCAGAGCCTCGGCGTCGGGCGAGAGCGGCGCCAGCGGCGCCGCGGCCCCGGGGGCCCGGTTCTCGAACATCGGGGCAATCGCCGAGTGCCCCGGGGTGCCAGGGGCGGGGGCGTCGACCGCGACCGCAGTGCCCGCGGCCAAGGTGAGGAGGGCCACGGTCAGGCCGGCGTGAGTCAGTCGCATCTGAACGGTCCTTTCTAGGATCAGCCGCATGCCAAGAATCCCCGCAAGTGGGGTATTCCCCCCGCGCCGATCGCGGGCGCATCGCAGCGGCTGGGGAGTATGCGGGCGAAACCGGTGACGGGCAATGACAAATTCCGGGTTTTCCGTGCCCAGATATGGGGCGGTGGCCGGGCCGCGCAGCCGTGCGGTGCCCAACCGCCCGCCGTCGGCAGACTACATCCGCTCCAGCGGGATGAGGCCCAACGAATCGAGGCCGTCCTTCAGCACGCGCCCGGTGAGGTGGCACAGCCGCAGGCGCGAGAGGCGCGTGGCGTCGTCGGGCGCCTGCAGCACCGGGCAGTTGGAGAAGAAGGCGCTGAACGCCGTGGCGAGGTCGTAGAGGTATCCGCAGAGGCGGTGGGGCTCGCACGCCTCGGCCGAGGCGGCGAGAACGCCCGGATACTTCAGCAGTTCGAGGGCGATCGCCTTCTCCTCCGGCGCGCTCAGGGCGAGGGCGGCGCGGCGGGAGACGAGCGACGCCTCGTCGATGCCCAGCTGCTCCCGGGCCTTGCGGAAGATCGAGCGGATGCGGGCCAGCGCGTACTGCAGGTAGGGGCCGGTGTTGCCCTCGAAGGCCAGCATGCGGTCGAAGCTGAAGACGTAGTCCTTGATGCGGTCGCTGGAGAGGTCGGCGTACTTGATGGCCCCGATGCCCACGGCCTCGGCGACCAGGCGGCGCTCGGCGGCGTCCAGGGCCGGGTTCTTCTCGGCCACGGCCCGCTCGGCCCGGGCCACCGCCTCGTCGAGCAGATCCGCCAATTTCACGTTGTCGCCCGAGCGGGTCTTGAAGGGGCGGCCGTCCTCGCCCAGCACGGTGCCGAAGGCCGCGTGCACCAGCGTCGCCTCGGCGCCCGATGCGGTCCGGGTGTAGCCGGCCTTGCGGGCCCCGGCGAAGACCTGCCTGAAGTGCAGCGACTGCCGCGCGTCGACCGCGTAGATCACCACCTCGCCGCCGAGTTTCTGCACGCGCCGGCGGATCGCGGCCAGATCGGTGGTGGCGTAGATGAAGCCGCCGTCGGACTTGCGGACGATCACCGGCTCCTTGATGCCGAACTCGTCGAGCCGGATGACCAGCGCCCCGTCGGAGGGCTCGGCCACGCGTCTGGCCTCCAGGTCGGCCACGAGCGGGGCGAGCTCCTCGGCGTACGACGACTCGCCGGCCGTGTGCTCGCCCGTGACGTCGGCGTGCAGGCGGCGGCAGTTCTCGAAGCACGCCGCCAGCGTCACCTCGCTGATGCGCTCCCACACCCGCACGTACGCGGGGTCGTGACTCTGCAGCGCCACGAGCGCCGACTTGGCACGGGCCAGGTTCTCCTCGGCCGCCAGGGCCTGGGCCTCGCACTCGGCCGTGGCCTTGGGCCCCAGGCCGTGCCGGCGGCACAGCGCCAGCGCCGCCTTGTCGGGCGTGCTCGCCGCCTTGGCGTGCCGGTACAGGGCCTCCAGCCGATCGAGAGTGAGCGAGGCCATGTCGAGCCGGCCCGCTTCGGAACGCGTCTTCACCTCCAGCGTCACCATCGCGATGGGCAGCCCCCAGTCGCCGAAGTGGTTCTGCCGCAGCACCCGGTGCCCCAGGCGGGCGTGCAGCCGGGCGAGTGCATCGCCGATCACCGTCGCGCGGAGGTGCCCGACGTGCATCTCCTTGGCCAGGTTCACGCCGCAGAGGTCCACGACCACCGTCCGCGCCGGGGCCGGGGCTGGCACGCCCAGGGCCGGGCCGTCCATCGCGTCAAGGGCCGAGGCCAGCGCGGCGGGCTTCAGGCGTATGTTGATGAACCCCGGCCCGGCCACCTCGGGCGCCTCGGCGATCTCCAGGAACGCCGCGTCGCGAGCGAGAGACCCCACCACCGCGGCAGCCAGATCGCGGGGCGGCTTGCCCACCTGCTTGCCCAGGGCCATGCAGCCGTTGGCCTGGAAGTCGCCGAACTGCGGGTTCTTGGCGGGCGAGAGCGCCGGCGAAGCGCCCTGGGGCAGCGTGCCGCCGACCGCCGACCGCATCGCCTCCAGCAGCCGCTGACTCAGGATCTCGGGAACGTTCGCGGGCATAGGGGGCGAGTGTATCGCCCCGCCCTTCACTCGATGGCCTTGAGCCCCATGTTCTCCGCGGCGCGGCTGCTGTCGGGGTCCTCGGCGGCCGACAGGCCCGCCGGTGCGCGGGCCGGGGCCGGCAGGTCGGCGGCGAACTCCAGCCGGTCTTTCGAGAGCTGGCGGCGGTACAGCACGACGCCGCCGAAGAGCAGCACCGCGCTGGCCGCACCGGCGATGGCCCCGAAGATCGCCAGGCGCGGGTCCTCGACGGGCTCCGCGTCGGCCGAGGCCTGCGACACCAGCAGCGTGCTGGCCGCGTCGGGCCGCATGTCGCGGGTGTCGTTGGCCATCCGGGCGCGGGCCATCGCGTAGGTCTCCAGGATGCGCCCGGCCCGGGCCTGGCCCGGCGCCTTGAGCGTCAGGGCGATCTGCCCGTCGCCCGCGGTCGAGGTCTTGAGGTCGCGCTCGAGCCTGGCCCGCAGCTGCGCGGGCGAGGCGACGTCCACCAGCCCCTGCTGACGCAGGCGGTCGGCGACGTCCTTCAGAAGCTGCTCGTCGAGGGCGATCTGCTCCTGGTACTCCTGCCAGCTCTTGACGCTCTCGGGCTTCACGCCACCCTCGGCGTCGCGACCGTCCATCGAGAGCGTGGCCCCGGCCAGATACACCGGCTTCACGAGCATGTTCGTCAGCCACCACGCCCCGGCGCAGACCAGCGCCAGGCACACGGTGAGGCACAGCACCGCCACGCCCGTCTTGCCCTGGGCCGAGCGGCCCGCCATCCGGGCCGCCGCCTCGGCCAGCGCCTGCCGCTCGCGCGCCAGGTCCTTCTTGAACTCCACGGCCAGCGCGAAGTCCTTCTGGCTCTTGGCGATCTCGCCGCGCCCGGCCTCCACTTCGGCCTTGGCGGCCCGCACCTCGGCCTGCGCCCGGTCGAGGGCCGCTCGCTCCTGCGCCAGCTGCTGCTGCCCCTGAACGATCGCCTGCTGCCTTTGAGACAGCACGTCGCGGGCCGTCGTGATTTTGCTCGCCTGCGCCTGCAGCAGCGACTTGTACTTCGCGAGCCGCTCGGCACGCCGCGCCCAGTGCTCGGACTCTCCCCCCGCCCCCGCCCCCGCCGGCGCCGCGGGCGCGGCATTCCGCAGGCTGTCGAGTTCGGCCGACGCGGCGGCGAACCGCGACTCGGCCTCCTGCCGGCCCTGCCTCGCGGCCGCGAGCTCCTCGCGCAGGCCGGCCAGCTCCTCGCGCGACGCGGTGAGCGATTGCTCCTGCTCGCCCAGGCGGCGGAGCGCGGCCTCCAGCTGCTGCCGGGCCTCGCTCAGGCTCTCGCGCCCCTCGTCGTGCGCCCGGGCCTGGCGCTCAACGGTCTGGCGCTGCGCCTCCACGGCGCGCTCACGCTCGGCGAGCTGCTCGCGGGCGGCCGAGAACTCGGCCAGACGCTGCTCGCTCTGCCGGCCCGCCTCTTCGAGCTCGGTCTTCAGCCGGTCGAGCTCGGCCCGCCCGGCGTCCAAGTCCTGCCGCTGCCGGGCGAGCTCCGAGGCCTCCGCCTCAAGCTTCTCGCGTTCCTGCGCCGACCGCCGCTCGGCCGCGTCGAGCTCGCCGCCGCGATCGTCGAGGCTGCGCGAGCGCTGCTCGATCTCGGCGTGGGCCGCGTCCAGGGCCCGCCGTTGCTCCTCCTGCTCGGCGGCGCGCCGGCTCAGATCCTCGCCGATCGCGCGCAGCTCTTCCCGGCGCGCGTTCTCGCCCTGCTCGCGCAAGGCCAGCTCCTGCGCCTGGGCGCGGAGTTCCTCGGCGGCCCGCTCCACAGCCTGCTGACGCTGAGCGGTCTGCTCCCGCTCGCGCTCCAGCGCGGCCTGCTGCTCGGCCAGCGCCGCCGCCCGCGCCTCCAGTTCCCCGGCCCGCGACGACAGTTCGCCCGCCGCGCGGTCGAGGTCCGCCTGCCGCGATTCGAGCGCGGCCTGCCGGGCCGCCAACGAGACGCTCTGCTGCTCACGCTCGGCCGTCAACCGTTCCAGCGACTCGAGCTGGCTCCGGATGTCCGCCAACGCCTTGAGCGCGGAGTCGCCGGGTGAGACCGCCGGCGTGGACGCGGCGGCCGGAGAGACGGTCTGGGACGGGGTCGGCGTCTCGGGCTGGCTCATCGGCAGGACCTTCCGGGTTCGTCGGCGGGCAAAGGAAGACTCGGCCCTCGGGCATCGGCCCGACCGCCGCCCGCCTGCACCGCGGGCGGCCCGGCCGGGAGCGCGGGTTTGGCCTGTTCCGGTCAGGCGAGCCCCGCGCGTCCGCCACGCCCCGGCCTTCGACATACACAGTCCGATAACCGTTACCCTCGCCCGCCCACCCTCCAGCGCCGGCCCCGGACGCCTATGCTGACGGCAACTTTCACGGAAGAGTGAAAACTGGCCGCCGCGTGGCCCGGGGTTCGGTCCCCGCCGACACGCGGCCGCCGCAGGAGGCTCCCCGACGATGGCGACCGCGATGCAGGCACAGCCCAGGGTCCGAGGCCGCGGCGTCGTGCGCGACCCGCGGCTGGCGGCGATCGGCGCCAAGGTCGACCGCGGCGAGCGGCTCTCGCTCGAAGACGGCGCCGTCCTCTTCGACACCCCCGACCTCTGGGCCGTCTGCGAGATGGCCGACACGGTGCGTCGGCGGCTGCACGGCAACCGGGCGTTCTACAACATCAACCGCCACCTCAACTACTCGAACGTGTGCGCCCTCTCCTGCAAGTTCTGCGAGTTCTACCGCAAGAAAGACGAGCCCGGCGCCTACACGCGCGACATGGACTACGTGCGCGAGGAAGTCCGCCGCGCCGTCGAGGCCGGGGCCACCGAGATGCACTCGGTCGGCGGGCTCCACCCGTACCTGCCGTGGGACTACTACCCCGAGCTCGTCCGCACCATCAAGACGACCGCCCGCGAACTGGGCTCCGACCTGCACGTGAAGGCGTTCACCGCGGTCGAGATCGTGCACCTGGCCAAGGTGGCCAAGGTGTACAAGCAGAACGACCGCCAGGCGGGCATCCGCTGGGTGCTCGAGCGCCTGAAAGAAGCCGGCTTGGGCAGCCTGCCCGGAGGCGGGGCCGAGGTGTTCGACGACCGCGTCCACGACGAGGCGTACAAGGGCAAGATCCGCTCCGACGTCTGGCTCGACGTGCACCGCGTGGCCCACGAGCTAGGGCTCAACAGCAACGCCACCCTGCTCTACGGGCACATCGAGCGCCGCGAAGAGCGGCTGGTGCACATGGACATGCTCCGCCGGGCCCAGGACCGCGCCCTGATGCGGCTGGGCTACACGGGCGTCGACCGGCGCGAGACGCGCGGCGCGGCCCATGCTCCCGCCAACGGCGGCCACCTGGGCTACACCGCCGACGAGGGGGCCGACATCCCCGAGATCACGCTCACGCGCCCGGGCACCCCGCTGCCCGAGCACAAGGTCTTCGGCCCCGGTGCCGTCGCCTCCGGCGCGGCCTCGCCCGGCTACTTCCAGACCATCATCCCGCTGCCCTTCTTCCCCGACGGCAGCGACCTGGAGCACCTGCCCGGCCCCAGCGGGCTGGAGAACCTGCGCACGCTGGCCGTCGCGCGGCTGATGCTCGACAACTTCCCGCACGTCAAGGCGTTCTGGATCATGCAGACGCTCGGCATGGCCGGGCTGCAGCTCACCAGCGGCGCCGACGACATCGACGGCACGGTGGTCTGGTACGACATCACCAAGGTCGGCGGCTCGTCCACGCACCAGGAGGTGGGCGTGCGCGACCTGTGCAAGGCCATCCGCGACGCGGGCTTCGAGCCCATCGAGCGCGACACGCTCTACCGCCCGGTGGTGCGCGACGGCCGCTCGTGGCGGCTGGCGACCTGACCCCTGCGGCTCAGCCCGCCTTGCGCCGGCGTTCCTCGGTCACCGCGGCGGCGCCGGCCGCGGGGGGAATGGTCCCGACGGTCTTCTTGGGGTCGCCCTCGTGCATCGTCGCCGGGTCGTACGCCAGCACTCGGTTCCGACCGCCCGACTTGGCGGCGTAGAGCGCCCGGTCGGCGGCCTCGATCCACGCGGCGGGCTCCGTCGAGCCGGCCAGCCCCACGCCCGTGACGCCGAAGGAACCCGTGGCGTGGATGTCGGGGAAGCGTGGCCAGGCCTTCACTTCCAGCACCCGCCGCACGCGCTCGCAGGCGATCACGCCCTCTTCCACGGTGGTGCCCGGCATGATCACCGCGAACTCTTCGCCGCCGTAGCGGCAGGCCACGTCGTACCCGCGGAGCTCCTGGTTCAGCAGCGCCGCGAAGCTCTGCAGCACCATGTCGCCCGCCGAGTGGCCGAACGAGTCGTTCAGCCGTTTGAAGTGGTCGAGATCGCACATCGCCAGCGCCAGCGGCTGCTCCTTGCGCTCCACCGCCGACAGCTCGGCCGCCAGCCGCTCGTCGAAGTACGCGCGGTTCCACAGGCCGGTCAGGCCGTCGATGCGGGCCCGCTGCTCGAGCAGCCGCATCAGCCGCGTGATGCGCAGGGCCGAGTCGATGCGGGCACGCAGCTCCAGCAGCTCGAAGGGCTTGGGCACGAAGTCCATCGCGCCGATCTCGAACGCCGCCACCTTGTCCTCGATCTTCGTCGTCGCCGACAGCACGATCACCGGGATCTGCATCGTCCGCGGGTCGCTCTTGAGCTTCCGCAGGAACTCCAGCCCGTTCATCTCGGGCATCATGATGTCGACAAGGATCAGCGCCGGCTGGTGCGACCCGGCCAGCTCGTGGCCCTCCGCGGCCGAGAACGCCGCGACGATCTCGAGGCTCTCGTCCTTGAGCTTGGCCGAGAGCAGCCGGTGCATCATCGGCGAGTCGTCGACGAGCAGAAGAATGGGCTTTTCGCGAAGGCTCACGCGGGGGCTCCGGTCCCCTCGCCGGGGGACGTGCGGCGGCGACGGCGATGCGCGGAAACGGCCGGGAGCGATCGGCCTACGCCGCCTCGCTCTTCACCAAAGTCCGGGGGGGCGGGGAATTCCCGGCGTCCGCCCCCTCCCCAGATCCTCCTTGCCGCCCGACCACCACGCGGTTGCCGCCGCCGGCCCGTGCCGCCGCCATCGCCCGCTCGGCCGAGTCCAGCCACCCCCGGGCCAGCGCCGCCACGCCCCCCGGCCCACGGACGTCATCGGCCCCGACCACCCCGCTCACGGCGCCGAAGCTGGCCGTGACCCGAGCCGCCGGCTTCCGCGGCCATCGCGCGGCCTCCAGCCCCGCGCGGATCCGCTCTCCCACCACCGCCGCGCCCGCCGCGTCGGTGTTCGGAAGCACCACCGCGAACCCGCTTCCGTTCCGGCAGGGCACGTCCGAGATCCGCAGCGACGAGCGGATCACCCGCGCCAGCTCGCGCAGCACCGCGTCGCCGAAGGCGTGCCCCTCGGCGTCGTTCAGCCGACTCAGCCCGTCGGGGTCGATCGCCAGCACGCCCACCGGCGCCCCTGTGCGGGCGGCGAGCGCCAGCTCCCGCTCCAGCGAACGCTCGAGGCTCCGCCGCGAGCCCAGCCCCGTGAGCGCGTCGATCATCGCGCGCTGCTCGAGCAGTTCGGCCAGCCGCCTCTGGTTCAGCATCGATGCCACCCGCGCCCGCACCTCGGCGCCGTCGAACGGCCGGGCGAGAAAGTCCGCGGCTCCCAGCTCCAGCGCCGCCGCGCGCCCGGCGCCGTCGCCGGCGCCCGTGATCATCACCACCGGGATGCCGATCGTCCGCGCGTCGGCCTTCAGCGCCCGCAGCGCCGCGAGCCCGCCGCCGTGGGCCGGCGACAGGTCGAGCAGCACCAGCGACGGCCCGGCCTCCGCGGCCGTGTTCACCCCCGACACCGCGTCCGTCGCCGACCGCACCACGACCGGCTCGCTCCGCAGTTGAGCCGAGATGGCCCCGGCCACGCCGGGATCCTCGCCGATCACCAGGATGAGCGATTGCTCGAGTTCCATCGGTCGATGCCTCCCGCGGCCAGCCTCTCAGAACGCCGCACGCCGGCACAGGTCGATCAGCTCCTCGAACTGGGGCCGCAGGGCCTCCAGCGTCTCGGGCCCGGCCTTCAGCGCCGCCTCGACGCGCGCCGCCGCGTCGCCGATGGGACCGAACCCGTAGCCCCCGCCAGAACCCTTCAGCTGGTGCGACAGCACCATCAGCCGATGCGCCTCCCCCGTGCGCCACGCCTCCTCGAGCGAGGCGATCCGCGCGGGCATCTCCGACACGAACATGTCCACAAGGTCCCGCAGGTCGGGGTCGCCCTCGAAGCTGCTCTTCAGCGGTGGGCTGTGCGGCCCGTGCGGCGGCCCCGGCGGAGGGTTGCTGTGGTCGTGCGGCATCGGGGCCTCCCAGGGGCGGCGGCGTTGGACGCTGCCCGGAGGAGCATCGACGCGGCCCCGGGGCCCGGTTCACCGCCGTGAGGCCGCCGATGGAAGCGATTCCGCCCCCGACGGGCGCTATCGGACCCGCGCCATGCCGCCGCCTACCGTCGGTCGGGGGGATCAGCGGAGCAGCACGCGGTGCGTCGCCAAGCCCAGTTTGTCGCCAAGGCCCTGCGCTCCGGCGCCCGGCGGTACTCCAAGGAGCTGCTCTCGATCGCCGGACACGCCGCGCCGAGGTCCCCGAGCCGCTTCGCCCGCGCCTGGGCCCGCGCCTGCGAGCGCAACGCCGCCCTCGACGGCGCCGGCGTCGCCGCCTGGCTCGGCCACGCCTCGATCCTGCTCGGCATCGCCGGCCGGACGGTGCTGGTCGACCCCGTGCTCTCGCACCGCATCGGCGTGCGCCTCGGCGGCCGGATCGGCTGGACCGTGGGCGTCCGCCGCACCGCCCCGCCACCGGTGCTGCCGGCCGAGCTGCCTCCCATCGACCTGCTCCTCATCACCCACGCCCACTTCGACCACCTCGACCGCCCGACGCTCCGCGCCATCGCCTCACCCGGCACCACCGTCGTTACCGCCCGCCGCACACGCCGGCTCATCCCGCCCGGCTTCGGCCCCGTGCACGAGCTCGACTGGGGCGGCACCTTCAACTTCACCCCCGACGGCGCCGGGCCGGTTCTCACCGTCCGCGCCGTCAAACCGCGTCACTGGGGCGCCCGCACCGCCTGGGACCGCCACCGCGGCTACAACAGCTACCTGCTCCGGCCGGGCCAGCCCTGCGGCAGCGTCCTCCTGGCCGGCGACACGGCCCACACCCACGCCTTCGATCACCTGGGCCCCGTCGACCTCGCCGTGTTCGGCATCGGCGCCTACGAGCCGTGGATCCACGCCCACGCCGACCCCGAGCAGGTCTGGGCCATGTTCGCCCGCCTGGGCGCCCGGGCCCTGCTCCCGGTGCACCACTCCACCTTCCAGCTCGGCGATGAGCACCCCGACGAGCCTATGGAGCGCCTGCTCAAAGCCGCCGGGCGCGAGCGCTCGCGCATCCTCCGCGCCAAGCCGGGCCAGGCGGTCGTGATCCCGTCAAGACCACGGCCCGCCGTTCGGGGCCGGTCAGGGCACGCGGCCCACACGCCGGAATCTCCCGGTTCGATGACCTGACCGCGGCCGCGGCGGCATCTACCCCAGGGCGGGCGCCCCGGGCCAACCCCCTGCCGTCCCCCCCCAGAATCGCCCCGTCGAACCCCGGACCCTTTGGAGCATCCCATCGTGAAGTCCATCATCTCCGCCCTGTGCATCGCCGGCACACTGAGCGCCGCGGCCGCCGCGCCCAATGCCCCCGCCGCAGCCCCGAGCCCGGCCGCCCCGGCCGGCGCCGCGACGGCGGCCCCGCGGCCCGAGCATCCCACGACCCTGAGCGACAACGCCGCCCTGTGGTACTGGCGGGCCTTCGCCATGACCACGCCCGAGCGGCGCAAGCAGATCGACGATCTCGCCGAGCAGCGGCCCGAGTCCCCCGAGTGCCGCCTCGACGCCCGGGCCGTCGAGGTGCTCTCTCAGCAGCAGGACACCGTGGGCGAGCTCATCCGCGGCTCGGCCCGCGCCGGCTGCGACTTCGGCCTCGACTACGACGCCGGCGCCGCCATGCTCCTGCCGCACCTCCCGCCGCTCCGCGCCTCGATCAGGCTGCTGGGCCTCGACGCCCGCCGCCTGCTCGACGCGGGCGACGCCGCCGGCGCCACCGAGCGCCTCGCCGCCGGCTACCGCATGGCTCGGCACGCCAGCAACGACCGCACGCTGATCTCCTCGCTGGTCTCCCTCGCCATGTTCAGGTACACCGACGGCGTGGTCCGTTACGCCCTCGACCGCAAACTCCTCGACGCCCGCGCCAGGGCCGCACTCCGCGAGGCGCTCGCCGGCTTCGACGCCGCCGACCCCTTCGCCCTCAAGCGGTCGATCCTCGACGAGAAGGAGATCTTCGGCAACTGGATGCTCCGCCAGGTCGGCCAGCCCGACGCCGCCGCCGTCTTCGCCGCCCTCGGCGGCGGAGACAAGAGCCCCGCCGCCGCCATGCTCAAGGAGCTGACCCGCGCCGACGACCCCGGCCTGCTCCGCGCCGACCTCCAGAGCGCCCTCCGCGCCTACGACGAGGCCGCGGCCGCCATCGACGCCCCCGACGGAGAGCAGCGGTTTGCCGACATCGAGCGGCGCGTCCAGGCCGGCGAGTTCGGCGTCTCGGGCCGCGTGCTCCTGCCCGCCTTGGGCCACCTCCGCAAGCGCTACGCCGACAGCCGCTCGGCCGTCTCCGACACGCTCCACCTCCTCGCCGACCCCCTCTGATGCCCGCCGACGAAGCCGAGCTCCGCGCACTCTTCCTGGCCTGCCGCCGCGGCGACGACGCGGCCGCGGGCCGTTTCCATGCGCTGCTCGCCCCGTCGCTGCTCGCCTACGCCCGAGCCATCGCCCCCGGCAGCGAAGACGACGCGGTGCAGAACACCCTCTGCCGCGCCGTCACCATGCCCTTCTGGAAGGCCGCCGCGGTGCGAGATGTCCGCGCGTTTCTCTCCCGCGCCGTCCGGCGCGAGGCCCTCATGCTCCGGCGCACCGCCCTCCGCCGGAGCCGGCGCGAGGCCGCCCGCCCCGCGGCCTTCCCGTCGGCGGCCGATCCGGCGCCGGGCGCCGACCGCCCGGAGGCCCCCCGCGTGCGCGCTGCCGTCGACGCCCTGCCCCGCCCCATGCGCGAGGCCGTCCTGCTCCGCCACGTCGTCGGCCTCACCGTCGAGCAGATCGCCCTTGCCACCGGCCGCAGCCCCAACACCATCGCCTCGCGCCTCAAGGCCGCCCTGGCCCTGCTCCGCCAGTCGCTCACCCCCGACGGCACGGCCGGCCCCCCCCCCCCCCCCCCCCCCCCCCCCCCCCCCCCCCCCCCCCCCCCCCCCCCCCCC
>JACVCL010000208.1 GCA_016742075.1 Phycisphaerales bacterium
GCCGCCCATGGGCGGATCGAAGGAGGGTCCGAAGGCGGAGCGCAGGGCGACCATGCCGCGATTGAGACAACAACGCCGGGGCCACTCGCTCGGTCGTGCAAATGCTTGGGATTCGGCGGGTTAGCCGCCGCGGCCCGTCCCGGTCCCCTGCCAAGGGCGCGCCGCCGGGCCCGGCGGGGCGGTCAAAGTGGCAGGCCGCGGGGAGTCCGCGAGCGGCCCACCACACCCCCGAACCCACCGGGAGCTGGTGTAGTGTTAGAAAAATGTTCGGTATCGGGCCAAGAACGACCGCACGCCGCGGGACCCGACCCGGGGTGGGGTCGTCCCGCGGCGTGCGGAGTGTGAGACGTGGCGATCGCGCGGTTTACTTCGTGAAGCCCTGGCTGCCCGAGCCGGAGGTGTTCGTGGGGGTGGAGCCGGGCTTGGCGTGGTGGCGGTGATGCTTCTTGAGGTTCTTCCGGCCCGACTTTTTGGTGGTCTTGGCGCCCTTGCCACCCTTGGCGGCATGGCCCGGCGTGTCGGAGCGGCTTGGTGTGGTGGCGAGGGCCGGGAGAGTCGCGGAGAGGGGGAAGGCCAGGGCGAGGGTGAGGGCGGCGAGCTTCTTCATGGCGTGAACCACTTTCGTGATGGCCCGCGGTGCGCCGACACGGCGCTCGCGCGGGCCATGGCGCGTGCTGATCGGCTGAACGTCGGCACGGCGTGTGTGTTGCCTGTGAAAGTGGGCGCGGCGCCACCGCACGGCTTGAAGCGGCGGCGAGGTTTCGGCGGAGAGGCGTTTGTCCGCGAGAATCGCCGTGTGTTTTCGCTTGTCGTGGGCCGGGTCTACACTGCGCCGATGAGCTACGACAGTTTCGAAGCGTTCCGGCTGGCGCGGGCCAAAGCGCAGGCGCGGCTTCAGGCGTGCGATCACCTGGGGATCAAGCGTTTTCTGCGGCTCGACTCGGCGGCCTACGAGGACCTGACCGGCGAGGGCGGGCTCGACGAGAGGACCAAGGAACTGCTGGGCCTGGTGGCGTCGGCGGTGCTGCGGTGCGACGACTGCATCAACTACCACCTCGAGAACTGCGTGCGCGTGGGCTGGAGCGTGAAGCAGATCGAGGACGCGATGAACGTGGCGCTGGTCGTGGGCGGGTCGATCACGATCCCCCACCTTCGGCGCGCGTGCGTGATGCTCGACGAACTGGTGGCGCGCACAAACAAGCCTCCCGGCTCGGCGCCGAAAGAGGCTTGAGGGAACATCCGGGTTGGCGGGCGGGGCTTACCGCAGCGCCGGGTGGGCGGGCAGCGGGGTCGCGAAGGCGTCGCGGAGGCTCTGCCAGAAGCGGGAGCCGCCCGAGCGGCGCGGGCGCGACGGCTTGCGGGTGGCGAGGTCCAGCAGTTCGCCGGCGATGACGAGCAGCGCGTCGGACGCGGCTTCGGGGAACGCCTCGGCGAGGCGGTGAGCCAGATCGTCGGCCGCGGCCTCGAGCGGGGTCGCGAGGAAGTACGTGTTGGCGTCGCAGTCGCGGTGGCGGCGCTCGGCCTGTCGGGCCTGGGCGACCCAGTAGGCGGAGATCGCGGCGTCGTTGAAGACCGCGCGGTGCAGGGCGTCGTGGCCGAGAGCGGGCATGGTGGCCGTGGGCATGGCCGATCCTCCGCCGGGGCGCCGCTGTGCGGGCGACGCCGCCGACTCGCTAGAACCCGGGTGCGCGCCAAACCGCCGGAGCGGCGGGCGAAGCCCGGCTTCCCTCGTAGGACTCCGACCACGGCAGCGGCTCAACTTCCGCCGACGCGATCACGATTGCGGGTGCAAGGGTCTGACTCCTGAGCACCGTGCAGGATGAATCCTAATTCGGAAACCAACGATGTCCAGCGGTTTCTGCCCGCGCCGGGAGATTTTCCCAGACGATTGAGGGGATCCACCGGTGGCCGATCGGCGTCAGGGGATGCGCTTGGTCACCTGAATGAGGTGGTATCCGAACTGAGTCTTGACCGGGTCGGACGTCTTGCCCAAGGCGAGGTCCGAGAACACGACCCGATCGAACTCCGGGACCATGTCGCCCTTGCCGAAGACGCCGAGATCGCCGCCCGACCGGCCGCTGGGGCAGGAGGAGTGCTTTTTGGCGAGCGCGGCGAAGTCGGCGCCCTGCTCGTCGATCTGGGTCTTGAGGTCGCGAGCCTGCTGCTCGGTCTTGACGAGGATGTGGCGGGCGGCGGCGCGCATGGCGGTCCTTTCGAAGGGGTGAACCGCCATGGTAGCGAGGCCGGGACGGGTCAGGCCCCCAGGGCGAAGGCCCGCCAGGAGCCGAGGCCCAGGGCCAGGAGAACGACCTCGAGGGCGGCGCTCTGGGTGAAATACGGCGTGACCATCATCGCGACGCCCAGGGCCACGCACCGGGGGCACTGGGCCTTCTTGCCGTAAATCGTCACGGCCAGACCCGCGGTACCGAGGACCAGGGCCCAGAAGATGACCGCGGCGTCGAGCTCCATGGCGGAGGGCATCGACGGGGTGGCGGGCACGCTGCGGCGAGGGCCGCCCGGAGCCACGGCGGCGCGGGAAGTTGTCGCGGCTGGGCTTCCGGGGTAATCCCGGGGGGCGGTGGGGTGGGGGTGATAACGGCGGCCGGTGGTCAGGCCGGCGGCGCGGGGCGCAGGCGGCTTGCCGCGCAGTCCCATTCCTGAGCGAGGACGGCGAAGACCAGCGAATCGGCCCAGCCGAGGCTTGGGATCCATCGCTCGGCGCGGATGAGCGCTTCCTGTCGCAGGCCGAGTTTCCGCGGCACCGTCGCCGAGGCGACATTCGCGGCGGCGCACTGGATGTGGATGCGGCGGAGGCCCCACCCTGCGCGGTCCTGTGGGGTGAAGGCCCAAGTGAGCAGTCCGGCGACGGCCTCGGTGCAATAGCCGCGGCGCTGGCGGTCGGCGCGGATCCAGTAGCCGATCTCGGCTTCGTGGAACGCGGTTCGCATGCGGTGAAAACCGGTGCCGCCCAGGGCCTCGCCGGTGGCGCGGTCGAAGATGCCGACGATGAAGTCGGCGCCGGCGGGGTTCTCGCGTTCGCGCCGGAAGCGCTCGATGTGGAAGGTGCACTCTTCGACGGTCCGGCTGTCTGAGGCGACCCAGGGGAGCCACGGGAGCAGGTTGGCGCGGTCGGCGTTGAGCGCGGCGAGCATGGCCGGGCCCTCCGACGGGCGCCAGGGCCTCAGGGTGAGGCGGGGGGTGTCGAACGACTCCGGAAGGGGCTTCGGGGCGGTCCAAGGGG
>JACVCL010000027.1 GCA_016742075.1 Phycisphaerales bacterium
CTTCGAGGTCGTCGAAATCCTCTGACCCCACCCCCCCACCCACACCCCCCCCCACTCACCCTTCCACCCGCCGCCCCCCGACCGCTTGCGGCCCACGCCATGACCAAGCCCCGCAAGCCCGCCGACACCCCCGAGATCCACAACCGCAAGGCGCGGCACGACTACCGCATCGACGAAACGCTCGAGGTGGGCATCAAGCTCTTCGGCACCGAGGTCAAGAGCGTGCGGGCCGGAAAGGTGTCGATCGCCGAGGGCTACGTGCGGGCCGAGCTCTCCCCGCCCTGCCTCTTCATCCACGGCATGCACGTGGACCCCTACTCGCACGCGGGCGCCCCCAACAGCCGACACCAGCACCACCCCACGCGCACCCGCGTGCTGCTGGCCCACAAGCGCGAGATCGCCAAGCTCCACGCCTTCAGCCAGACCAAGGGTCACACGCTGGTGCCCCTGAAGCTCTACTTCAAGGACGGCCGCGCCAAGCTGCTCATCGGCTGCGCCACGGGCAAGCAGCAGGCCGACAAGCGCCAGGACATCAAGGCCCGCGACGCGCAGCGCGAGATCCGGCGCGCCATGAGCAAGCGGCTGTAGTCGGCCTCACCGACGGCGGCGGCGGGCCGCCAGACCGGCGAGCCCCAGCAGCGCCGCCGAGGCGGGCGCCGGGATCACCGTCAGCGTGTACGCCCCCTCGCCGCCGGTCGACGCCGAGTTGCCGCGGACGCCGTCGACGGCCAGGTAGTAGGTGCCCGCCGCCAGGCCGGTCACCGTCAGCGTCTGCGAGAGGTCCGTGCCGGTCGTCTGGCCCAGCAGCGAGGTGGCGGTGGTGTTGCCCCACAGGAACAGGTTGAGGTCGTACCCCGCGTTGTGGTCGAGCTGGATGCTCAGGTCGCCGCCGGCGTGGGAGACGGTCCAGACGTTGTCGCCGGCGTTGTAGCCGTCGTTGGTGTTCACCGGGATCGGGTTCCCGAAGACCCGGCCCGTCGGCCCGAGCGTGTCGGAGAAGGCCCCGGTGGTGTCGCCGGTGATGGTCGACCCGAAGGCGCCGCTGTTGATCGTGCCCAGTGACACCGAGTTCAGGAGGACGTTCTGCGGGTTCAGCGTGAACACGCCGTTCCGCAGGTCCGGGGCACCCGTGTACGAGGCCGAGCTGAAGAACCGGAACCGCCACAGGCCGCTGGCCCGCTTGCCGCTGAAGTACGAGGCGGCGCTTCCGCCGTTGCTGCCGGGGTTCCCGGCGGGGCTCGTGTTGGCGTTGAATGCCCGGTAGCCCGACCACGTCGAGTTCGCCGTGGGGTCGGCGTCCAGTCGCACGCTTTGCTGCGAGAAGCCGGGGGCCGTGACACCCGTGAACATCTCCCGGCGCCACGCGCCGGTCGAGTTGGCGTTGATCTCGCTGGTCCAGCTCAGCGTGTCGACGCGGAAGTTGCCGTAGAAGTAACGGTCGTAGAGCAGACCACCGCTGGACCCCACACCCAGGGAAATCGTGCCGCTCAGCGGCAGGTTGGCCGAAGCGCCCGAGAGATTCCGGGTCGACTCCTGCGCCCCCGCCGAGCCGGCGACCGCCGCGCACCACGCCAACGCCATCCACCGCGCCATATTCTGGGCCATGACCAATCTCCCTCTCTCTCGCCCCGACGCCGGCGGGCGACGGGACTCTTGCCGGTGACGAGCCGGCGACGTGTTTCGGGGCAGGGCGATCCCTGCCAATGGGGAGAGCCTAATGCGAAAATCTGAAAAGTGCAAGTGTTTTTTCAGATTTATGTATTACTCTGGCGTCATTACGCCAAAGTGATCGCTTCTGATGAATCTCGTCAACCAACCCTAGGGAAAGCCCCTAATCCGGGATCTGGCCGCGGTGCGCCCGGTACCAGTCGATCGTGCGGCGCAGGCCGTCTTCCAGGGACGTGGTCGCCCGCCAGCCCAGCAGGTCGCGGGCCCGGGCCGTATCAAGGCAGCGCCGCGGCTGGCCGTCGGGCTTGCCGGCGTCCCACCGAACCTCGCCGGTGAAGCCCACCAGCCGCACGATGAGGTTCACCAGATCGCGGATGGTGATCTCGAACTGCGCCCCCAGATTAATGGGGGTGGGCACATCCATCACCTCGGCAGCGCGGACGATGCCCTCGGCGCAGTCGTCGACATACAGAAACTCGCGCGACGCCGAGCCTGTGCCCCAGCACTCGATGAAGCGATCCCCCCGGTCCTGGGCCTCGATGCACTTGCGGATCAACGCCGGCACCACGTGGCTGTTCTGCAGGTCGAAGTGGTCCCAGGGCCCGTAGAGGTTCACCGGCAGCACGTAGGCCGATTTCATCCCGTATTGGAGGCGGTAGGCGTCGAGCATCTGCCACGCGGCCTTCTTGGCCACGCCGTAGGGGGCGTTGGTCTCCTCCGGGTAGCCGTTCCAGAGTTCCTCCTCGCGGAAGGGCACGGGGGTGAACTTGGGGTAGGCGCAGATGGTGCCGATCTGCACGAACTTCGCCCCGCGCTCAATGAGCCCCTGGGCGCGGAACTGCTCGATGAGATGCAGGGCCATGGCCATGTTGGCGAAGAAATAGCGCCCGGGGTTGGCCCGGTTGGCGCCGATGCCGCCGACCTGGGCCGCGAGGTGGATGACCACGTCGGGGGACTCGCCGGCGAAGGCCTCGCGGTAGAGGCGGGCGCAGTCGGCCTCTCGGGTGAGGTCGAAGTCCCTTGACCGGGGGATGAAGACGCGTGTGCAGCCGCGGCGGCGGAGGATGTCGACCACCACGCGGCCCATGAACCCGGCGCCGCCGGTGACGATCACGCGCTTGGACTTGAGGTCGGTCATGCGGGGGAAGTGTGCGCCGGGGTTGGGGCGGCGTCCACCCCCCAAGGGGCGGCTCAGCGGGGCGCGTGCTTCCGGTAACACTCGGCGAGGCGCGCCGCCGAGGCATCCCAGGTCAGGTTCTCGTGGACGTGCCGGCGCAGGGCGGGGTCGGGGCCCTTCTCGAAGGCCCGCACCACCGCCGCGCGGATGTCATCGACCGAGGCGGGTTCGACGTACTCGGCGAACTGGCGGAAGTAGTCGGGCGGGCCGCCGTGCCTGGTGATGACCACCGCGGCGCCGTGGGCGGCGGCGTCGAGGGCCACCATGCCGGTGCCCTCGTGCACGCTCGGGAGCGCAAAGACGCGGCACGCGGCGTACATCGAATCGAGCGTCGGCCGGTCGAGGAAGCCCATCAGCCGCACATTGGGGAACGGCGCCGCCGCGGCCCTGATCGCGTCGAGATCGGGCCCCGGGAACGCGGTGCCCGCGATGACCAGCGGCAGGCCGGTGGGGCCGACGGCCCGCACCAGATTCAGCACGTTCTTGCGGGGTGAGGAGTACGCCGAGACGTGCAGCACGAACGGCCCGGTGCTGCCCAGCGCGGCGTGGGCGAGGTCGGGCGAGGTCGGCGGGGGCGGGTCCATGCCGTTGAGCACGATCTCGACCTTTGACGCCGGAACCTCGAGCCCCTGCGTGACGCGGTCGTACTCGTGCCGCGAGCGGACGACGACGAGGTCGGACCCCATCGCCTGATCGCGGAACATCCCCGGGATGGTGTACACCTTGGGGATCAGCCGCCCGAGCTTCATGGCCAGGCGGTACTTCCAGTTGGGCTCGTTGCTGTCGATGATCGGCGCCCAGACGAGCATCGGCACCGGGTGGGGGCGCTTCTGCTCGATCCAGAAATGCGGGAAGCCGCCGAGGAAGAATTCGACGAGATCGAGCCCGCCGGGGTAGTCGTCCCACGGGTTGAGCAGGATGACCTCGTGCCCGGCGCGCCGCAGCGCCCGCGCCTGGGCGACGGCCTGATCGCGCACCCCCGCGCCGGGGCCGTGCAGCGCGTACGTGGCTGGGCAGGAAAAACCGATGCGCATCGCCTCTCCATCGGACGGGGCGGGGGGAGTACGCCAGCCGAACCCGCCGGGTTCGCGGGCGGCCCGCCGGTGCCGGGGCCGTCAGGCCTCCGGGCGACGCCGCGGCCTCAGGCCCGCGCCGTCGGCCGTGAGCCGCTCGACGGTGCTCCGGACCTCCGACTCGATGGCCGAGAACGAGAAGTGCCGGGCCACGATCTCGCCGCCCCGCTGGGCCATCGCGCGGCGGCGGGCGGGGTCCTTCAGCAGGGCGACGCATCCCTCGGCCAGATCCTCGTCGGTGTCGCCCACCCACAGCGACTCGCCGTGCCTGAGCAGGTGCTCGTACCCGCGCTGGGAGTGCCGCGTGAGCACGCAGGCGCGGCCGAGGGCCAGCGACTCGAGCACCTTGATCTTGGTGCCCCCGCCGTGGTGGATCGGGGCGATGCTCAGGGCCGCGGGCAGGTAGGCGTCCTCGACGCGCGGCACCTTGCCGATCACCCGCACGCCGGGGCGCGCGGCCCAGTCGGCCCGGTGGCCGTCGGTGATGCGGGCCCCGCAGATGTGCAGCACCGCCGCGGGGTGGCGGGCGAGCACCAGCGGCCACGACCGGTCGAGGAACCGCACCAGCCCGTCGATGTTCGGGCCGTGGTTCCACGTGGCGATGATGGTCACGACGTTCGACGCGTCGTCGGGGGGCAGCGGCCGCAGGGGGCTGCCGGGCTCGAAGTACGGGATGTTCGGCACCACCGACACCGGCCGGCGGCCCACCAGGGCCCGGTCGGCGTCGGAGGCGATCCACAGATGGTCGAAGCCGTCGAGCGCCGCGGGCACCAGCCGCTCGAGTTGGCGCAGGTGCCGCGCCAGCATGAACCGCTCAAAGCGGCCCAGCCCCGGCGAGTGCAGGCGCGAGCGGTAGACCTCGGTCTCCAGATCGTCGATGTCGAGCACTGTGGGGGTGTAGGCGCCGACGCCCGAGCGCGAGGTGATCTGCAGATACCGCCCCAGGGCCAGGTCGTAGCGGTGCGAGCGGAGCCGCTCGCCGATCCAGCCGGCGATCCGCGGCTCGGGACGGAACCCGGCGGCGCGGGAGCCCAGGTTGTGGGCCAGCCGGTCGACCAGCCGGGGGCTGAACGGGCGGATGAGCCGCCAGGGCCCCATCTCGCCGCGGCGGGCGGGGTTGATCAGGTGCACGAACGGGAACGCCCGCCGCATCGCCTCCAGCCCGCCCTCGGGGATGTCGTGCTCGGGCAGCAGCAGGAGCAGATCGACCTCGCCCATCGCCGCCAGGGCCCGCAGGATGAGGTTGGTGCGCTGGTGCCCGCCCACGTTGGGCGGGTGCGAAACGCTGTTGGAAACGTAGAGGAACCGTCGCGGCATGGGCGGCGACTATATCGGCCGGTTCAGCGCCGCTGTTGATGCGCGCGTCCGCGTGCGGCGCGGCGAGCGAGGGATGTTTCGCGACACTCGGGCGGATGCGCAGCCGGTGCTCTCAGGCCATGTATCGCGCCAGACGCTCGCCGTGCACCGAACCCCGGGGCAGCCACAGGGCGTCGTCGCTCTGGCGGTGGTCGGGGTCGGTCATCCGGATCAGCACGAGCCGATGGCCCGCGCGCGTCAGGCCCTTCTTGCACGAGACCCAGTAGCCCTCGTACCCGCGATCGGTCATCCACCGCGTCAGCGACGCTGGGGTCTCGCCGGCCCGCGCCAGGTTCTCCGGGAGGACTTCCGTAAAGACTGCCGGCGCCCGGGAGGCGATGGTCTTCTCCAGCCCCCGGAGCACGTGGAGCTCGAACCCCTCGACGTCGATCTTGAGGAAGAGCGGCGCTCTCGGGAGGGCCGCCAGCGTGGGCGCGATGGCCTCGTCGCCGTTAACCACCTGGACCGCGACCTCGGTGGTGGGGCCGTCGAAGGCGCCGGCGTCGCCGGCGAGCGTGGCACCGCCGATGTGCCCGACCGGCACGCGGAGCGTGAGAGTCGCCGGGCGATCACCCACGGCGCGGTCGTAGGTCGTCACCACGCGCTGGAGGTTGTTCAGCTCGATCTGCTCATGCAGACGGGCGAATACCTGCGGATTAGGCTCGAAGGCGACGACGCGCCCCTCCGTCCCCACGCTGCTCGCCGCCAACAGGGTGAGCATCCCGGAGTTGGCGCCGATGTCTATCACCACATCGCCCGGGCGCAGCAACTCGCGGAACAGAAGCTCCGTGTGCGTCTCGTAGTACCGCCCGAGCCGGTACGTCCAGCGGTCGTACCAGTACCGCAGATCGAGCTTCATCAGATACCGGTGCGTCACGCCGCGGCGGATCACCGACCCGGCCTCTGGCCGGTAGTCCCAGCCCTCGTACACATTGATCAGGAGCGTGCGAAAGCCGCGGAGCTCAAACCACAGGAACGGCAGCCCGAAGAGCTTGAGAACCGGCTTGAACGCCGGAATCTCCGTCAGACGTGCCAACCGTTCGCTTGTCTTCATCTTCAAGCTCCGGGGCCGGAGGCCTTCAGGGATTCCGGCGGGCCACCAGCGGCCACAAAGTTGTTCTCGTCGCCACTCTCGAAGTGCCGCCTGAAGCCCCTCGCATCGAGGGGCGCCCGGCCCGCGAGCCAGGCCGCGAGCGTCCAGATCCGATGGCCGCACGTCCGGCTGAACAGGTCGGCCATCGCCTCGGGCGTGCAGCCGTAGAACCGCGCCGACTTCTCGGCGTGCTCGAACACCACTACGGGCCGGTGCCGCGCCAGCAGGCGCTCACCGCCGCGGAGCACATCCAGCTCCGCACCCTCAACGTCGATCTTGATCAGCGCCACCGGTGTCTCGGCGGGCACCATCGTGTCGAGCCGTTCGATCTCCACCCGGATCGATTCGACGGTGACGCCCTCGGGGTACGTGTTGGCCTTGAGCCCGGAGTACCCCGGCAGTTCGCGGGCGACGTTGAACGTCGCGGTGCCCGGCTCGGTCGCGAGGGCCTTCTGGTGGATGACGGCCCGGGGGAACCGGCGTCGCAGATCCTCGGCGAGCCATGGGATGGGTTCGAACCCGATATGGGCGGTGTCGGGCGCGGCCTCGAACATCGGCCAGAGCGTGTCCCCCGTGTGGGCGCCGATGTCGATGCCGACCCCGCCCCGCCCCAGGACCACGCGGATGGCCTGTTGAACGTTGTTCAGTTCCCGCCGGTCGATGTACGCCGCGCGGGCCGAGGGAAAGGCCAGGTACCACAACCACCGGGCGAGCGGCTCGAACGGTGTGCCTTTGACGATATCTCTGAGCTGGTTTCTCACGGCCGGGCACCCTCTCGGCGGGGGACGCTCACCGCCGAGCGCAGACGTCCGACGCCTCGATTTCCCCGGTCCCGACTGTACCCACGCGCCGTGTCCGGTTCAATGCTCGGCGCGTCGGTGGGGCGACGGGCGGACCATCGGGACCGTGGGCGGGGCCGGACCTGCGTCACGGCTTCGGACCGGGGCCTACCGGGCGTTGAGGTTCTCATCGGGCACAAACCTCGCTCGGGAGAGTCTCGACCGGACCAGGCCGCGCACGCGGCCCGGCAGCATCGGCGTGAGCCGGTGGAGGATCTCGTGCCAGTCTTCGGGCGCGGCCACGCGCAGCAGCGCGATGTACGCGACCGACGACCACGCCCCGATGAACCCGATCTGGAACCACGGCCGCAGGGGCATTCCCTCGGGGATGAACCCCGACAGGTACCACGGGACCGCCACGGCGGCGACCGACAGGACCAGCGGCAGGACGTACACCCACGCCACATCGGCCCACCGGCCGCCCATCGGCCGGATCGCCACGTAGAACCCGGCGGGCACGAACACGGCGAAGAACAAGGCCACCGACGCGGCGATCGCGTTGGCGCCGCCGCCCGGCACCGCGCCACCGGCGGCCATGGCGCCGACGAACGCGAGCGATGCGAAGGCGCTCCAGAGCATGAGGGCCATGAACCGCCCCTGGGCCTTCATGAGGCTGCTGGTGGGCGATGCGACGACCACGAACGCCGTGCCGATGCTCAGGATCTGGAAGATCGGGATCGCGCCGTGGTACTCGGGCCGGAAGGCGATCCGGAACACCGGCGCGGCGACGGCGGCCTGGCCGAAGCACGCCGGGGCCGCGAAGAAGTTCAGCAGGCGGCAGGCCCGCAGCGAGGCCCGCAGCAGCCGGACCGGCTCGTTCTGCAACTGGGCCATCGCCGGGAACAGGCTGCGGGTCAGGCCTTCGGTGAGCTGCGTGATCGTCCGCGTCGAGAGGTTGTACGCCACGAAGTAGAGGCCCAGCACCTTCTCGGGCTGCATGTGGGCCAGGATCAGCCGGTCGCCCTGCGCGGTGACGTTCTGGATCAGGCCGGTGCCCAGCAGCAGGCCGGCGTCGGTCCACAGGTAGCGCCAGCGGCCGAAGTGCGGCCGCCACGAGACGCGGGCGCCGCTGGCGCGCCAGAGCACCACCAGTTGCGGCACCGCCAGGATCAGCGGCGGCAGGGCGACGCTGGCGGCGCGGAAGCCCAGCGAGGCCAGGCCGATCGCCATCCCCGTGGCCGCGAGGGCGAGCAGCGTGCTGTAGACCGCGACGAAGCGGAATCGCATGTCGATGTACAGCCGGGCCAGCGGCACCGCCAGGGGGGCCGTGGCGAAGCACGACAGCGCGTTGATGACGATGACGCCGAAGAGCTGCGGGTTGTCGGCCGAGGAACCCAGCGCCGCGGGGGCGAACGCCCCGAGGGTCATCATGAGCGCCGCGGCCGCGGCGGCGGTGGCCAGCGACATCCAGAACGCCGGCGTCGCCCACACCCCGAAGCGCCGCTGACGCTGGATGAGGATCTCGCTGAGCCCGGCCGACTGCAGCATCGCCGGGAAGCTGGTGATGGCCATCGCCAGGCCGATGACGCCGAAATCGTCGGGCACCAGCAGCAGCGCGAGCACCACCTGCTGCACCATGCCGACGAGCTTGCCGGAGACGAACAGCAGGGTCATCCACGCGGCGCCCGAGACCGCCGCCCGCCCGAGGGCGGGGGCCGTGCCGGAGGCCGGCCGGGCGGCCGGAGCGGGCTGCTCTGGCGGCGGCGGAAGGTCGGTGAGGTCGGTCGGGTCGTGCGCGTGCGGCGTCGGGCCCGTGGGAGCGTGCTGGTGCGGACGCGGGGCGTCGCTCATCGCCATTCCAGCCCCGGGCCCTGGGGGTCGTGGCCGGCGTCGCGGAGGGTTTTCTCGCGCCGGGCCAGCTCGATGTCGGCGTCGACCATCATGCGGGCCAGGTCCTCGACGGTCGTCGTCGGCTCCCAGCCCAGGCGGGCCCGGGCCTTGGAGGCGTCGCCCAGCAACAGATCGACCTCCGCCGGACGCAGGTAGCGCTCGTCGAAGGCCACGTGCCGCTCGAAGTCGAGCCCCGCGTGCGCGAAGCACATGCGCGCAAACTCGCGCACCGAGATGGTGCGACCGGTGGCGATCACGTAGTCGTCGGGTGTGTCCTGCCGGAGCATGAGCCACATGGCCCGCACGTAGTCGCCGGCGAAGCCCCAGTCGCGCTTGGCGTCGAGGTTGCCCAGGTACACCTTGTCCTGCAGGCCCAGCCTGATGCGCCCGACGGCACGGGTGATCTTGCGCGTGACGAACGTCTCGCCCCGGCGGGGGCTTTCGTGGTTGAACAAAATGCCGCACGAGGCGTGCAGCCCGTACGACTCGCGGTAGTTCACCGTCGCGAAGTGGGCCATCACCTTCGACACCGCGTAGGGGCTGCGCGGGTGGAAGGGGGTGGTCTCGCGCTGGGGCGTCTCGGCCACCTTGCCGAACTGCTCGCTGCTCGAGGCCTGGTAGTACCGCACCTGCCGCCCGCTGTGCTGCTGGTGCTCGCGCACCGCCTCGAGCAGGCGCAGGGCCCCAAGCCCGGCCGAGTCGGCCGTGCCCACCGGCATGTCGAACGACACCCGCACGTGCGACTGCGCCGCCAGGTTGTACACCTCGTGCGGGTCGGCCGTGCGCATCAGGGCCGAGAGCGTGTTGGGATCGGTCAGGTCGCCGTAGTGCAGCCGCAGGCGCGTGCCGCCGGGAGAGTGGCGGTCGCGGTAGAGGTGATCGATCCGCTGGGTGTTGAAGCTCGATGACCGCCGGATCAGCCCGTGCACCTCGTAGCCCTCGGCGAGCAGCAGCTCGGCGAGGTACGAGCCGTCCTGACCCGTGATCCCCGTGATCAGCGCCCGACGCGCGCCGCCTGAACCGCCCGGTTCCGGGGATTCGGCGGGACGCGGCTTGGGGGAAGTCTTGGTCATCAGCGGCGGGGCTCGGGGGCGCAATTTCAGCGCCGGCCGACCGATCGGACCCCGGCGACGGCGGGTACGCCCGGCGGCCGAGCACTGTTCATCGGCCACGCGGCACGCGCGGCTGAGCAGGGATCGGGCGATTTCCGGACTCGCGGGTCATGGCGGAGATTGCGAAGCCCGATACGCCATGGGTAGCGTCTGCCGTTCCGCCCCCCGGGGTTTCACCCGGCCCCGCCGCCGTCTGTGAGGAGCATGAGCACGGCCCCGCCCCCATCTTCCCCGCGCCCGCCCAGGCCCGCCGCGGCCGACCTGACCGTCGGCGAGGCGGCCCGTCGCGGCCTGCACGTGCCGATGCTCGACGGCGTCCGCGGCTTGGCGATTCTTCTGGTGATGGTCTATCACCAGACCGTCATGAACCCGGCGGCGGAGACGGCCCCGGCCGCGGTGCGGTGGCTCGACGCCGCGTGGCTCAACGTCATGCACGCGGGGTGGTGCGGGGTCGACCTGTTCTTCGTGCTGTCGGGGTTCCTGATCACCGGCATCCTCTTCGACGCCAAGGGCACGCGGCGGTACTTCGTGAACTTCTACGCCCGGCGGACGGTGCGGATCTTCCCGCTGTACTACGCGGTGGTGTTCGTCTCGCTCGTGCTGCTGCCGCTGGCGGTGAAGCTGGCGGGCGGGGCGGGGCCGCTGGTGGCCGAGAAGATGGAGAAGTTCGCCCGCCTCGAGGGCAGCGCGACGTGGTACTGGCTGTACCTCTCGAATTTCTCGATCGCCGCGGCGGGGCAGTTCCGTCACGCGATCCTCGACATCTCGTGGTCGCTGGCGATCGAGGAACAGTTCTACATCGTCTGGCCCACGGTGGTGTACCTGTTCTCGCGCTCGGCGCTGGTGCGCATCTGCCTGGGGCTGGTCGGCTTCGCCCTGCTCTTCCGCGTGGCGGGGGTGCTGTGGTGGGACCAGTGGGCCGCGTGGGCGGGCTGGAACGCCCGTCCGATTGCGCTCTACGTGCTGACCCCGGCGCGGATCGACGGGCTGGCGCTGGGGGCGCTGGTGGCGCTGGTGCTGAGGGCCGACGGCGGGCTGGAGACCCTCCGCCGCTGGGCCCGCCCGATGACGCTGGCGGGCGGCGCCGGCTTCGCCGGGAGCATCGCCGCCGACCACCTGGCCGGCTGGCACTACACCCGCGACGGCTACACCTGGACCGACAGCTTCGCCGGCAGCGCGATGCAGACCGTGGGCTACACCTTCGCGGGCATGATGTTCGCGGGGCTGCTCGCCGCGGCGCTCACCGCCGCCCCCGGGCGCTCGCGCCGGTGGATCGCCCGGCTCTTCGACACGTGGTTCCTGAAGATGCTCGGCAAGTACAGCTACGCGCTCTACCTGTTCCACATGCCGCTGCGCGCGGCCATCCGCGACGTGGCCTTCGGCCCCGCGGCCGCCGCCGGCGCCCGGTTGCCGTTCGTGAAATTCCCGCGGGTGCTGGGCAGCGAGCTGCCGGCGCAGATGGTCTTCTACGCGCTCGCCAGCGCCGCGGCGATCGTTCTGGCCTGGCTGAGCTGGCACCTCTTCGAGAAGCACTTCCTCAAGCTCAAGCGCTACTTCCCCTCCGACCGCTCCCGCTGAGCCGCCGCCCCCGCGCCCGGGCGTTTTCGGCTGACGGAGCGCGGCGAACCCACCGATATACTCCGGGCCTTCCGAACCACCTCACGCCCACCGAATTACCCCGGAATCTCCAGCGATGGTCAAGCGCATCCTCGTCACCGGCGGCGCCGGCTTCCTCGGCTCGCACCTCTGCGAGCGCCTCGTCGAGCAGGGCCACGACGTGATCTGCCTCGACAACTTCTTCACCAGCCAGAAGACCAACGTCGAACACCTGCTCGGCCGCAAGAACTTCGAGCTCATCCGTCACGACATCATCCACCCCATCTGGCTCGAGGTCGACGAGATCTACAACCTCGCCTGCCCCGCCGCCCCCGGCCACTACCAGTACAACCCCATCAAGACCGTCAAGACCTCGGTCATGGGCGCCATCAACGTGCTGGGCATGGCCAAACGCTGCAAGGCCAAGGTGCTCCAGGCCTCCACCAGCGAGGTCTACGGCGACCCCGACGTGCACCCGCAGCCCGAGAGCTACCGCGGTTCGGTGAACACCCTCGGCCCCCGCGCCTGCTACGACGAGGGCAAACGCGTCGCCGAGACGCTCTTCATGGACTACCACCGGATGCACAAGGTCAACATCCGGATCGTCCGTATCTTCAACACCTACGGCCCCCGCATGCACCCCTTCGACGGGCGCGTCGTCTCGAACTTCATCCGCCAGGCTCTCGCCGGGCAGGACATCAGCATGTACGGCGACGGCTCGCAGACCCGCTCGTTCTGCTACCGCGACGACCTCATCGAGGCCATCATCCGCATGATGAACGGCCCCGACGACTTCGTCGGCCCCGTGAACATCGGCAACCCCGGCGAGTTCACCATCCGCCAGCTCGCCGAGCTCGTCAACGAGCTCACCGCCAACAAGGCCACCCGCATCATCACCAAGCCGCCGCTGCCCGACGACCCCAAGCAGCGCCAGCCCGACATCACCCTCGCCCGCAAACACCTGGGCTGGGAGCCCAAGGTCCCCCTGCGCGAGGGGCTCAAGAAGACCATCGAGTGGTTCCGCTCGATCGACATGAACCAGTACCGCGCCCCAACTCCCAACTACTGAACCTTTCCGTCGCCCCCCACGGCCCCCACGCCCCGCACGCCCCGCACCAAGGGGCCCCCGCCACACCGGTCCTCCCGGCTAGCATGGGCCGATGCTCCGCATCATCGCCGGCGAGTTCCGGTCGCGCAAACTGCTGTCGCCCCAGGGCGAGGACAAGACCCGCCCGATGCCCGACCGCGTCCGCGTCGCCCTCTTCAACATGCTTCAGGGCCACTACGCCGACGGCGGCTTCTGCGACGTCTTCGCCGGCACCGGCTCGTTCGGGCTCGAGGCGGTCTCCCGCGGCTGTCCGAACGTCGTCTGCATCGAGAAAGACCGCGAGGTGGCCGGCATCCTCGCCCGCAACGTCGAGTCGCTCGGCGCCGGCGACCGCTGCCGCGTGGTGCAGGCCGATGCCCTCGCCCCCGCGGCGCTCGCCGCCTGCCCGCGCCCGGCGCACGTGGTCTTCTTCGACCCCCCCTACCCGCTCATCCGCGACCCCGAGCAGCGCCGGCGCGTCTTCGCGCAGTTCGCCCGCTTCGTCGCCCTGCTCGACGAGCGCGGTTTCGCCATCCTCCGCACCCCCTGGCCGCTCAACGATCTGGTCGAGGACACCAAGGCCCTCCAGCGTGCCGCCTCCCGACGGGGCCACGCGCCCCCGACCGCGCCCCCTCCCGCGCCCGACGCCCGCCCCACCCGGCCCAAGGACCGCCCGCCCGAGGGCGATGAGTGGAACGGCGACGACGAGAACTGGGACGAGCCCGACGATGAATCGGCCGACCAGTCGGGCGCGCCCCGCCGACGCGTGCCCGTCGACCTCGGCATCGAGGGCGCCCGCGGCCCCGAGACGCACGTCTACGGCTCGATGGCCCTGCACTGGTACATGCGGGCCTGAAGGCCCGGCCGCGCTCAGCGGTCGGACGAGGTCGTGACGGTCGGCGCGTTCGGGCCCACCTTCAGGCCCTCCCGCCCAGTCCGCTTCAGTTCCGCGATCACGAAGTAGATCGCCACCACCGCGGCCACCCACGCCAGCGTCAGCAGCATCGCCACCGCCCGGCCCTTGCGCCGGGACCGCGGGCGTCGTTCTGTCGCCCAAGAGGCCATCGCGACAGCGTAGACGCCCGGCCCCCGCCGTACACTCGCCACCCATGGGAGAGGCCCGCGACCACCACCGGACCGCCGGCGCCGGCGACCCTCGGGCCGCCGCGACGGGGATCGTCCGCATCCTCCGTGACGCCGGCCACGTGGCCTATTTCGCCGGCGGGTGCGTCCGGGACGAACTCCTGGGCCTCCACCCCGCCGACTACGACGTCGCCACCGATGCGCCGCCCGAGCGGGTGATCCGCCTGTTCCCCCGCACCCGCGAGGTCGGCAAGGCCTTCGGTGTCGTCCTGGTCCGCCCGCGGGGCGCCGGCCACGATGTCGAGGTCGCGACCTTCCGGCGCGAGCACGGCTACACCGACAAACGTCGCCCCGACGCCGTCCACTTCACCGACGCCCGCGAGGACGCCTTCCGCCGCGACTTCACCATCAACGCCCTGTTCATCGACCCGCTCGACGAGTCGGAGCGGCCCGGCGGTCGTGTCATCGACTTCGTCGGCGGCCGCGACGACCTGGCCGCGGGCGTCGTCCGCGCCGTCGGCGATCCCAACCAGCGCCTGGCCGAGGACCACCTGCGCGCCCTCCGGGCCGCCCGCTTCGCCGCCCGGCTGCGATTCCGGATCGACCCCGCCACCGCCGAGGCCATCCGCGCCCACGCCGCCGAGCTCGCCGGCGTCAGCCGGGAGCGCATCGGCGACGAACTGCGGCTCATGCTCGCGCACCCGGCCCGCGCCGCGGCCGCGGCCTCCATGCAGCACCTGGGCCTCGATGCCCCGGCCCTCGGCCAGACGCCCCGACCCGGCCGCCCCCTGCCGCTGCTCGAATCGTTGCCCGGCTCCGCGGCGTTCGAGGTGGCCCTCGCCGCCTGGTCCATCGACCGACACCCCGACCCCTCCCCCGATCGGCTGCGGGCCGACCTCGACGGCCTGTGCTCGCGCCTCCGCTCGGCCCTCACCCTCAGCAACGCCGAGCGCGACCGGCTGCACGCGGCGATCGCCACGCTGGTCCGACTGCGCCTGCCCGCCGAGGCCGACGCCCACGGCTGGCACGGCAACCGCGTGGCCCGTCAGAAGCGACTCGCCGCGTCGCACGGCTTCGCCGACGCCTGCCTCCTGCTCCGCGGCATCGACCCCGACGCCGAGGCCGCCGTCCGGGCCCGCGCGGCGGAACTGGCCGCCACACCCGGCGGCCTGGCGCCCGCGCCGCTCGTCACAGGCGATGCCCTCGTGGCCGCGGGCTTCGCGCCGGGCCCGGCGTTCGGGAAATGGCTGGAGAATCTTTACGATCTTCAGCTTGAAGGGGCCCTGAAGTCACCCGAACAGGGCATATCGCTGGTCCGGGCATGGGCCGGACCGTCGCCCGCCTAGCGCGGGCCCGGGAGCCGCCGCCCGGCAAAAACGCCGGCCCCAGAGGAACCCGGACCGGTCCGGGGCGTCGAAACCTACTATGCCCATCAAGTGGGACCGGGCCTCGCCGAGGTGGCGGGGCCGGCGTTTCTTCGCACCGCCAGGCGGATGACAAGCCATGACAAGCAAGCTGCTGCTGGGGATCGGAGTTCTTGCCGCGATCGTGGGCCTCACCGGCGCGGTGACCCCGGGCACCGCGGCTTTCGCCCGGCCCGAGCCCGCGGCCGCGAAGGCCGATGAGGCCGGCGAGACCGTCGACCAGCTCATCTTCGCCAACGGCCGCGTGGTCGAGGGCAAGCTGATCTCCGAGACCGCGACGCAGGTGGTCTTCGAGGTCCGCAAGCCCCGCATGCCCGCGGTGAAGACGACCTACGAGAAGAGCGAGATCATCGAGATCAAGCGCGGCGTGGCCAAGGCCGCCTCGGCCACCCCCGCCACCGCCGCCACCCCGGCCGCCCCGGCTTCGACTATGTCGGACGAGTCATCGGACAAGGAGAAGAAGCCCAAGAGGGAAGAGCGGGCCGACGCGTACCGCATCTACCTCGTGAACTTCAAGGGCGACTTCGGCACCGACGTGTCCGAGACGCCCATCGGGCGCATCTTCGACGACGCCGACCGCGTCTTCAACGATCTCAAGACCGTCGACACGCCTACGGGCAAGATGCAGGTGGTGAAGGACGAGCACCGCAAGCAGAACATCGTGCTGATCAAGATCGACGCACGCACCGATCCGCGGCGCGGGTTCGACGGCATCTGGCGGACCGAGCAGCTCGACCAGCGGATCGTGAAGGAGATCTTCGAGAAAGGCCGGCGCGTCGTCTTCTGGGTGAAGGACGCCGAGGGCGGCGCCGCCTTCCTGCCGTTCCTCAGCAGCGAGATCTACTTCACCAAGGACGGCTACCTCGGCGGCTTCGGCACGCTCGACAACTTCGACATCGGCGACAAGATGGTCAACGAGAAGCAGATCTCGCTGCGGCTGGGCCACGCCGAGGGCTTCGCCGTCAAGGGCGGCTACGGCCAGCTGGGCTGCGCGATCATCCGCGCCATGGCCCGCAAGCAGAACTGGCTGGCCGTCCGCAAGAGCGGCGCCGGCTACGAGTTCATCGAGCGCGAGCCCAAGGAGGAGGACGGCCCGGGCTGGATCGTCCTGACCGACGACGGCGAAGGCCCCAACAAGGACGAGAAGGCCCTCGACGGCAACGACGTGCTGAACCTGAACCAGGAATGGGCCCAGAAGCTGGGCGTGTCGAAGGGCACCGCCGACACTTTCGATGATCTGGTCTACGCCATGGGCATCGACCGCAACTACGTGCTGCTCGAAGCCAAGGAGCACGGCGTGAAGGGCGAGCAGATCATGCGCGACTGGTCGCGCTCCGTCGAGCAGGCCGAGAGCGAGATCCGCCAGCGTCCCCAGCCCGGCCGGCTGTGGGAGGAGTACCGCGACGTCCGCATGCCATCGGACCTCGTCGGCATGCAGAAGGCCATCGGCCGCCAGATCAACATCCTCATGCAGATCCGCGACCGGATGGTCCGCTTCGCCGAGGTCTTCGACCGCGAGGGCCAGGGCAAGGCCCAGATCGACGTGATGATCGAGCGGCACAAGAACGATCTGGCCAAGGTCACCAGGGCCCTGCGCGAGGGCGGCCAGGCCTCGCCCGGCGGCGGGGGCAACTCCGGCGGCGGCGGGCGGCCCGGCGGCGGTCTCCGCTGATCTGTCCCCGGCCGTCGTCGCAGCCACCGGGGTCCGTGCGTCATCTCCCGCATCCGGCGTTCCGCCGTGCTTCACTGGAAAGCGAGCCTCTCCGATGAACCCGCTCCGCAGCCTCGTCCGTGCAGCCGTTCTGTTCCTCGCCCTCGCCGCCGCAGCCTGGTCGGCCTCGGCCGCGGACAAGCTGAAACTCAAGGACGGGCGCGTGCTCGAGGGCGTCGTCGTCCGTGAGGTCGACGGCGGCGTGTTCTTCCGCGTGAAGGTGGGCTCGATCGAGAGCCAGCAGTTCTACGCCAAGGCCGACATCGCGGAGATCGTCCGCGACAAGGCCGCCGAAGGCGCCGCCCCCGCCGCCCCGGCCGGCGGCACCACCCCCGCGCCCGCCTCGCCCAACAGCACCGAGACGGGCACGCCGATCCCCGACGGGGCCATCGGCGTCACCTTCGTCTCGCTCGAGGAGATGGTCGGCCCGTACATGAACGCCAGGGCGCTGCTCGACTCGGTCGAGCTGCTCAAGCAGAAGCTGCCCAAGGAGCAGCGGCCCAAGGTGCTGGTGCTGGTGTTCGAGTCGGGCGGCGGCGCCCTGCTGGAGGTCGAGCCTCTCTCCAACGCCATCCATGAGAAGCTCAAGAAGGACTTCCGCGTCGTGGCGTGGATCCGCTCGGCGATCTCCGCCGCGGCCATGACCGCCATGAACTGCGAAGAGATTTACATGATGTCCGAGGGCAACATCGGCGGCGCCGTCGCCTATTCGATGGTCGGCCCCGGCCAGGCCAAGGCCGCCGACGGCGCCAACCTCGAGGGCATCCTCAAGATGGGCCAGATGCTCGCCGACCGCGGCAAGCATCCCCGCGAGATCATCCTCTCGATGCAGACGCTCGAGCCGCTCTCGGCCAACATCGACGACGACGGCCACGTCAGCTTCTTCAACAGCGAGACCGAGGGTAAGTACCTCATCAACCGCAAGGGCTACAACCTCACCTTCAACGCTCTCGACGCCGTGAAGTACAAGCTCGCCGAGGGCATCGCCGACACCAAGGACCAGCTGATGACCAGGCTGGGCTACAAGGAGTGGGTCGAGGTCGGCCAGTTCGTCGACAAGGACCAGATCCGCTTCCGGCAGGCGGTCAAGACCATCTCCGCCCGCGTGCAGGAGCTCTACTCCAAGATGAATCTGGCGGTGGGCGAGGCCCAGTCGGCCTCCTCGCGCGAAGACCGCGAGAAGCAGGTCGGCCGGGCCCGCAACTTCCTGCGTGAACTCCGCGAGCTGGCGCGGCAGGCCCCCAGCGTCGAGAAGTACGGCGCCGGCGGCTCGCCCCCCCTCACCCGTGAGTTCTTCGACCGCATGGACCGCGACCTCCGCCGCATCCTCAACCCAGACGCCCGCTGACCCTGTCGCGGGGCCGTCTCACGCCACGGCGTCTTCCTCCTCGGCCAGCGTCACGCCCCGCGGGTACACCCGCAGGCCGCCGGCCTCGAATTCATCGAGCGCCCGCAGCACCGCCGCGGGGTCAGGGGCCAGCCGCACCGCCTCGCGCAGCGGCTTGCACGGCCCCAACCGCTTGCCGAACCAGGTGATCCGCCGGCGGATGTGCGACATGGCGTACCGCTCATCGCGGTACTCGAGCATCGCCGCGAGGTAGGCCCGCACCACGCCGAGCTTCTCGCGTTCGGTGGGCTCCGGCGGCATGGCGCCGGGCGAGGCGTCGACCCACTCACGCGCCTCGGGGTCGCCCGCGAACCGCCCCGGGTCGGCCGCGAGGCCCGCCGAGGAATCCGGGCTCTGCAGCGCCCACGCGTCGCGGAAGATCCACGGCGTGCTCAGCGCGCCGCGGGCGATCATCACGCCCGCGCAGCCCGTCAACTCCATCATCCGCACGGCGTGCCACGGCTCGGTGACGTCGCCATTGCCGATCACCGGGATGCGCTCCACCGCTTCCACGACGCGCCGGATCCCCTCCAACGAGGCCTTCCCGGTGAACATCTGCTCGGTGGTGCGGCCGTGCACCGTCACCGCCGCGATGCCCACGCCCTCCAGGTCGCGGGCCAGCCGCGGGGCCACGATGCGGTCTTCCGACCAGCCCAGCCGCATCTTGGCGGTCACCGGCACGCGGCCCCCCGTGCGGGCCGAGACCACGCTCACCATGCGCTCGGCCATCTTCACCGTGCCGCAGGGGTTGCACAGGAGCATCGAGCCGCCGTTCTTCTTGGTCACCTTGTCGACGGGGCAGCCCATGTTGATGTCGATGGTCGTCGCGCCGTGGTCGACGGCCCAGAGGGCCCCGTCGGCCAGGATGTCGGCGTCGGCGCCGTAGAGCTGCATGCACAGCGGGCGGTCGATGCTGTTGGTCTGCGCCAGGTCGAGGCTCGTGGCCGTGCCCCTCAGCAGCCCCTGGGGCGAGAGCAGGTCGGTCGAGGCCAGCCCCAGCCCGCCGAGCCCGCGGCACACCACGCGGAACGCCAGGTCGCAGTACCCGGCGATCGGGGCCAGCAGCAGGTTGGTGGCCAGCCTGACCGGGCCGATCTCCAGCGGCCGGCCGATGCGTGGGTTCGTGAGCGTGCGTGCGCCGCCGGGCATGGGGACAGTCTAGGAACGGCCGCGGCCCCGCCCGTCCGAGCCATGTCGGGCGCCGCCCGCCCGATACACTCCGCCCGGTGTACCAGCCGCTGCTCACCCGCCGCTATCTGTTCAGCAAGGTCATGCCGCTGCTGGCGGCGGTGGCGGTCGCGCTGTGCACGGCGATGGTGCTCGTCGTGTGGTCGGTGATGGGCGGCTTCCTGGCCAAGCTGCTCGAGTCGGGCAAATCGATGATCGGGGACGTCTCGATCTCGTACCCCATCATCGGCATCCCGCACTACGAACGGCTGATCGCGGATCTGAAGAACGACCCCGCCGTCGAGGCCGCGGCGCCGGTCATCGAGACGCTCGGCCTGCTCGGGCTGCCTTCGCTGCCGGGCTTCGACACCGGCGAGAACCGCACGGTCACGGTGCTGGGCGTCGAGCCCGAGAGCTACCACGCGGTGACCGGGTTCGCCGACCGCCTCTACTGGAAGCGGCTCACCGAACCCCTTCCCAAGGACGCCAACCGCCTCGACCCGCGGCTGAAGCTCGACGACCGCTACGAGCGCGAGGGGCGCGCCCTGGCCCGCACCGCCCCCGACGGCCGCCGGATCCCCGGCATCGTCGTCGGCCTGGCCGTCACGCAGTACAACCAGCGGCAGCGTGAGGGCTTTGTCGTGCCCTTCGGGCTCTTCGACAACCCCGGCACGGCGGTCGACCGCCTGATCACCTTCGCCCCGAACCTCGAGCCGACGATCGGCGTGCTGCCGCTCTCGCGCCGTGGGGTGGCGGTGAACCTGGCGTCGCAGCGGCTGCCGATCGTCAACGAGTTCCGCACCGGGCTCTTCGAGGCCGATGCCAACTGGGTCATCATGCCGCTGAGCGTGCTGCAGCCGATGCTCAAGCTCGACGCCGCCCGTCGCGCCGACGGACCGCCAACCCCCGTCATCGAGAAAGACGCCCGGGGCAACGAGGTCGTGCGCTTCGCCCCGGCCGAGCGCGAAGAGCCCGCCCGCGTCACCACCATCATGATCCGGGCCCGGCCGGGCTTCACCGCCGACGAGCTCGAGACGCGCGCCGAGGCGATCTACGAGAAGTTCGCCGAGGCCACCCCCGGCGCCCCCTTCCCCCCGCGGTGGCGCGAGCTCATCTACACGTGGGAGAACAAGCCCGGCCTCAAGACGTTCATCCAGGCGGTGAAGAAGGAGACCGCGCTGGTCCTGGTGCTGTTCACCTTCATCTCGCTGGTCGCGGTGTTCCTGGTCTTCGCCATCTTCTGGGCGATGATCAGCGAGAAGACCAAGGACATCGGCGTGCTGCGGGCCATCGGGTCGTCGCGCGGCGGCGTGGCGTGGCTGTTCCTGCGCTACGGCGCCGCCATCGGCGTCGTCGGCAGCCTGCTCGGCGGGGTGCTGGCCTACGCCATCGTGCTCAACATCAACCCCATCCACGAGTGGCTCGGCCGCGCGCTGGGCATCGTCATCTGGGACCCGCAGGTGTACTACTTCACCGAGATCCCCAGCAAAGTCGACCCCCTCCGCGCCGCGATCGTGCTCTGCGCCGGCGTGCTCAGCAGCGTGCTGGGCGCGCT
>JACVCL010000209.1 GCA_016742075.1 Phycisphaerales bacterium
CGCTGAGCATGCCGCCGTCGGACCGAGCCCGGACGGTGCCGTCGCGTTTCCAGGAGCGCTCGCAGCGGGGCTCGGCGCGGAGGTCGAGCACCCTCGGGGCCGCGGCCCTGGGGTCGATCTGCACGCGGCTGACGCCCAGCAGGTCGGCCAGGTCGGCGGGGTCGAATCGGGCGAGGGTGCCTTCGGGATCGGGCAGGACGATGCCGGCGTCGAGGGGGTTGCTGAGGTCGCCCTTGGCGCGCTCGGCCTCGAGCACGGCCAGCGCCGCGTGCCGCGCCGCCATGACGGCCGGCCACGCGGGATCGGCCCGGACGCCGGTGGGCTTGGGGAACAGTTCGCGGTGGACGCAGACCGATCCGGCGGCGTCGGGGCCGGCGCGGTGGAGGTTGCGGAAGGCCTCGTCGGCGGTGTGCGGGAGCACGGGGGCGAGGAGGCGGCAGAGGCCGTCGGTGAGGTCCCAGAGGGCGGTCTGGGTGCGGCGGCGGCGGGGCGAGTCCTTTCGGTCGCAGTAGAGCCGGTCCTTCACCGCGGCGACGTAGGTGGCGCTGAGGGTGTCGTTGCAGAAGTTGTAGAGGCGCTCGGCCATGTGGCGGAACTGGTAGGTCTCGAAGGCGCGGCGGCAGTCGGCGGTCAGGGCGTCGAACTCGGCGAGGACCCAGGCGTCGAGGCTGGTGGGGGTGAAGTGATCGGGGCCGACGCACATGCCCGGGCGGCCGGGGGCCGAGGGGGTGAAGTCGTCGAGATTGCCGAGCATGAAGCGGAGCGTGTTGCGGATCTTGAAGTAAGCCTCGCCGGCGGTGCGGAAGAACTCCTTGTCGCTCTTGATGTCGCCCTCGTAGGCGAGGGTGGCGATCCACCAGCGGCAGACCTCGGCGCCGAACTCGTGGACCAGGTCCTCGACCTCGAGCGTGTTGCCGAGGCTCTTGGACATCTTGCGGCCGTCCTTGTCGACCATGAAGCCGTGGGTGAGCACGCTGGTGAACGGCGGGCGCCCCGTGACGCCCAGGGCGGGCAGCAGCGAGAGCTGGAACCACCCGCGGTGCTGGTCGGAGCCCTCGAGGTAGAGGTCGATCGGGTAATCGCGCCCTGCCGAGCGCTCGCGCATCACGGCGTGCCAGGACGATCCCGACTCGAACCACACGTCGAAGATGTCGTGCCCCTTGCGGAGCGCCTTCACGTCGAGGTTCGCGGGGGCGTCGGGGTCGGCGGCGGGCTGGTAGTGCCGCAGGAGCTGCTCGGGCGACTCGGTGAACCACGCGTCGGAGCCCTTCTCGCGGAAGACGCGGGCGACGGCGCGGACGCTGGCGGCGGTGAGCAGCACGAGCCCGCCGGGGCCGTAGAACGCGGGGATCGGCAGCCCCCAGGCCCGCTGGCGGCTGATGCACCAGTCGGGGCGCGATTCGAGCATGCCGCGGAGGCGGTTGCGTCCCCATTCGGGGACGAAGCCGATCTGCTCGGAGGCGGCGTGCTGGGCCATCTCGCGGAGCGTGCGGCCGCCGGACCTGGCCGGCGAGTCGACGCCCACGAACCACTGCTCGGTAGCGCGGAAGATCACCGGGGTTTTGCTGCGCCAGTCGTGCGGGTAGCTGTGGCTGAAGGTGTGGTGGTGGAAGAGGTGGCCCGAGTCGCGCAGCGTGGCGACGACGGCGTCGTTGGCCTTCCAGATCGAGAGGCCGCGGAGCTTCTCGGGCACGGTGGCGTCGTAGGTGCCGTCCTCGCGGACGGGGCAGTAGATCGGCAGGTGTTCGCGCAGGCCGGTCTGGTAGTCCTCGGCGCCGTGCCCGGGGGCGGTGTGGACGAGCCCGGTGCCGTCGTCGAGGGTCACGTAGTCGGCGGCGACGACGGTGTAGAGGCGCGAGGCGTCGGCGTGGCGGCGGGCGGCCTCGGGCAGCGCGGCGACGTCGATCGGCGTGCTCCGCAGCGGGTGGCGGTAGCGAAGGCCCAGCAGTCGGTCGCCGCGGACGGTGGCCAGCACGCGCACGTCCTCGGCCTTGCCGAGTTTGGTGACCTTCCCGACCAGGTCCTTGGCGATGACCGTCACCGCGCCGTCGGCGAACACCAGGGCGTATTCGAAGGCCGGGTTCACGGCGATGGCGAGGTTGGCCGGGAGGGTCCAGGGCGTGGTCGTCCAGATCATGAACGACGGGCGGAACGACGGCCGCCCCCCGCCCCCCACGCCCCCCGCGTCCGCACCTTCGTCGCTGCTTCCGGGAGCGCTCTCGTCTTCCTCCTCTTGGCCGGCGGCGTCACGCGGCAGGCCGAAGGCGTCGTACACCGCGTCGGCGTCGTCGGCCTCGAAGTCGACGTACACCGACGGGTCGAGGCGGTCTTCGTACTCCAGTTCGGCCTCGGCGAGGGCGGTCTGGTTCTCGGGGCTCCAGTGCACGGCCTTGAGCTGGCGGTACACCAGCCCCTGCTCGACAAGCCCGGCGAAGACCTCGAGCGTGGCGCCCTCGTACTCGGGCAGCATGGTGAGGTAGGGGTGCTCGTAATCCGCCAGCGTCAGCAGCCGCTTGAGCTGCGAGGTGTGCAGCTTCACGAACTTCTCGGCGTACTTCTTGCACTCTCGGCGCACGGCCATGCGGCGGTCGTCTTCGGTGAGCGAGGCGAGTTTCTCGAGCTTGCCCGCCGAGGCGAGCTCCTGCATCACCTTGTGCTCGATCGGCAGGCCGTGGCAGTCCCAGCCGGGCACGAAGGGGCAGGCCTGGCCCATCATGAGCCGCGAGCGGACGACGAAGTCTTTCAGGCACTTGTTGAGCATGTGCCCGAGATGGATGTTGCCGTTGGCGTAGGGCGGGCCGTCGTGGAAGACAAAGCGTCCGCTTCCCTCGGCGGCGCGGGCCGACTGAACGGCCTGGTAGAGACCGGCGGCGTCCCACCGCTGAAGGCTGGCGGGCTCGTTCTGCACGAGGTTCGCCTTCATCGGGAAGGTGGTCTTCTGGAGGTTGACCGTGGCCTTGTACCGGTTCTTCTCGGCCTTCTCGCCGGCCGGGGCGGGGGCGTTGGGTGTGGGGGAGTTCGACATGGCAGCTCGGGATGGGTGAGAATCCGGGCGGGCGGGACGGCCCGGGGGCGGGATCGTAA
>JACVCL010000210.1 GCA_016742075.1 Phycisphaerales bacterium
GGATGGTGGGGATGGCGGGGATGGCGGGGGTGGTGGGGGTGGTGGGGGGGTGATTCAGGGGACGGCGAGCGAGGCGGTGCTGGTGGCGCTGCTGGCCGCGCGGGAGCGCGCGGGCCCGGGGCGGCACGCGGTGTACGCGAGCTCGCAGGCGCACTCGAGCGTGACCAAGGCGGCGATGATCGCGGGACTGGGGCGCGAGGCGGTGCGGACCATCGGCGTCGACAGCGGGCTGGCGATGCGGCCGGAGCTGCTGGAGGAGCGCATCGCGGCCGACCGCGCGGCGGGGATGGTGCCCGCGATGTGCGTGGCGACGGTGGGGACGACCTCGACCACGGCGATCGACCCGCTGGGGCCGATCGGCGCCGTGTGCGCCCGCGAGGGCGTGTGGCTGCACGTCGACGCGGCGTTCGCCGGCGCGGCGTGCGTGTGCCCGGAGATGCGATGGATCATCGACGGCGTCGAGCGGGCCGATTCGTTCAACTTCAACCCGCACAAGTGGCTGCTGACGACCTTCGATTGCTCGGCGATGTGGCTGGCCGACCGGCGGCCGCTGGTGAACGCGGTGTCGATCACGCCGGAGTACCTGCGCAACGCCGCGAGCGCCGGGGGCGGGGTGATCGACTACCGCGACTGGCAGATCCCCCTGGGGCGGCGCTTCCGGGCGCTGAAGCTGTGGTTCGTGCTGCGGCACTACGGGGCCGAGGGGCTGCGGGCGTACATCCGCGAGCACGTGCGGCTCGCCGGGGTGTTCGAGGGGCTGGTGCGGTCCGACGGGCGGTTCGAGGTGGTGCTGCCGCCGCCGGCCGAGCGGCCCCGGGCCACGAGCCTGGTGTGCTTCCGGCACCGCGGCGGGGATGGCCCCGGGCGGGCGGTGCTCGAGCGGGTGAACGCGTCGGGCGCGGCGTTCCTGACGCACAGCGTGGTGCCGCTGGCGGGCGAGGGCGACCGGCTGATCCTGCGGATGGCGATCGGCGGCGCGGCGACGGGCGAGGCGCACGTGCGGGCGGCGTGGGGGGCGATCGCGGCGGCGGCGGGGGGATGACCTAGCGGCGCGCCGCGCGCCGGGCGGCGCGGCGGGCGTTGACCATGCCGACCGCCTCGGCGATGGCCCGCTCGAGGTCGTCGTTGACCAGGAACGCGTCGTAGGCGCCGCAGCGGCGGGCCTCGGCGATCTCTTCCTGGGCGATCCGGAAGCGGCGCTGGATGACCTCCTCGGGCTCGCGCTTGCGGTCGCGCAGACGCTGGAGCAGAGTGGCCTCGGAGGGGGGCAGGATGAAGAGGGCGAAGGCTTCGGGGTACTGACGCTTGACGTTCTTGGCGCCCTGAACGTCGATCTCGAGGATCATGAGCCGTCCGCGGGCGAGCTGGGCGTCGACGGGGGCGCGGGGGGTGCCGTAGTGGTTGCCGGCGTAGACGGCGGTCTCGATGAACTCGCCGGCGGCCTCGCGGGCCTTGAAGTCGTCGACGGTGGTGAAGTGGTAGTCGACGCCCTCGGCGTCGGCCGAGGTGCGGGGGCGGGTGGTGCAGGAGACGCTGAAGACCGCGTCGGGGATCGACCGCTCGACCGCGCGGGTGATGGTGGTCTTCCCGACGCCCGACGGCCCCGAGATGATCAGGAGCATGCCGTTGTCGGTGTCGGTGGGCAGGCGGTGGGCGTCGGTCATCGGCGGAGTCTAGCGGGCGGTGCCCGCTCAGCCCGCGGCGGCGACGAGCTCGGCGTTGGTCTTGAAGCGGGCCATCGCGGCCAGGAGCTGCTCGGCCTGCTGGTGGCCGGGCATGTTCATCAGCCGTCGGCGGAGCGCGGTGACGGTCTTGTACTCGGCGTCGGGCATGAGCAGGTGCTCCTTGCGGGTGCCCGATCCGGCAAGGTTGATGGCCGGGAAGATGCGCCGCTCGGCGATCTTGCGGTCGAGGATCAGCTCCATGTTCCCGGTGCCCTTGAACTCTTCGAAGATCACCTGGTCGGCCTGGCTGCCGGTGTCGACGAGGCACGAGGCGACGACGGTGATCGACCCGCCCTCCTCGGTGTTGCGGGCGCAGCCGAAGATCTGCTTGGGAACGACCAGCGCCCGGCTGTCGAGCCCGCCCGACATGGTGCGGCCGGAGTTGGCGTGCCTGCGGCTGGCGTTGAAGGCGCGGCCCAGGCGCGTGAGCGAGTCGAGAAGGATGAGCACGTGCTTGCCCGCCTCGACCATGCGCTTGGCCCGCTCGGCGACCATGGTCGCCACGGCGATGTGCCGCTCGACGTCGTGGTCGTTGGAGGAGGCGAACACGCGGGCCGGCACCGAGCGCCGGAACTCGGTGACCTCCTCGGGCCGCTCGTCGATGAGCATCGCGAACAGCTCGACGTCCGGGTGGTTGCGGGCGATGCCGGCGGCGATCTCCTTGAGCAGGGTCGTCTTGCCGGCCTTGGGGGGGCTGACGATCAGGGCCCGCTGGCCCCGGCCGATGGGGCAGAACAGATCGATGAGCCGGCAGCTCACCGGGCAGCCCGGGTACTCGAGGGTCAGGCGGGGCTGCGGGTCGATGCTGGTGAGCTGGTCGAAGGGCTTGCGGGCGGCGTAGTCGGGCGGGGGCAGGCCCTCGATGGCCAGCACGCGCTCGACGACGGGGCGGCCCGGGCGGGGGCGGCCGCCCGCCGCGGGCTGCTGGGCGAGCTGCACCGTGATCTCCTGCCCGTGGCGGAGGCCCATGGTCTCGGCCAGCCGCTGGGGCACAACGGGGTCGTCGGCGCTCTGCACCAGCGTGTCGGACAGCTGCCTGACGCGCCCTTCGGCGCGCTGAGGCCACTCCAGAATGCCTGTCAGCATGGACAAGTTCGTCCTTGAATGTGTCTGGCGGGCGGGGCGGTCCCCCCACGGGACCGGTCCTGCTTGCCGCGCTCCACCCCACCCGGGTGACTGTTCAGTGAAGGATCGGGCGGGGTCCCGGTCAAGCCCGGGCGTGCGGAACCTGTGAAATGCCGTACATTGGCGTGCGTTCTCGCCGCCCGCGTGCCGGTGTGTCCGGTAGGAAGGGGGAGCGCGGGACGGACGGGGGGATCCGAGGGGCGGGGCCGGGGG
>JACVCL010000211.1 GCA_016742075.1 Phycisphaerales bacterium
GGGTTCCGGGGGTGGAGGGCGGCGGAACGTGCGGGTGCAGGTGGTGGCGAACAAGGTGGACGCGGACAACTGGGAGCCGTTTGCGGCGGACGCGTCGAACCTGGGGTTCGGCGAGCCGTGGCTGGTGTCGGCGAAGACGAACTTTCACCGGCGGCACTTCGTGGAGAAGCTGTACGGGTCGCTGCCTTTGCCGGAGTCGCTGCCGGTGCGGGTGGCGCCGGAGCAGCTGCTGCCGGAGATGAAGCTGGCGCTGGTGGGGCGGCGGAACGCGGGCAAGTCGAGTTTTCTGAACGCGCTGGCGGGTCAGCCGCGGTGCATCGTGAGCGAGATCGCGGGAACGACGCGCGACGCGATCGACGTGCGGTTCGGCTTCGGCGGGCGTTCGCTGCTGGCGATCGACACGGCGGGTGTGCGGAAGCGGACGAAGATGGACTCGCGGGTGGAGGTGTGGGCGTTCGAGCGGGCGAAGTCGGCGGTGAAGCGGGCCGACGTGTGCCTGCTGCTGCTGGACGCGACGCAGAAGATCAGCGGTGTCGACAAGCGGCTGGGCAAGCTGCTTTCGGACGAGTGCAAGCCGGTGGTGGTGGTGGTGACCAAGTGGGACCTGGTGGAGGGGCGGAAGAACACCAAGGGGCTGCCGGTGACGGTGGCGGACTACCAGACGTACATCGAGGACCAGCTCAAGGCGCTGCCGGTGGCGCCGATCGTGTTCACGTCGTCGGTGGAGAGGCGGGGGCTGAAGGAGACGGTGGACGTGGCGTTCGACCTGTTCCGGCAGGCGTCGCTGCGTGTGACGACGGGGAAGCTCAACGACGTGGTGCGGGGGATCCTGCAGAAGCGGGGCCCGTCGTCGAAGCTGGGGACCAAGGCGAAGGTGCTGTACGTGTCGCAGGTGAAGACGCAGCCGCCGACGATCGTGATGGTGGTGAACAAGCCCGAGCTGTTCGAGGGCGAGTACACGCGGTACATGCTCAACCGCTTCCACGAGGAGTTGCCGTTCACGGAGATCCCGATCCGGCTGATCATCCGCGAGCGGAACCGGGTGTCGCTGCGGGACCTGGCGTCGCGCGGGCCGCGGCCGGGGTTCGTGACCGACGAGCAGGGCAACCTGGAAGAGGCGGAGTTGGAGGCCGACCCGGCCGAGCTGGCCGAGGCGGTGGGCGGGCTCGACGAGGCGGACGCCGGTGCCGGCGCGGGGGCGGAGCCGTACAACCCGGCGCTGTCGGAGGAAGACTTCACCGACGACGACGGGGAGTTTGACCCGTCGCTGCTGGACGACGCGGAGGATGAGGACGACGAGGGCTGACCTCGGCCGCCCGGCCGCGCGGCCGGGCGGATCGGGTGAGGGGGGTGTGAGGGCGGGTGAGGGGGGGGGTCAGCCGTGGATGAGGCGGCCCTCGGCGGCGAGGGCGGCCTCGTGGATGCTCTCGTGCATCGTCGGGTGGGCGTGGACGGTGCAGATGAGTTCCTCGGTGGTGGCCTCGAGCCGGCGGGCGAGGGTGAGTTCGGCGATGAGCTCGGTGGCCTGGTCGCCGAGGATGTGGGCGCCGAGGATCTCGCCTCGGGGCAGGCCGCGGATGATTTTGACGAAGCCGTCGGTGTGGGCGGCGGCGATGGCCTTGCCGTGGGCCTGGAAGGGGTACTTGCCGACTTCGTAGTCCTTGCCCTTGACGAGGCCGTCGGCGGTGAGTTTCTGCTCGGTGAAGCCGACGCTGGCGACCTGGGGGAGGCAGTAGGTGCAGCCGGGGATGGTGGTGTAGTCCATCGGGATCGGCTCGTGGTGCTTCTTGGGGTCGAGGCGCCAGGCGATGCGCTCGACGCAGAGGATGGCCTCTTCGGAGGCGACGTGGGCGAGCCAGGGGGGGCCGATGACGTCGCCGACGGCGTAGACGCCGGGGAGGTTGGTCTTGTAGTCGACGGGCTGGTTGGTGGTCTTGCCGGGCTGGTAGTCGGTGACGATGTGGCCGGTGTTGTCCATCTTGAGGCCGAGGGAGGCGTCGCAGAGCCCGTCGGTGCGGCCCTTGACGCCGATGGCGAGGAGGACGCGGTCGGCTTCGATGGTCTGCTTCTTGGATTCGTCGGCCTTGCCGCCGGCCCACGGGGCGACGGTGACGCGGACGCCGTCCTTGGTTTTCTCGACCGCGGTGGTGGTGGTCGAGGTGAGGATCTTCATGCCGTGCTTGGTGTAGAGCTTGGCGAGGGCGTCGGAGACGTCTTTGTCCTCGACGGGGAGGATGCGGTCGAGCATCTCGACGACGGTGACCTCGGCGCCCATGGTTTGATAGAAGTAGGCGAACTCCATGCCGATGGCGCCGGCGCCGACGACGACGAGCCGCTTGGGCATCTGCTTGTTGAACATGGCCTCGCGGGCGCCCCAGATGCGGTCGCCGTCGAAGCGGGCGAAGGGGAGGTCGCGGGCGACGGAGCCGGTGGCGATGATGACGTGGTCGGCGGTGATGGTCTGGGTGGCCTTGCCGGGGGTGGCGGGGGCGCTGGTGAGCTCTTCCTGAACTTTGCACTCCTGCACCTCGACGCGGCAGGGCTTGCCCTTGCCGCCGGAGGCGGAGAGCAGCTTGGCGTTGCCGACGATGTGGGTGATCTTGTTCTTGCGGAAGAGGAACTCGATGCCCTTGTTGAGCTTGCCGGCGACGTCGCGCGAGCGGCCGATGACGCGGTCCCAGTCGATGCCGACCTCGCCGCCGATCTTGACGCCCCAGAAGGCCTGGTCTTCCTTCCTGCGGAGCTTCTCGACGAGTTCGGCGTTGGAGAGCAGGGACTTGGAGGGGATGCAGCCCCAGTTGAGGCAGACGCCGCCGAGCTTGGCGCGTTCGACGCAGGCGGTCTTGAAGCCGAGTTGGGCGGCGCGGATGGCGCCGACGTAGCCGGCGGGTCCGCCGCCGATGACGATGACGTCGAAGTGGGTGTCGGCCATGTGGGGGTACTCAGGGAGGGTGTTTCGGGATGGGGAGGACGCCGGACGCCGCGCTCGCGCCGGCCCGCGCGGGGGCGGGCCGGGGGGGGTTGGGGGGGCGATTGTAGCGGCGGTCGGAGGC
>JACVCL010000212.1 GCA_016742075.1 Phycisphaerales bacterium
CACCCCGAGGCCCCGGACGCCCCGGCAGCCCCGGCCGCGCCGGCCGGCACGGGCGAGCCGGCGATGGATGCGCCGGCCAACCCCGGCGCGGGCGGAGAGCCGGTGCCGCCCAAGGCCTGACCGGGCGAGATTCTGGCCGAGACGGCCCGCGACTCGGCGGCGCGGCTGATGCTGAGCCTGGCGAACGCGCGGAGCACGATGACGCTGGCGATGACGCACCGCGACCGCGCGGCGGCGCTGGCGACCTTCGACCCCAAGCCCGACCTCGAGCGCATCGCGGGCGAGGGCGAGGCGCTGGCCAAGGAACTGACGGAGCAGCAGCGGGCGCTGCTTCAGAACAAGGGCGCGCTCGACGTGGCCCGGGCCGAGGCGGCGAAGCTGGAGGGCTCGGCGAAGTCGGCCCGGGCGGAGGAGGGCGATGCGCGGCAGAAGGCGATCGACCTGACGGGCGAGCCGCGGCTGGAGGCCATCAAGCAGGCCAACGCGGCGCAGCGCCGGGCCGACGGGTTCGACGTCAAGCGGTCGGAGATGGAGCTGGCGATCGGCACGCTTGAGCGTGCGCGGCAGGAGATCGAGGCGCGGATCGCGGGGATCGGCGAGCGGGCGCGGCTGTTGAATGAGTCGAAGACCCGGGTGGAGGCGACGGCCAAGCTGCTGCGCGAGCAGACGCAGGAGGCGCGGCGGGCGTCGGACGAGGCGGCCAAGCGGTTCTCGGAGTTGGTGGCCGAGTCGCGGTCGGTGCTGACGGGCGAGCTGCTGCCGGCGCACGACGCGGCGGTGGCGAAGTTCGGCGCGGCGGCGGGGTCGGCGTCGCAGGCGCGGTCGGGCGGGGGCGATTCCGGGCAGGCGGCGCTGGTGGCGGGTGAGGCCCAGCACGCGTCGGCGGGTCTGCAGCGCGGGCTGGGGCAGGTGCTGGGCCATTACGCGACGCTGGCCGGGGCGGCGGTGAAGGCCAAGCTGGGCGACGCGGCGGCGCTCGAGAGTCTGGCCAAGGAGGCGGGTTCGAGCTCGCAGGAGCGCCTGAAGGCCGCGGGCGAGGCGTTCGATCAGGCCAGTTCCAGCCTCAGCGGCGGCGGCGGGCGGGGCGGCGCGGCGGAACTGCTGACGAAACTGTCGGAGGAATTGGGCAAGGCCGCCAAGCAGCTGCGAGGCGAACCGGCGACGCCCCCGGCCGCCCCCGACACCCCTGCTTCGCCCGCCGGTGAACCGGCCCACCCCGAGGCCCCGGACGCCCCGGCAGCCCCGGCCGCGCCGGCCGGCACGGGCGAGCCGGCGATGGATGCGCCGGCCAACCCCGGCGCGGGCGGAGAGCCGGTGCCGCCCAAGGCCTGACCGGGCGTGGGCCCGGCGGAGGCGGGTGGTTCGGGGCGATGCTGAGATCGACTGGGGACGGGCCCGGGCCGCGGCTTACCTGGCGGCGGCGGCGATGGCCTGCGCGAGCGGCGCGGCGTCGGCGGGGTCGAGGCGGCCGGCGGGCCAGCGGATGCCGAGGCCGGCGGACTCGTGGGTCTTGGGAATGATGTGGAAGTGGACGTGGAACACGGCCTGATGGGCGAGGGGGCCGTTGTTCTGGAGCACGTTGTAGGCGGTGGCGCCGGTGGCGGCGACGACGGCCCGGCAGAGGCGCGGGAGGACGCGGCCGAGGGCGGCGGCGGAGTCGTCGCTGAGCCGGTCGAGGGTTTCGGCGGGCTCTTTGGGGATGACCAGGGTGTGGCCGCGGGCGATGGGGAAGGCGTCGAGGAAGGCCAGGACGTGCGCGTCTTCGTAGACGCGGTGGCAGGGGATCTCGCCGCGGAGGATCTTGCCGAAGACGGTGTCGGGCATGAGATGAGAATATCCTGCGGCGACGGGGAGGTGCGAGGGGGCGGGAGCCCGCGGTGCGCGGGAGCTCGGGCGGGCGGTCGGGGGGGCGGAGGTGCGGATGAAGAACCCGCTGCTGACGCCGGAGATACGGGAGTGGATCGAGTCCGGCGACGTGGAGGGGATGGCGGGCTTCGCGGCCGACGTTCACCCGCAGACGGTGGCGGATTGTCTTTCGGACCTTGAGGACGGCGAGATCTGGCGGTTCCTGGAGGCGGTGCCGCCGGTGGTGCGGGGGCGGATCTTCTCGCGTTTTGAGATGGATGATCAGGTCCGCCACCTGGCGTCGCGGCCGCCGGCGGAGATGGCCGAGCTGCTGGAGCACATGGAGCCCGACGATCGGGCCGACCTGGTGAAGCAGGCTCCGGAGGAGGTGACAGGGGAGATTCTGCCGCTGGTGGCCAAGGCCGAGCGCGAGAACATCCGGAAGCTGGCGAGCTACCGGGAGCAGACGGCTGGGGCGATCATGAACACCGACTACGCGACGCTGCGTCCTGAGACGAGCGTGGCGGAGGCGCTGACGGCGCTGCGGCGGGAGGCGCCGCGGACGGAGACGATCTACGTGATCTACGCGGTGGACGAGGGCCGCCGGCTGGTGGGGACGGTGAGCCTGCGCGACCTGATCCTGGCGCGGCCGGGGCAGCGCGTGGCGGACATCATGCAGACCGACGTGGTGCGGATGGGCGTTGACGCCGACCAGGAAGAGGTGGCGCGCGAGCTGGAGCGGTACGACCTGCTGGCGATCCCGGTGATCGACGGCTCGGGGGTGCTGGTGGGGATCGTGACGGCCGACGACGTGGCCGACGTGGCGAGGCAGGAGGCGACGGAGGACATCCAGAAGCTGGGCGGCGTGCAGGCGCTGGAGGGGTCGTACCTGGCGATCGGGTTCTGGTCGCTGTTCGCCAAGCGGGCGCCGTGGCTGTGCGTGCTGTTCCTGGGGCAGATGCTCACGGCGACGGCGATGGACGCCTTCGAGGCGCAGCTGCAGCAGGCGATCGTGCTGGCGCTGTTCATCCCGCTGATCATCTCGTCGGGTGGCAACTCGGGCTCGCAGGCGGCGACGCTGATCATCCGCGCCATGGCGGTGGGCGACGTGCAGATGAGCGACTGGTGGAAGGTGCTGCGGCGCGAGGTGCTGTGCGCGGCGGCGCTGGGCGGGCTGCTGGGGGCGGTGGGGC
>JACVCL010000213.1 GCA_016742075.1 Phycisphaerales bacterium
GGGCTACAGTCACCATCTGACCCCGGGGCGGGGGCGGCCGCGGAACCGCGAGAAAGGACTGTGACGAGATGGCCGGCGTCCCGACGCCGAGTCTGGATGGCGTGGCTGTCAAGTCTCCGACGCTGGAGATGCTCAGGATCGCCGCGCCGACGATCCTGACGATGGTGAGCTACACGCTCATGCAGTTCGTGGACCGCTATTACTGCGCGCAGCTGGGGGCCGAGGCGCTGTCGGCGGCGAGCAACGGGGGCCTGGCGGCGTGGATCCCCGCGTCGGTGGCGGTCGGGGTGGTCGGGGTGGTCAACACCTACGTGTCGCAGAACCTGGGCGCGGGGCGGGCCGAACGGGGGAGCGCCTACGCGTGGAACGGCCTGTGGCTGGGGGCGGCGTTCTGGGCGGTGGTGCTGGTGCCGTACGCGGTGATGTTCCCGCAGGTGATCGGCGGTCTGCGGTGGCTGCTGGGCCAGCCGGCGCCGGCCCCGGCGGTGACGGGCGGCGAATCGGTGTACGCGCGCATCGTGCTGGGAGGCATGGTGTTCACGCTGTGGGCCCGGGCGATTGCGCAGTACTTCATCGGGATGCACCGGCCGGCGGTGGTGACGTGCGCGGCGATCGCCGGGAACCTCGTGAACTGGTACCTCACGTGGGCGCTGGTGTTCGGCCGGCACCATCTGCCCGAGATGGGGATCGCGGGCTCGGCGGTGGGCACGGTGATCGGCACGATGGTCGAGTTCGCCGTGCCGATGGCGGTGTTCATCTCGCGGAAGTGGCACGCGAGGCACGGCTCGCGCGGGGCGTGGCGGCTGTCGGGCGAGCGGTGCCGCGACATCTGGCGCATCGGCTGGCCCGCGGGGCTCATGTTCGGCAATGAGATGCTGTGCTGGGGCATCTTCATGCTGGGATTCGTGGCGGGGTTCGGCGCGGCCCACAACGCGGCGGGGGCGGGGGTGGTGCAGTACATGCACCTCTCGTTCATGCCGGCGGTGGGCATGTCGATGGCGGTGACGGCGGTGGTGGGCAAGTGCATCGGTGCCGGCCGGCACGATCTGGCCCAGTCGCGGGCGTGGCTGGGCATGCGCCTGGCGATGGGCTACATGCTGCTGTGCGCGGCGGGCTTCCTGCTCTTCCGCCACCCGATGATGGAGATCTTCGCCCGCGGCGAGGCCGACCCGGCCCTGCACGCGCAGATCGTGGCGATCGGCTCGAAGCTGCTCATCCTCGCCGCGGTGTTCCAGCTCTTTGACGCGATGGGCATCACGCTGGTGGGGGCCCTGCGCGGGGCCGGCGACACGGTGTGGCCCGGGGTGATGACCGTGTTCCTGTCGTGGGGGGTCATCGTGGGCGGGGGCTGGCTGATGACCCGGCTGCGGCCGGACTGGGAGTCGACCGGTCCCTGGCTGGCCGCGGCGGCGTACATCATCCTGTTCGGCATCGGGCTGGCGTACCGCTGGTCGAGCGGGCGGTGGAAGCAGATCAGGCTGCTCGAGCGGGGCGGCGTGGCGGCTCTTGGCGAGACCGAGGTGGAGGTGCTGGCCGGGCCAGGGACGATCCCCGGCGCGGCGGCGGCGATGATCCCGGGCGAGGCGTCCGGGGCGCTCGCGGGGGTCCCGGAGGCGGGCCAGCCAGAGGCCGGGGGCGTGGTTGAGCCGGCGGGCCGGGGGTCGTAGACTCTTCTCCCCCTTGGTGGCGGGGCTGGTAGGAATCTGATCGGTTCGCGCGCTTCGTCGTCAGAGCGCCTGGGAGCCCACGGCAATGTCGAAGAATCCTCTGGACATGGTGATCGGCGCGGGCGACCGCGGCGGCGACTCGGCGGCGTGCGCCACGCACGTGGCGGCGGGCAAGCAGGCCCTGGCGATGGGCCATCGCGAGGCCGCGGTGGCGTCGTTCCGCAAGGCGGTGAACGCCGACCCGGGCAATCAGGACGCGCTCTTCAGCCTCGCCTACCACCTCGACCTGCTGGGCGAGGAGCAGGAGGCGGTGGCGCTCTACGAGCGCTGCGTGCAGCACCAGCCCGCCCGCATCAACGCGCTGCTGAACCTGGCGGTGCTGTACGAGGATCAGGGCGACTACATCCGGGCCGAGAAGTGCCTGAAGCAGGTGCTCGACACCGACCCCGACCACCCCCGCGCCCGGATGTACCTCAAGGACGTCTCGGCCAGCCGCGAGATGTTCGTGGACCACGAGCAGGACCGCGACGTGGCCAAGCGCAACGCGCTGCTCGACACGCCGGTGACCGACTTCGAGCTCTCGGTGCGGGCCCGCAACTGCCTGAAGAAGATGAACATCCGCACGCTGGGCGACCTGCTGCGGGTGACCGAGGCCGAGCTGCTGGGGTACAAGAACTTCGGCGAGGCGTCCCTGGTCGAGATCAAGCAGATGCTTTCAACCAAGGGGCTGCGCCTGGGCCAGGGCCTGGAAGAGCAGCACCGCCGGATCCGCAAGGAGGTCTACGACAGCCTCCGCGGCTCGGGCAACGAGGCCGTGCTGGCCAAGCCGGTGGCCGATCTGGGCCTGTCGGTGCGTGCCCGCAAGGCCCTGCAGGTTCTGGGCATCCAGACGCTGGGCGATCTGGCCGCCCGCACCGAGGCCGAGCTGATGGGCGTCAAGAACTTCGGCGCCACCAGCCTCGACGAGGTCCGGGCCAAGCTCACCGAGCACGGCCTGGGGCTGCGGCGGCTGGAGTTCTGAACTCCCCGGGATTCTCCCGGCCCGATCGATCCTGCGCCAGTCCCCGGGGCTAGCACCGGGCTGGTGGGGCTACGTCCCGGCCCCGGTTACCCGGTAGACGGAACCGGGGGTGATCGTCGATGATTCAGGTATGAGCGGCCAAGCCGGGGACATGCAGGGCGGAGCGGGCCCGCGGCGCGGGGGGCGCTCGGACGCCGGGGGCGTGCTGCGCGGCCTGTTCGACCGGCGGCGGGAGTGGAGCGTGGGGGGGTTTGAACTGCGCAAGATCCAGGTGATCGCCACGATCGTGCTGGGGGGTCTGGTGGTGGGGG
>JACVCL010000214.1 GCA_016742075.1 Phycisphaerales bacterium
GGGGTGGGCGTCGGTGCGCTCGGCGAGGCGGACGACCCCGAGCACGGCGTCGAACCGGCGCATGAGGGCGGCGTCGGGCGCGGCGGGGTCGGGCGTGCGGCCGGCCCAGGTGTTGACGGCGCCGATGGCGCCGGCGACGTTGAGGTCGTCGTTCATGGCGGCGGCGAAGGCTTCGCGGGCGCGGGCGGCGTCGTCGGGGCTGGCGTGGGCGGCGCGGCCGGAGGACTCACCGCGGGCGATGAAGTCGCGCCAGCGTTCGGCGGTGCGGCCGGAGTCTTTGAGGCCCTGCTCGGTGAAGTTGGCGTTGCTGCGGTAGTGGGTCTTGATGAGTTCGAGGCGGATGGCGGCGGGAGTGAAGCCGCGGGCGAGGAGGTCGCGGAGGGTGAAGAAGTTGCCCTTGCTCTTGGACATCTTCTCGCCCTCGACGAGGAGGAAGCGTGGGTGGAACCAGTAGCGTGCGAACTCGGGGCGTCCGGTGGCGCAGCGGCTCTGGGCGATCTCGCACTCGTGGTGGGGGAAGATGTTGTCCTCGCCGCCGGAGTGCAGGTCGATGACCTCGCCGAGACGGCTGCGGGCCATGGCCGAGCACTCGATGTGCCAGCCGGGGTAGCCCTCGCCGAGGGGGCAGGCGGGGTCGTTCAGGACTTTCCTGGGGTCCCAGCGCATGAGGTGGGTGGGGTCGGGCTTCCAGAGCATGAAGTCGGCGGGGTGCTTCTTGATCTGTCGGACGGCGGCGGAGACGCGGCCGCCGGCGCCGGCCTTGATCTTGTCGAGGGTGTTGCCGCTGAGGCGGCCGTAGTCGGGGAAGGACTGGGTGTCGAAGTAGGCGACGCCGTCGGGGCCGAGGTAGGCGTGGCCGCTGCGGAGCAGGGCCATGACCATCTCGAGCATCTCGCGGACCATGCGGGTGGGGCGGGGGAGGAGTTCGTCGCGCCGGTTTTCGGGGAGGGCGAGGGCGTCCTCAACGACGCCGAGGCCGAGGGTGCGGGCGTCGTCGATGAAGGCGCGGGCGTAGTAGTCGGCGATGGCGTAAGGGTCGGCGGGGTCGAGGGCGCCGGCGGCGTCGGGGGGCAGCTTGCCGCTCTTCTTCTGCTCGGCGAGGCGGTGGCGGGCGGCCTCCATGCGGTCCTCGCCCTGGGAGTCGAGGGCCGAGTCGTCGACGAGGTGGCCGACGTCGGTGATGTTCATGACGTGGCGGACGCGGTAGCCGCCGGGGAGGTCAGATGGTGAGGGGGGGTCGGAATTGCCGTCGGGGGTGAGGCGTTGGCAGAGGGGCGAGGCGAGCCAGCGGCGGAGGACATCGGCGGCGAGGAAGCTGCGGAAGTTGCCGATGTGGGCGAAGTCGTAGACGGTGGGGCCGCAGGAGTAGAAGGTGACCTCGCCGGCCTTGAGGGGCCTGAAGAGCTCGGCCTTGCCCGAGAGTGTGTTGTGCAGGCGCAGGGACATCCGGGGCCAAGGGTAGCGGGCGGCGCGGGCCGATGGCGGTGGCCGGCGGTTCTTGGCGGGGTTGGGCGGCCCGTGGCGTGGGCGTCAGGCGTTGGCGGCGGCGCCGACAGACATGGTGACGGGGACGTAGGTGGGGCGGACGCGCTTCTCGAACTCGGCGCGGTACTTGTTGATGATGGTGCGGACGGCCCAGTTGTTGCCGTCAGCCAGGCCGCAGATGGTGGTGCCGGGCATGGCGCCCATGCTGGTGGCGATCTCGAGGGTGAGGTCGAGGTCTTTGGTGCGTCCGCCGCCCGACTCGATGCGGGAGAGGAGCTGGTAGAGCCAGCCCGAGCCCTCGCGACAGGGGGTGCACTGGCCGCAGGACTCGTGCTTGAAGAAGCGGGCGATGTTGCGGGCGACGGCGACCATGTCGGTGTCTTCGTCGAAGATGGTGGGGCAGGCGGTGCCGAGGCCGAGGACGTTGTAGTTCTTGCCGATGTCGAAATCCATCGGGGCGTCGATCTGGTCGGGGCCGAGGATGCCGGTGGAGACGCCGCCGGCGATGGCGCCCTTGAACTTCTTGCCGTGGCGCATGCCGCAGCAGTAGTCCTTGCTCTCGATGAGCATGCGGAGGGGGATGCCGAGTTCGCACTCGTGGAGGCCGGGGCGGTTCACGTGGCCGCTGATGCCGAAGAGCTTGGTGCCGGCCGAGCCCTTGGTGCCCTGGGCGAGGAACCATTCTTTGCCGAAGGTGACGATGGAGGGCAGGTGGGCGAGGGTTTCGACGTTGTTGATGATGGTGGGCTTGCCGAAGAGGCCCTTGAGGGCGGGGAAGGGGGGCTTGATGCGGGGCCAGCCGCGCTTGCCCTCGAGGCTTTCGAGGAGGGCGGTTTCCTCGCCGCAGATGTAGGCGCCGGCGCCGCGGTGGAGGTGGACTTCCAGCGGCCAGGGGCCGCCGCCGGCGGTGGCGGCGCCGGAGAGCAGGCCGCGTGAGCCGAAGATGCCGGCGGCGTATGCGTCTTTGATGGCCTCTTCGAGGACCATGGCCTGGTGGAAGTACTCGCCGCGGATGTAGATGTAGGCCTTGCTGAGGCGGCAGGCGTAGCAGGCGATGGCGATGCCTTCGAGGAGGAGGTGGGGGTCGAAGTCCATGATGAGCCGGTCTTTGAAGGTTCCGGGCTCGGACTCGTCGGCGTTGATGGCGAGGTAGCGGGGCGGGCCGGCGGGGTCGTACTTGGGGAGGAAGGTCCACTTGAGGCCGGTGGGGAAGCCTGCGCCGCCGCGGCCGCGGAGGCCGGAGTCCTTCACCTCGCCGACCACGGCGTCGGGGGCCATGGAGAGGGCCTTGCGGAGGCCGTCGTAGCCGCCGGTGCGCTGGTACTCATCGAGCCTGATGGTGCGGCGGGTGGCGGGGTCGGCGAAGGGCCAGCAGGGGATGCGCTGGGTGAGGATGGGCTTCTCTGGGGCGAAGTTGGGGCGGGGCATGGCCTCTCCGCGTGCGGGGCGGGGTGGTGCGAGAATCGGAAGCCGGACAGTGTACGGT
>JACVCL010000215.1 GCA_016742075.1 Phycisphaerales bacterium
GGGGGTGGGGGTGGGGGTGGGCTTGCGCCACTCTTCGAGGAGTTGCTCCATCGGCTTGTTGATGGCGTTCTGGCGCTGGCGCTGGGAGAGGGCGCTGTTGATGACGGTGTCGTCGCTGGTGTTGAGGGTGCGGTCGGGGCCGGCGAGGCGGATGGTGAAGGATTTGCCGTCGTCGGCGGGCTCGTAGCGCATGGGGGTTCCCCAGGGGTCTTCGGGGAGGCCGGTGGGGAAGCCGAGTTCCTTCTCGTCGGCGGGGTAGCGGCCGGAGTGGGAGGTGGAGAATTCTTCGGCGGCGGTGACGATGCGTTCGACGTTGGTGACGGCGGCGACGCCCTTGCCGATGACGGGCCAGAGCACCACGACGCCGCCGATGCAGCCGCCGCAGAGGGTGGACATGATGGCGCCGACGACGGCGCCGGCGATGGCGAAGCCCCGGGGCCGGCTGAAGAGGGCGATGAGGGAGAGGATGAGGCCGAGCGGGGGAATGATGAAGGCGAGGATGAAGCCGACGATGCCGAGCACGTTGCGGCCGGCCGGTGGCGCGGAGCCGGGGTCGGGCCCCCAGGGGTCGTCGGCGGGCTGGTTGCGTTGGGCGGCGTAGGGGTTGTTCGGGTCGTCGTACATGGGGGGTGATTGGGGATCGGCGGTGGCTGGGTTCCGCCGCCCGGGTGCGGGGGGGGTTGAAGGCGAGTGGGTGCCGCGGCGGGTGGTTGTAGCGGCGAACGGCGCGAGACCGCAATAGGGCGGTTTTGGGGTGGTTGGTGTTCGGGTTGCGGGGGACCGAACAATTCTCGAAAATCCGCTTGACAGGGGCCGGGATACCGTACATAATCCAATAGAACAGGACCCGATCAGAATTGGGTGACGGGTGCCTGGGCGGTTGGATGGCGGGAGAGGGTTGGAAGGGAAAGGAGTGCGGCGGGATGCTGGTGGCAAGCCGGATCGAGAGGCTGGTGGCCGCGGGTGAGTTTGAGCGGCTGGTGGATGAGGTGCTGCGGAACGGTCGTCCGGCGACGTTGGCGGCGCGGCTGCGGCTGACGTCGTCGGAGGCGGTGGAGCCGGCGGCGCTGGGTCTTGGCCTGGCGAGGCTGGTGGAGGTGAACTATCGCCCCGGCTCGGCGGAGTGCGCGCTGGCGCGGGGGCTGGTGGATCGGCAGCGGGAGGATGGCGCGTGGGGTGGTGATGGGGCGCGCGGTTCGATCGTGGGGACCGCGGCGGCGGTGAAGGGGTTGTTGGCACTGCTGCGGCTGGTGGACCCGCTGGGGGTTGGCCGTGCGGTGGTGCGGTCGGTGGATGAGGGGCTGGTGGGGCAGATGCGGTGCGCGGTGGAGCGTGGGCTGGGGTGGTTGGCGTCGCGCGGGGAGGCGTGGCCCTGGCTGGGGATCGGCGAGGAGAGCGAGGAGGGGGCGGTTTCGGAGGGTGATGGCGGCCGCGGGCTGCTGGGCGACTCGATGGAGTCGGCGGTGGTGCTGTGGCTGCTGAGCGATGAGCCGTGGGCGCGGGGTGTGCTGCGGCTGGAGGAGTTGTCGGAGGCGGCGGAGCGCGAGGGTCTGGGTCGCGATGCGCGGACGGCACCGCTGCTGGAGACGGCGGCGGCGCGGGCGTGCGGTGCCGCGGCGGCGTCGGTCGCGGCGCGGCGCCGGGTGGCGTGAGCAGGGGTGGCGAAGGGGTGTCGGCCCGGGCGGTCAGCGTGGCTCGCGGGCCGGTGAATCGGGCGCGGGGTGCGCGGTGGGCGTGGGGGGTGTGAGCGGCGTGGTGGGGGTGGCGAGCCTGGATTGCAGGGCGCCGATGAGTTCGGCGAGGGGTGTCTGATCGAGGGTTTGGGTGCGCTGGGTGGTGGTGTGGACGGGGCCGTGGCCCAGCAGCAGCCAGTTGGCGGAGATGGTGGTGTTGGCACAGAGGCTGGCGATGAACTCGGTGGTGGGCTTCTGGCCGCCGAGGTAGCGCCTGAGCGACTCGCGGGAGATGCCGGTGGCCCGTCGGACGGCGTCGCGGCCGAGGACGTCGACGACGTGCTCGAGGCGTTGGGGGAAGGCGTCGAGTGCGCGTTCGGGGTCGTTGGGCGACTGGCTCGAGTGGGGGGTGTTTGGGGCGTTGTGGTGGTGGCCGTCGTGGGCGAGGGTGGTGGGTTGGGGTTGGGCGGTGTGGCGGGTGTAGACGTCGATGAGGGCGGTGTGGACGGCGTAGGCGAGGTCGCGTTCGTCTTCGGTGAAGGGTTCGGCGCCGGGAGCGCGGCAGAAGGCGAGATAGATGGATCGTCCGGTGGGCAGGAGGGCGCGGGCGTAGAGGAAGTCGTCGAGGCCGGCGGGCAGGCGCCAGGAGAGGTACCACTCGTCGGCGTGCCAGGCGTGGTCGTCGGGGACGAGGTCGCGTCGGCGTGCGGCGCCGGCGGGGGTTTCGACGGAGCGGAGGAGATGCACGCCGCGGTCGTCGGCGCGGCAGGTGCGGACGTAGCGGGCGAGGCGTGCGGTGAGGTCGTCGTCGATGTCGCCGACGATGAGGGAGCGGTCCCAGCAGAGGAGGCCGTCGAGGCTTTCGGGCCCTTCCTGGAGGAAGGTGGCGGTTCGGCAGGGGATGTGGGCGCGGAGGTCGTAGAGGAGCATCTCGCGCCAGGCGGGGGACTCTTCGGCGGATGTGGCGGCGCGGTCGGCGATGCGCCGGGCGAGGGCGGCGACGCGGTTGGAGACGTGTGGGACCACGTGGAGGCTCGGGGTCGGCGTCGGGGCGGCGCGGCCCCGGCGGCGTCGGTTGGGGGTGAGCGTACCAGAGGGTGGCGCGGCGCAGGCCGGGGGCGGGCGCGGGCGTGCGGGCCCGGGGGGGGGGCGCGCGGGGGGGACGCCGTGATCATCCGCCCGCTTCACGACGACAAGCTGGGCCACGCGACCTACCTGATCGGGTGCCCCCGATCGGGCGAGGCGGCGGTGCTCGATGCTCGGCGCGATGTCGATCAGCTGATCGACGTGTC
>JACVCL010000028.1 GCA_016742075.1 Phycisphaerales bacterium
CACCCCTCTACCTCCCCTTCCCACGACTCGACATGGCCACCGCCATCGTCCGGTGTACCGAACATCGGTACGCGCAGCCCGGCGGCGGCGCTGGCGGTTCGAGAGCATCGGCCGATTCCGCGTCCGACCGTCCGGAAACCGGCGGATTCGTAGGTGGATGTGCTGCTCGCGCAGGTCTTGCGCAACCGGTCGTACTAGCCCCCGGGGGCTCGATCGGAGGGCGGCGGGGTCTGGGGGTCGATCTCGCGCAGGTACGCCCACGAGTAGATGCCGGTGTCGTGGCCGTCGGAGAATCGGATGCGGATGGCGTAGTTCCCGACGAGCTCGGCCGACTCGGCGACCAGCGGCCCGCCGCGCCCCGCCGCGGAGGCCGGGAGCACCGTGAGGGGGTTGCGGGCCATCTCGTCGCGCAGTTGACGAGCCTCGGCCGAGGGCGACATGCGGCGGAGGTAGGCCACCGAGTAGTACGAGGTGGTCCCGTCGGCCCACTCGACGGTGAGGCCGCGGTCCTTCTTTAGATCGAGGGCGACGGGCGGGAGCACCCGTGATGGTAGAGCGGGGCCTACGGGCAGGAGACGCCGAAGTTCGAGAGCAGAATGGCGAGGTCGTTGGCGCCGACGACCCCGTTGCCGTCGATGTCGCAGCCGGGCAGATAGTCGAGGTCACCCGGCCCCCGGCCGAAGGCATTGAGGAGCCATCCCAGGTCGAGAGCGCTCACGCGGTAGTCGCCGCTGATATCGCCGGGGATCCGCCGCACCGTGGCCAACCACGTCGCGCCTTCGCTCGGCGTGCAGCCGTCGGAGATCCGCACGCCGACGGCGACGCGGTCGGGGAGAATCCCTGAAACCGTCAGCCTCGGCGTCTTGGCGCCGGAGACCACGAGTCCCCGGGATACCCCATCCTCCAGCGGCCCGCTGGGCGAGCCGCCGAACCACGTCCACTCGACCGAATCGACCGGCACGGGGGTGCTCGCCTGGATCGTGATGGCTCCTCCGCAGGCCACCGGCTCGGCCGGCCCTCTCACGGTCACGGGCGGGAGCCATCGGCCTTGGAACGTGGCGAGCGATGGGCTGAGGATCGCCGAGTAGGGAGGGAAGACTTCCGAGATGTACGAGAACCCCCCGCCCGCCCAGAGGCGATCGGCATCGGTGAAGAGCACGCTCGCGTCGGACACACGCCATCGGCCCATGTCGCGAAGCCGGCCGTAGCGGTCGATCACGGTCGGCTCGTGTGGTCCTGACACCCCCACCAACCGACGCTGCCCGTAGCCGAAGAACAGGTTGCCGCCGAACTGCGTCATCGTCGAGACCGGCCAGCCGGTGGCGATCTTGATCCACTTCTCGCCCTCGAGCCAAGCCGCCGACATGCCCCAGCCGTCATCGGCCACCAGCGCGCCGCCCACCAGAAGCCGATCGTCCGTGGGCAGCAGGCTTTGAACGCGCCAACCTTCCGTGCCGTCGACGCCGCGCCACGCCGCGCCATCCCATCGCAGAAGCCCGAGGTCGCCCGCGCGGTCGGGGTTCAGGCGGCCGCCGGCGTAGAGCACACCGTGGTGCACCGCCAGAGCGACGATCGAACCCGGCTGGGGCTCGCCCATCGGTTCCCACCGATCGCCCAGATACCGCCAGATGACGGTGCGGTAGACGGGCGACCAGCCACTCGCGATGGTCGCGACCGACGCCGCGACGATCCACTTACCGTACACCGCGACGGCGCCCACCGGGTGGGGCAATCCGTTGCCCAGCGGCGCCCACGATGCGCCGTTCCACGCCGCGATGTTCGGGCCGGCGTTCTCTCCCGCCGCGGCGAAGCCGCCACCGACAACGAGCATCTCGCCGAGCGACGTCATGCCGTCGACGGTCGGGTACACCTCGTTCGGCAGCGGACGAAGACCGGACCCCAGTGGCGACCACCGGTCGCCGTCGAACGCCGCGATGCCGGAGGCCGGGCCGTCGCCCGCCGACAGGAAACGGCCGGCCACCACCAAGCGGCCCTGATGGCGCGCCATGGCCCAGACGGGGCCATCGAAGCCCCGGCCGAGCGCACGCCAGGACCCATCGGCGGTTCGGAGCGCCGCACCCAACGCCCCAGCCCCGCCGATGGACCGGAAGCCTCCGAACACCGCCAGCGAGTCGCCGAGGCTCGTTGCGCCGGTGACCGTCGTGAGCGGGCGCAGGTCGGGCATCGTGCCCTGCAGAGGCTCGGTGGGCGGGGAGGCGATCGCACTCCAGGAGTTCCCCACAAGCTTCCACACCTGGCCGCCGGAGTTGAGAGCGGCCGACCTGAAGCCGGTCGTCATCCACAACTCGCCCGCGTGCTCGGCCAGCGCGACCGAGTCGGGCCGCGACGGCCCCCCGTCGACCCCTGTCCACTGCCGTCCGTCCGTGCTCGCCACGGTCGCCCATGTTCCGGACCACTGCAACTGTCCGGAGAAGCCAGAACCCCCGGCGGCGTACAGGCGCCCGCCGTATGAACGCAGCGCCTGCGGGCGCCCGGCGATCGGCGGCCCGTATGGCACCCAGGCCTCCCCGCTCCAGCGCAGGATCGCCGATCGCGGCGACGGACCGACGGTCGCCTGAAGCGGCGTCTGGACACCAATGACGAGCTCGCCGTTGTGCACGGCGATCGAACACACCTCACCGCGCGCGGCCAATGGACCCAGTGGCACCCAGCGTCCACCCGACCAGCGCGCCACACGACGGTCGAGCAGGTTCACGAACACGGCGACCGGCTCTCCCTGCCATTCGATGAGATGGCTGACCCGGCCACGCTGCCCGGGCTGGTCTTCCAGGCCTTCCCATCCCGCGCCCGTCCAGCGGAAGACGGCCGGGCCGGGTGTCGAGCGGGACCCCGCGACGTACAGATCGCCGCGGATCGACGCGACCGCCCCGAGCGGCATGCCCGGGTTCGGCAGGACCAGCCAGCCGCCCGGCGACCAGACGACCACCGCGCCCATCGCCCAACCTTCAACAATCGTCCACGCCGCCTGGTCGCCGGCGAAGAAGAAATTCCCCACCATCGCCAGCCGGGGCACGTTCTCCCCCGCCGGGGTCCACGCCGCGGCGGCGTACACGGGCCCGTCGAGGCCGGGCAGCGGCCCGGGCTGCGCCGACCATGTGGGCACGCACTGGGCCGAGGCTTCTCGGTCAACCAGTGTGACCGGGAGCGTGGTCGCGGACACCAAGATGATCACCACGAGACGTGTTAGCCGGGCCATGCACGAGTCTCCACTTTGGAGCAATGCGCACCAGCTCACCAGCGGCACCGCTTGCCGACGCTTCTCAGCAGGATGATCAGGTCATTCGCGCCGACAGTGCCGTTGTCGTCGATATCGGCGCCGGGAATGTAGTTCTGGTCGTCGGGCTTTGTGCCAAACGAGATGATCATCGCTCGGACATCCCAACTGTCGATGATCCCGTCTTGGACGAGATCTCCGACGAAGGGCTGAACAGTGAACTTCGTGTAGAACTCGGCTGTGTCGCACCCGCGCTTCACCTCGAGCCGCACAGAAGAGTCTCCTGGCGGCGCTCCGAGCACCCGTACCGTGGCGGTGTCAGCACCGACCGTGGCGATCAGCCTGTTCGTGTTGTCGATCGTCCACTTGTACGTCGTAACTCCGGACGAATCCGGGAGACGAACACCCATGCTGAATGGCTGCATGCATTCGATCTGCGCAGGAGGCGGATCGAACCCCGCGAACACCACACCTCCGCCGCGATACAGCGACACCACGCTCGCGGGAGCCGGATCGCCGGAACCGGGCTTGCTGGTGAAGACCAGATTCCCGCCGGCGCTGAACAGACGCGCCGTGTATACGGACGGTGGGTAGCTTGAAGACGGCGACGGCGCCGTCTCCCAGCTCAGCCCGTTCCAGCGTCGCAGGAGAGTTTGTTGACTTCCATCCCAAGGGGATATCGACGGCAGCGAAAGCCAGACCTGGCCGCGGTGAAACGCCACCGCGCCCCCGATCGGCGGAGCGGTCCACCACCGGGTATCGATCCGGTCGAGCGGGATGAAACTGCCGCCGTCCCACCGCGCGACGAACGCTCCCTGCTGCGGCCCGACGAGCCCGAATCCCCCGCACCACAGAGCGTCGGGCGCTGCGGCCAGCGACACCACCTGCCATCCGGCCGCCTCGTGCATCTCGACCCACGAGCGGCCGTCCCACCTCCGGAGGCCGGATGCGGGAGGCTTCTCGCCAGCATCCCGGCCCGCCAAGCCAAGGTAGAGACCGCCGCTCCAGCCCGCGATCGACGTCACGTTCGACGGCTGCCGCCGGCCGAGCTCCGACCACGCCGAGCCGTTCCAGCGCCGGATCGAGTACTCCGACCGGACCGGATCGATCGGCATCTCCACGGCTGCCACCGGCGCTCCATCGAGTGAAGCCAGGAAGGCCACGGAGCCGTCGAGGCCGTCGCCGAGCGGCCGCCACGATGCGCCGTTCCACGCGGCGATGTTCCTTGCCGCGACGCCGCCGGCGCTGTCGAACCGGCCGGCGACGAACAGCTCATCTCCGATCACCAGGGCATCTCGCGCGACGCCGGAACGCCCGTCCGCGGTGAACAGGCCCGCACCGGCCGGGCCAGCGGCCAGCGGGCGCCACGCGTAGTCCTGGTACACCGCCACCCCCGACGCCTCGCCGGCAGGCAGAAGAACTCTGAAGTCGCCCGCGAGCACGACGGTGCCACGGTACTCCGCCGCGGCGAACGCCCGGCCAGACACGCCGTCGGCGAGCCGACGCCAGCCCGAGCCGTCGAATCGCGCGATGTTCGTGGCGCCGACACCGTCGACCGCGCTGAAGCTGCCGACAGCGATCAGGTCATCGCCACGCCTGAGCAGGCTCCCGAACCACGGGACGTCCCGGCCGCCCTGGAGCGAGGCGAACGGCCGCCAGTCGCTGCCGGTCCACTCGGCCGCGCCGTACACAGCGTCGGCCGGACCGCCCGGCGGGCCGGCGAACGACCCGACGGCGACCAGGCGCTCACCCTCCACGAGGAACGAGTAGGCGATCGGGGTCGTCTGGCCTGCGCCGTCGGCCGACGCCCAGTCGCTCCCGCCGCCGGACGCGATCCAGGCGGAAGTGCCCGGCGCGGAATCCGGCCCCGAAGAGCCGTCCCAGCGCAGCCGATGCCCGGCCGTGCCGACGAACAGCCGGCGGCCGAAGCTGGCCAGCGAACGCACCCTTCCCGTGACGCGCGGCCCGAAGTCGCGCCACGCAGCGCCGTCCCAGAACGCCACCGCCCCTAGACGCTGGGTGCCGGGCGCCGCCTCGAGCTCCTCGCACCCGGCAATCAGCACGTCGCCGTGCGCGGCCAGCGCGGTCGCCGGGCGCGACGGCCAGCCCGGCAACTCTGCCCAGCGGTTGTCCACCAGCTTGGCGATGACGTAGCGGACACTACCCGCGCTCTCCGTGATGGACCCGCCCGCGACGAGCGTGCCGTTCCAGTCCGCCATCACCCGGACGTCACGCCAATACCCGGACTGGCCGACCGTCAACCATCCGCCCCATTTGTTCATGAACGGAGGGCTGCCCGTCCCCTCCGCCGCGTCGGCAACCAGCAACGCCCCATCCTTGACCAGCATGGCCCCAATCGCCCTCACCGGAGGATCAATCCAATCCGACCAGCGAGACCCGTCCCAGTACGGGAGCTTTCTCGACAAGCCGACAGTCCCGATGCGGTAGCGAGGATCGTTGTTTGCCACCATCAGCCATGGCCGAGGGTCGTCACTCCGGCGGGGCCAGACCACGGCCGGACCCGGGGCCGCAACGCCGGGAACCGAGCCGTATGTCCAGGTGCCGACCGCGCACTGGGCCGCGGCATGTCTGCCGGCCGGTGCGACGGAGAGCGCGAATACGGACACCATCGCGATCAGGGCGAGACGGAGCGATCCGATCATCCGGCTTTCTCCTCCGAAGGGAATAGTGGGTGCATTCACCGGCACGAGCGGCCGAAGCTCGCGAGCAGCAAGGTCAGGTCGCTGGCCCCGACCGCGCCGCTGCCGTCAACGTCGGCGCTCGGCGTGTAGTCCGCATCGCCCTGCCTGGCGCCGAACGATGCGAGGAGCAGCTGAAGATCGAGAGCGCTGATGTCACCGTCCGGGTACACGTCGCCCAGCAAAGGGAGAACCGTGAACGAGATCTGGGCCGACGCGGTGTCGCACGCGCGCGCGATGTCAACCTGCAGGGAGTAGCGACCCGGCAACGCTCTGACCACTCTGACGGTTGGCCTATCCGTGTCCGCCAGCACGAGGGCCGGTGGGCTCTCCCCGCTCGGGATGAATGTGCGCGACCACCGGTAGGTCGCACCGTCGGCGGGCCCGTCCACGCGCACGCCGATGCTGAACGATTGGCCGCACGGCACACCCGGGGGTGCGCCGTCGAATCCCGCGAGAAGCACCCCTCCGCCGCGGAAGAATGTCAGCGGCCGGGCGGACCACGGAAACTGCCCGGTCCAGGCGCCGACGAGCACCAGACGGTCCCCGATGCTGACCATGCGTCGCGGGCGCACAACGGGGATCACCGGAGGCGGCGACGGCGCGTACTCCCAGCCCGAGCCGTTCCACCGCGTCAGCGTCGTCATGTCGCCGACCGCCGCCGGAGCGCGCTCCATCGCACGGTGCACCTGCCCCCGGTGCTCGGCCACCGCGGCTGCGATCGGGCTCAGCGGCGGGTGGCTGATGCTGCCGGCGTCGAGCGGGGTCAGGGTCACACCGTCCCACCTTGCCACCGTCGAGCCGAGCTCGGGCCCCACCGAGCCGTAGCCGGCCAGCCAGAGACCCCCGGAACCCGGCGATATCGACACGACATCCCAACCGCTGGCCGCGGGAACGCTCGCCCAGGCTTGGCCGTCCCACCGGAGCAATCCCGAGCCTGCCAACGGATCGTTCTCGTACCGACGCGCGGCGCCGAGGTACAGAACGCCGTTCCAGACCGCGATCGAACTCACCGTGGGAGGCTGAGCCGTGCCGAGCGCCACCCACGCCGATCCGTTCCAACTCCGGATGGAGTACGCCGTGACGGTGCCGCCGACGGCGACCTCAGTGGCCGCGACGGGCGTTCCGTTGAGCGACGCCAGGAAGGCCACGGTGCCGTCGAGCCCGCCGCCGACCGCACGCCACGATGCGCCGTTCCACGCCGCGATGTTCCTCGCCGCGACTCCGCCGGCGCTGTCGAAACGACCGGCGACGAACAGCTCGTTACCGATCACCAGCGCGTCGCGCGCCACACCGGGCAAGCCATCGGCCGTGAACACGCCGGCCCCGGCCTCGCCATCGGCCAGCGGGCGCCAGGTGTGGTCGTCGTACACCGCCACACCCGACGCCTCGCCCGTCGGATGCAGAAGCCTGAAGCCGCCCGCGAGCACCAGTGCGCCACGGTACTCCGCGGCGGCGAGCGCCTGCCCCCACACCCCGTCGGCGATGCGGCGCCAGCGCGAGCCGTCGAACCTCGCAGCGTTCGCGGCACCGAGCCCGTCGACCGCGCTGAAGTTCCCGAGCGCGAACAGATCTTGGCCGAACCGCGTCAGGGATCCGAACCACGCGCCGCCCGATGACCGCTGCAGCGGCGCAAAGGGTCGCCACTCGCCGCCTGTCCACTCCGCGGCGCCGTAGACCGTGTCGGCAGGACTCCCGGCCGGATCGTCGAAGGCCCCTGCCGCCACGAGCCGGCCGCCATCCACATGGAACGAGTACGCAAAAGGCCGCCACAAACCCTGCACGCCGGCGGGAACCCAGTCGCTCCCGTCGCCCGAGACGATCCACGCGGCGTTGCTCGGGAAGGCCGACCCCTCCGAGGTGCCCCACCGCAGACGGTTCTCCGCCGCTCCCACGAAGAGCCGTCCGCCGAAGGTGGCCAGCGAGAACACTGTCCCGATGGTGCGGGGCCCGAAGTCTCGCCAGCCCGACCCGTCCCAGAACGTCACGGCCCCCGGCCGCTGGGGTGTCGGAAGGATGCTCAGCTCCTCGCACCCGGCGATCAGCATGCCGCCGTGCACCGCCAGCACGTTCACAGGGCGCGACGGCCAGCCGCTGAGCTCTTCCCAGCGGTTCTCCGTCAGCCGGGCGATGACGTGCCTCCTGCCGAGGCCGCTCTCGGCGATCGTCCCGCCGGCCACGAGCGTGCCGTTCCAGTCGGCCATCAGCCGGATGTCGAGCCAGTAGCCCTCGGGGCCGACGGCCATCCACTCAGTTCCCGTCCATCGGTAAGGCGGCCGACGGGCCCCCGGGGCCGCGTCGGCCACGACGATCGCGCCGTCGAACACCAGCATCGACCCGACCGTCGACACCGGAGGCTCCGGGAAAGCCGACCACGCTCGGCCATCCCACGCCGCGAGTTTGCCCACGCTCAGGCCGCCGATCGGATACTGCGGCTCATAGTTCCCAACGACGAGCAACGGCTCGGCGCTCGTCCCGGGGGGGTTCCAAACCACCGCACGCCCCGGGGCTGCTATCCCCGGCACAACCACCGGGGCCGAGAAGCCGTTCGCGCACTGAGCCCAAGCCCGCTCTGCAAACACGCCCGCGAGCACGGCCGCGCCGAACGCGAGCAGGGCGGAGGAGCGTCCGAAGGTTTGCCAACCGCATGCCCGGCACCAGCGAAGCACACGCCCGCCGAAACTTGTATGGATCATGTTCGGATCTCCCGGGCAACGCGGCACCGACCACGCTTCATCGCCGCGAGGTCCGATACGCGGTCTTGGGCTCGGCGGTTGCCGGGAGGGCTCACGGGGCACCGGACATGAAAGAAAACGCCCGCGGCATGTGGCCGCGGGCGTCGGGGGGGGGCATCAGGAGGTCGGGACTCTCAGCCGGCTTGGCCGGCCGGGGTTACGGGCAGGAGGCGCCGAAGTTGGAGAGGAGGATCGAGAGGTCGTTGGCGCCGATCGAGCCGTTGCTGTCGAGGTCGGCGCGGAAGTCGTAGCCCGGCTGGCCCACGGTGGTGCCGAACGAGGCGAGCAGGATCGAGAGGTCGTTGGCGCCGACGCCGCCGTCGCCGTCGACGTTGCCCGGGCAGATGAAGACGCGGGCGATACGGAGGTCGGCGTTGTCGACGCGGCCATCGCCGTTGAGGTCGCCCGAGCACCACGAGGCGCCCGTGGCGCCGAGGTTGGCGTTGATGATGGTGATGTCGGCGGCGTTCACCACACCGTCGAGGTTCACGTCGCCCCGCGAGGTGCCGAGGATGACGCTCACGATCTCGAAGATGTCGGCCTCGTTGATCGCGCGGTCGCCGTTCATGTCGGCCGAGAGGTCGGCGTTCGCGGCCTCGGTGAGGTTGGTCCAGGTCACCGCGCCGCTCGCGGCCGACTTCCAGTTCCGCATCACATAGGTGACGTCGTGGCAGTCGACGCGGCCGTCGAAGCCGGTGGGGTTGTTGCCCCGCGTGGCCCGGCGGGCGCCGGAGGTGATCTGCGGGTTCGACACGTCGCCGCGGGCGTCGCCGGCGGCGTAGGTCTTGGAGAGATTCGAGAAGGTGGTGGGGAACAGGTTCCCGAGGGTTCCGCCGGCGGCGGTGTAGGCGTTGTCGATGGCGGCGAAGGCGGCCTTGCGGTTCAGGCGGCGGGTGGCGGCGTCAACGCCCAGGCCGTCGGCCCAGTAACGCAGGTCCTCGCGGGTGAAGCTGCCGTCGCCGTTGAAGTCGCCGACGATCTCGATCGAGAAGTCGGTGCCCGGGGTCGCCGGCACGGCGATGCTGTTGCTGGCGGCGATCTGGTTGGCCAGCGTGAGGAGCGCGCCGCTGCCGCCGGGGGCGGTCCAGGTGCCGCCCTCGGCACGCTTGCGGAAGGCGCGGGCGAGGTCCGACGCGTCGTTGATGTCGCGCCGGCCGTCGCCGTTGAAGTCGCCCGAGATCAGGTTGCGCAGGGGCAGGGTCTGGCCGTACACCAGGTTCGTGCCGCCCTCGGAGATGAAGCCGGTGGTGCCGCCGTCGGTGTAGGTGCCGCCCGTCTGACGGGCGGGGATGAGGCCCGCGTAGCGTCCCGAGGGGGCTGAGCGGGGCGAGAACCACGCCGCGTTGCCGTAGGTCACGAACGCGCGGTTGTTCAGCACGCTGTTGGCGCCGGTGGGCGGGGGGGCGGGGGTGAGCAGCAGCCGCTGCAGGGCGGTGTTCGGCGGCACCGGGTTCACGACGAAGGCCGAGGTGTTGTTGCCGTCGGGGATGTAGTTCATCGCCGCCGGGGGCACCCAGGCGGTGAGCAGGAACTGGCCGGGAGAGAAGTCGTTCACCGAAGCACCGGGGAGGTTGACGGCGCTGTCGCGCGAGCGGGAGAAGTTGTTGAGGTACGCCGCGGCGTAGGTGTTCCGCATGCGCGGGTTGACGTTGGTCGCGTCGCCACCGAGCTCGTTCTGGTTCCGCGGGTCGCCGACCGAGGCGAGCACGCCCACCCCGCCGATGCGGTACGTCTCGCTGATGGGCTGGGCCACGAGCGGGTCGGTCTGCGGGCTGGCCACCGGCACGACGCCCAAGATGCTGAACATGGTGGGGCGGACGAAGCTCGTGCCGCCGTCGTTGCGGACGCCGACGACCTCGAGGCTGCCGTTGGTCAGCCAGTTGTTGCGGATGCCGCGCTCGGCCCCGGTCATGCCCAGGCCCAGGCGGCAGTTGATGAGCGCCGTCTCGAGGGTGCCCGAGCCGCCCTTGTTCGACGGGATCCAGTTCTGGCCCAGCACCTGCTGAACCGCCGCGGTGTCGCGGCCGCCGACGTTCTCGCCGACGCCGAAAGAGGGGTCGAGGCCGACACCGTTGCAGAACGCGTTGCGGGTGCCCGAGCCCACATCGCGCGTGATCATCACCAGGTTCTCGCCGCTGGGCAGGCGGCCGGTGGCCAGCAGGTGGCGGACGTCGGCCTTCTCGAGCGTCTGCACGCCGGTGCCGAAGTTCACCGGCATGGCGACGGGGGCGTAGGCGTACTCGGTGTCGAAGACCGTGTTGGCGTCGGGGCTGGTGCGGTTGAAGTTCAGCGAACCGAGGCCCGGCAGCGCGTTGACCTGCGGGTCGCCCACGTCGTCGATGGCCGGGAAGGTGCCGTCGCGGTTGACGGCCGAGGCCGGGTTGCCGCCGTAGCCGGCCTGCCCGGGCTTGAGGTTCGGCGCGGGGATGCCACCGGTCTGGTTCACCGCCCAGAACGAGGGCACGTCGAGCGGGTTGATGTCGATGAGCACCGAGCCGGACACGGGCGTGTTGGGCGTGGTGCTGGGGGTCGGGGGCAGGGTGTACAGCGCCGAGAAGGGCACAACGCCGCCGCCCGCGGCGTCGGCGCCGCGGAGCGGGACCGAGCCGGGGTTGCCGTTATTGAAGGGCCCGGTCAGCGACGAGGTGGGTGGCCCGACGAAGAACTGGGTGCGGTTGAGCCAGGCGCCGTCGAGGCCGACGTTGCGGAGCTGGCTGCCCCCGGCCACGGTCGCGGGCGTGACGCCGAAGTCGCGCAGCTCGATGAAGCCGTTCACCGAGCCGGTGGCCCGGTACTGGATCTGCCAGTACGCGTTGGCGTTGAACGGGTTGAGGCCCGCGGGCGCGAGCTGGTCGACCACGCCGTTCAGCGGGATCGAGTTGCCGTCGCCATCGACGTCGAGGAAGTCGTTGGTCGACGCCAGCGACAGGAAGAAGTTCTGCTGCAGCGTGGCGCCCGAGATGTTCACCAGGAACGGGACGCCGGGCTGCGGGGCCGGGTCGCCGGGAGCGCCGTTCACACCCACGGCGGTGCCCGCCACGGCGCACAGCGCCACGGCCAGACGCGAGGAACGATTCTTCATCATGGGAACCCTTTCTCTCTCGTTGCCCCGAGGGGCTGACTCCCCCGGGCCGCACCGGCCCGGGGCTCACGACCGCTCCGAAACACGCCGACACACCGACCGCCGGGCCGCCCGCACACGATCGCGCGGCCGGCGGAGAACACACCGTTCTGACAGAGCCCCGCCGCGCCTACGGCCGGGGCGGCGAGACGATCAGGCCCGTCACTTCTGCACCGCGGTATTCCCGGTCATCGAGTAGAACCGGTCACCCCACAGCCGCCGCTGAACCGACTCGAGAATGCTCATCCGTTCCACGTGGCCATCGCAGAACACGAAGTTCGCGGTGCCGCCCATCCGGGCCCGGTCGGGGCCGCCCCGGTGGTGGCGCCCGGCCGCGTTGAGGATGCAGTTGCCGTCCACGATCAGGTTGTCGCCCGCGCCGATCTCGTCCAGCGTCCGGATCTCGCGGTCGGTGGGGTAGCGGAACGCCGCGCGGCCCGAGCCCACGTCCTCCTGCGAGTACGGGTCTGTGCCCGAGCTGAAGCCGACGAACGGATCGAGCGAGCGGTGCGAGGCCCACTTGCGGCCGTCGTACACCGCCCGCCAGGCGTTGCTCCCGGAGTAGAACTCGGTCGCCAGAATGGTCTGCGCCGTCCGGCCGATCTCGCTGGCCTTCACGAACCGGTTCAGCCTGGGCCCGCCGGAATCATTCAGCTTGTTCCGCGGGAAGATCGCGGCGTTGCCGGTGTAGGCCATGCGGCGGGCCTGGCGGTCGGCCACACCGTTGGGCGAAGACTGGCCGGCGTCGTTGATCTGTCCCGGCTCCCAGTCGGCGGGCTTCGAGCCGGGGTTGGTCCGCGGGGCGCCGCCGCTCGCCACGCTCGGGCACGTGAAGGCGTCTTCCGCGACGCCGCTGCTGGCACCCTCGAAGAGGTAGAACGACCAGTGGATGTACCCGTTGGTGGGCGTGGGATTGCTCACCTGCTGATCCTCAAGCCGCCACGAGTTCGACGTCGGCGACGAGGCGTAGGCGTACGACAGCGGGTACAGCATCCGCGATTCGACCGTGTACCCGGTGACGCCCTGGGCCACCGAGCGCAGGTTCGCGGCGCACTTGGCCTCGCGGGCCGTCTCGCGCGCCGTGCCCAGCGTCGGCAGCAGAATCCCGATCAGCAGCGCGATGATCGCGACGACGACCAGCAGTTCGATCAGCGTGAACCCGCGGCGAGAGGTCGGCAGCATCGGCGAAGTCTCCATGAGCGTGGGAAACCGGTCCGGACTCGGACGTGCGGGATGCCCTGACCCCTCCGACCGTACCCCGCGTCGCTCAAGACTCTGTGAGCGCCCGGCGAGATTGCGGCCAGAACACAGGCCCGGCGACCCGTGCAGGATGGTCCCCGGTGATTGTGAAATCTCCGCCACGGCCGCGCTGCGAACACAAAAGTTTTTGCCGGCTTCACAGGCCCTTCACATCGCAAAGGGCAGGCGGCCGTCACACTGCAAAGATCGCGCAACGACCGAGCCAAGACGGCGTTCACAACGCGCAAAAAGAAAGCAGGCCCTCGCACACACATCGCGAAGGGCCTGCTTCCCTTGTCCGGTTGGTCGGCCGGTGATCAGCCCCGCCGCACCCGCCGGGGCCTCAGGCCCGCGAGCGCCGCGGCCGCCAGCAGCCCCGCCGCCCCCGGCCCCGGCACCACCGTCGCCCCCACGAACGACGCCTCGGACCACCACTGCTGCGTCGGGAGCTTGGTCTGCGGGTCGAGCGCCACGCCGCGCGTGCCGGCCGGCGGCAGCCCGGGCACGCCGCCGTTGGTGTTGATGGCGTCGAGCGCGAACGCGAACTGGTCGAAGTTCGCGCCGACCGAGTCCGAGATCCCCGGGGCCAGCCCGTACGGCGCCACGGTGCCGAGGATCGGCCCGAAGCCGCTGATCGTGTACGTCAGCTGCGTCGAGTAATCGTCCGATGCCTGGATGGTGGCCGTGGACCCCCAGCGCGTCTCGGTGCCCTTGGCGTCGAGAAACGCGCCGCGGACCGAAACGGCGATCTGCAGCTGCCCGAGGTTCGCGTCGCTGAACGTGAAGCTGAACGTCCCGCCGAGCGTGTACGTGTGGTTCCACGCGTTTCCGGCGGGGAACGACGCGACGTTCGTCAGGCTGAAGAGGCTGGCGTTGAACGTCACCGGAAGGCTGAGCGCCGGCAGCGGGCCGTTGTTGTCGTCGATCAGCAGCACCGGACCGGCCCCGCTGGGCATCCCCTGCCCGATCGTCGAGCCGCTGCCGCGGAACGTCCAGTTCTGGTGCGAGGTGTCGGAGGCGAAACTCAGGAACGCGCCCCGGGCATCCCCGGCCCACAGCGCAACTACAGCGGCCGACGCAAATACGGCGTGGCGAACCATCACAACTCCGTTCCAGCCCCGATGTGCGGCGAGGCTGACTCAATCCCTGTACAGGCTCTGCGGGCGCAGAACCCCTGTGCACGGAGAGATTACCCCAGAACGCGCCGCAGGCAAGAACTGCGCAGGGGAAATCTGAGCTTTCCAGTCCCGCCCGCGCGAATTTGGGCAACCCGTCAGCCCGGCCGCCGCCCGCTCCCCGTCACGCACCCAGCGGCGAGCCGTCGGCGGCCACCTGCCACAGCACCCGCGGCACCTCGGCCCCGATCAGGCGGAACCGCAGCAGCCCCAGCGCCAGCTTCGCCGACCGATCCCGAACCGCCGAGCGATCTCCGGGAATGCTCAGCCGCCGCACCTCGCACCCCAAAGCCGAGGCGAGCCCGATAAACACCGTGCCCACGGGCTTGCCCGGCGCCGCCCCGGACGGTCCGGCGATACCCGTGATGGCCAGCGCGTGCGCCGCCCCCGCCCGCCGTCGGGCTCCCTCGGCCATCGCCCGGGCCACCTCCTCCGACACAGCCCCTCGGGCCGCGATCAAACCTTCTTCTACCCCGAGTTCCGCGGTCTTCACGCGGTTGGCGTACGCCACCCACGACCCGTCGAAGACGTCCGATGACCCCGGCACCTCCGTCAGCATCGACGCCAGCAGCCCGCCGGTGCACGACTCGGCCGCCGTCAGCCGCTCGCCGCGCTGCCGCAGCAGGCCGATCACCGCCGCGGCGATGCCGCCCGTCCCCCCGGACACCCCCGTTCCCCCGGATCCCCCCGCCCCCCGGGCGCCGCCCCCGCGGCCGTCGGCAAACCCGAACGGGCCGAGCGCTTCGCGGCACGCCCGCTCGGCCTCGTCAACCGCCGCGGCGCTCGCCGCCTGCTCGCCCTCGCGCCGGATCCGCACCGACACCACCCCGCCCGACGCCGTGGTGCCCACCAGCGTCGCGGCGTCGCGCCGCATGAGGTCGCCCAGCCGCGCCGCCACGTCCGACTCGCCCAGCCCCAGCGTGTGCAGCACCCGCGTGGCCACCACCCGGCCCGCGGGCGGCCGAAGCCGAGGGGCCACCTCGTGCTCCCACATCGGCTTCATCTCGTTGGGCGGACCGGGCAGGCACGCCACGTCGGCCACCGCACCTCCGCCGGCGCGCACCGTGGCCCAGATGCCCGGCGCCGTGCCCGTGCGGTTGTGCAGCCCCGCCGCCGACCGCGGCCGCAGGGCCTGCGACCGCAGCGCCGCCGTCATCTCCCGCCCGCGCGCCACACAGATCGACCGGATGTGCGCCAGCCCCGCGTCATCCTCCACAAGCTCCTCCCCCATCGCCTCCGCCAGCCCCTGCCGGGTCAGGTCGTCGGCCGTCGGGCCGAGCCCGCCGGTGATCACCACCAGCCGAACGCGCCCGGCCAGCCGCACGACCAGGTCGCGCGTGTCCGCCGCCGAGTCTGGGATCGTCACGTGCTCGGCCACGCGGACGCCGCGCTCGGTCAGCCGCTCGGCCAGCCACTTGGAGTTGGTGTCGAGCGTCTGCCCGATCGCCAGTTCGTCGCCGATGGACACGATCGCCGCGCTGTCGTGCGTGAAGGTCATGCCGGAGGGTATCGCCGCTGCGCCCGCCGGAGCGCGGCGGGTCAGCCCTTCACGGCCAGCGCCGCCAGCGCATCCTCGAGCGTCGGGTGCATCTCGAAGGCCGAGTCCAGCCGCGAGAGGCGGAAGCTCCTGGCCACGTACTCGCTCGCCGCGGCCACCGCGCACCGCCCGCCGAAGGCCCGCAGCATCTTCCGGACCTCGACCAGCGCCCCGATCGCCGACGACCCCGCGATCTCCAGACCCGAGCAATCGAAGATCACCCCCCGCGGCCGCCGGGCCTCGAGCCCCGCCAGCCCCGCCCGCAGCGCCGGGGCCTCGTCGGCCGTCCCCGCCCCGCGCAGGTGCACCACCACCCCGCCGATACGGTTCTCGTTGACCACTTCGATGCTGAGCATGCCCACAGCCTACCCGCCGCCGGGCCGTCAGGCGTTGAGCTTCGCCGCCGTGAACAGCCGCCCCGTCGACGTCGCCTCCCACTCCCACGCCGGGCCGTGCCTGGATTCGTAGAACTCCCACAGCTCAAACCAGTAACTGCGGAACTTCTGGTCGCCGAACGGCTCGTAGTGCGCGTGCAGCCGCCGCTCGATCTCGCGCGACGGCCCCGCCATCCCCAGCACCGCCCGCCCGTGCCGCACCGACTCGGTGTCCACCGGCAGCCGAGAGAACCGCCCGAGCAGCTGCATGATGTTGGCCGCCGAGTACGGGCCGATGCCCGGCAGCCCCCGCAGCGCCTCGAACACCTCGTCGTCGCTGTTCGATCGGTCCTCGAACCACGCCCCGTCCACCTCGCCCGACGCCACCAGCCCCGCCAGCTCCACCAGCCGCCGGTCGCGGTACCCCACCCGGCACCTCGCGCGCAGCATCGAGGGCCTCTTCCTCGCCAGCTGGCCCGCCGACGGGAACGCCGGGTTCACCACCTCGCACAGCCGTGCGTTCATGATCATCGTGCTCGGCCACGCCACGTTGCAGCTCGTCACCGTCTTCACCACGTCTTCGAAGAACGTGGGGCTTCGGAACAGGCGGCCCCGACCCGACCGTTTCCACCGCGGGTCCAGCCGGTGGAACCGGCCGATGCTGCCGTCGTCCAGGCTCAGCATCCGCCGCACGAGCCCCTCCGCCGCCGCGCGATCGGCGCGAGACAGCCGGCCCCCCGCCGCCAGCGTCAGCCGCGGCGAACGACCCTCCTGCGCGATCGTCACCTCGGCCACACCCCCCGGCAGGTCGAGCGTGCGCGAGAGCGTGCCCGAGCGCGGGTCCCAGCGGTTGGGCGCCAGCAGAAAATAACCGTACGAGCACACATCGCGCTTGAGACGGTACCCCCGCGGCGCCGCGATCGTGAACACCGTGCCCATGCCCCTCCTGCTCGCCCGAAACCCCACCCGAAACCCGTCACACCCGCATCACCGTCGCGGTCCGGGGGATCAGGTACGTGGCGATGTTCAGGCACAAGCGGTCGGCCAACCGGCCGAACATCTCGTAGTGCGCCTCGGTCTGCTTGAACAGATCGGCCTTGGTCACTCCGCCCCGGTGCATGTCGGTCGCCGCGTCGCTCGACATCTCGATGATCATCTGCCGATCGGCCTCGAAGTGGTACTGGAACCCGTAGCTCCGCAGCCCCGCCCGGAACGCCTGCACCTTGCACGTCCGGCTGGTGGCCAGCAGTGTCGCCCCCGGCGGCAGCGCGGTGACCCCGTAGAAGTGCGACTGGAACTGCGGGCTCGTCCACGCGATTCCGGAGAGCATCGTGTCGGTCTGGCCCGCCGCGGTGAGGTCCACATCCACGAAGCCCATCTCGGGCTTCTCCATCTTCTGCACGTCGCCCCCGAGCGCCTTGGCCAGCAACTGGTGCCCCAGGCACACCCCCAAGACGGGCAACTGCCGGTCGTGGGCGCCCTTCAGATAGTCCATCTCGCGCTGGATCCACAGATGCTTGTCATCCACGTTCTGCGGGCCGCCCAGCGAGATCACCCCGTCGACGTCGTCGTAGTCCGACGGGATCGCCTCGCCCCGATCCGGGCGGATGAGCCGGAACTTGAACCCGTGGTCACGCAGCGTGACGCCGAGGCGCCCCGAGCGGCCCGTATCCCAGTGCTGAAAGACAACCAGTGGCATCGTTCCACTGTACCACCCCACCCCCGCCCCGCCCCCCCCAACGCCGCCATCAGCCGCAGCGTTGCCGTGAGCCGCGGGCGTCGCGCTTGAACATGGCCAGGGTCGCATCCTGCCCGCGCAGGTAGTCGCTCCGCAGCGCCACCGCCGGCGTCGCCCCCTGCGCCCACCGCACCATCGCCGCCGGGTCGTGCCGCCGCAGCGCCGGGTCCGACCCACCCCGCGCCGGGCGAGGCTTCAGCCACGCCGCCAGCCCCCCCGCCCGCGCTGGCTGCACCAGAAAGTTGAACACCACCGCCCGCCGCGCCGCCCTCCACGCCCGCCGCACCGCCCGTCTCGCGTCCGACGGCTCCAGCGTGTTCAGCGACCCGCAGAACACCACCACATCCGCCCCGCCCATCGCCGCCGACCACCGGTCGAACACCCCCTCATCGCGCACGAAGTCGGCCGTCTCGAACCGAGCCCCCGCCAGGCCCCTCCTCCGCGCCGACTCCACCAGTTCCGGCAGCGCATCGAGCCCCAGGTACGCGGCGGGAGCCTCGCCGTGCGCCGCCAGGTCGGCCGCCAGGTCGCCCGTCCCGCAGCCCGCGTCGAGCACCGTCAGCCCTCGGAACCCCACCATCGACCGCAGCACCTCGAACCGCACCCGCTGCCGCTCAGGCGAGGCCCACAGCGTCGCGCGGAACCCCGGTCCGTGCTCATCGACAGCCTCCGCGTACGGACGCAGGTAGTCCGGCAGCCCGCCTTGAGCCTCGGCGCCCACGCCCGATCGTAGTGCGCCCGCCGCCGCGAACCCGCCGTTTCGTACGATGCCACGCATGGACATCGCCGTCATCATCCCCGCCGCCGGAGCCTCCTCCCGGTACCAGCAGGCCGGCGGGCTCCGATCCAAGATCGACGAGGACCTCGGCGGCCGCCCCGTCCTCCACCGCACCGTCGACCTCTTCATCAAACGCGACGACGTCCGAACCGTCATCGTCGCCGGACCCCACGACGATTACGACCAGTTCATCGCCCGCCACGGCGACAAGCTCGGCCTCATGGGCGTCCGCATCTGCAAGGGCGGTCCCACCCACCGGTGGCAGACCGTCAAGGCCGCCCTCGCCCTCGTCCCCCCCGACTGCGCCCACATCGCCGTCCACGACGCCGCCCGGCCCTGCGCCCCCCTCGAACTCATCGACCGCTGCTTCGCCGCCGCCGAGCGGCACGCCGCCGTCATCCCCGCCTTCGACCTTCCCGACACCCTCAAGCGCATCGCCGAGACCCAGGGCCCCGCCGCCGGCGACCCCCTCGATGCCATCCTCGGCCCCGCCGCCCGCGCCCCCGGCCGCGTCGTCGAGGCCACCATCCCGCGCGACCGCCTCGTGCTCGTCCAGACCCCCCAGGTCTTCGCCGCCGACCTCCTCCGCCGCGCCTACGAACAGCCCGACCTCACCAGCACCGACGACGCCGGCCTCGTCGAGCGCCTCGGCCAACCCGTCCACGTCGTCCAGGGCGACCCACGCAACATCAAGATCACCCTCCCCGTCGACCTCCACCACGCCCGCCTGATCCTCCAACTCAAGGACTCCGAGGGCCGCGCCGTCCACAAACGCTTCTAGATCCCCCGACCTGCAACCGCCCCACGCCCTCTCCCATCAAGGTGATGACATGAGCCCCCTCCCCTCCGCCACCCCCGAAACCGTCGTCTGGGAAGGCCGCTCCAGCCAGTGGCTCAACTTCTGGCCATTCCTCCTCTGCATCCTCATTCTGCCCATCCCCTACGCCCTCTACCGCTGGCTCGACACGCGCTGCACCACCTACACCCTCACCACCCAGCGCCTCAAACTCGCCCGAGGAATCCTCAGCAAAACCTTCGACAACCTCGAGCTCTACCGCGTCAAGGACTCCACCCTCCACCAGCCCTTCATCGAGCGCCTCGTCGGCCTCGGCACCATCACGCTCATCACCTCCGACGCCACCAACCCCACCCTCACCATCCGCGCCATCGCCGACTCCCAGCGCGTCCACGACGCCATCCGCAATGAGGTCGAACGCGTCCGGCGCGAACGCGGCGTCCGCGAGCTCGACGTCCACGACGACGACCCCCACGGCGCCCTCCGCTAACCCCCCCCCCCCCCCCTCTTTTACACATCTCCCCGCCCCCCAGACTATGGCTGAAGTCCGTTGTCGCCCTTCTGTCTGCACAAAAAAAAAAACACACCATGTATCAGAACTCGCCTGAACTCCTAGTAGTGTATACACACAGATGATCAGT
>JACVCL010000216.1 GCA_016742075.1 Phycisphaerales bacterium
GGGCCGCAGTGAATACCGGGCTTGGGGGGGCGGGGTTCGGGAGTTTCTCTGAAATGAAGGTCGGTGGGTCAATGGTCGAGCAAGGCGCGGAGGCGTCGGGCGTTGGCGAGGTCCCACGGCTTGCCTTTGGGGTCGTCGCCCTTGGGGGTTTCGAGGATCATGGGGGTATTGCGCAGGGCTGGGTGGTTGACGATGGCGGCGAAGACGCCGGGTGCGACCTTGCCCTGGCCGATGTGGGCGTGGCGGTCGAGGCGGCTGGCTCGGGCGGCGAGCGAATCGTTGAGGTGGAGGACGCGGAGGTTGGAGAGTCCGCAGGCGCGGTCGAAGGCCTGGAGGAAGGCCTGGCCGAGTGCGCGGCCTTCGGCGCGGGTGCGTTTGCGGCCGGTGCCGTCGCCGGCGGGTGTGGAGGCGAGGTCGTAGCCTGCGGCGAGGGCGTGGCAGGTGTCGATACAGAAGCCGACGCGGCGGCGGGCGTCGGGGCCGGCGGCGGTGTCGATGGCCGCCTTGGCGGCGGCGAGTTCTTCGAGGGTTCGGCCCAGGGTGGTGCCGCCGCCGGCGGTGTTCTCGAGGCAGAGGACGACGTCGGAGCCGCGTGTTTCGCGGAGGAGGGTGGCGCAGGCCTGGGCGAGGCGCTCGATGGCGGGGGCGACGCCCTGGCCCATGTGGGCGCCGGGGTGGAAGACGAGGTATCGGATGGAGAGGCGGCGGCAGCGGTCGAGGTCCTCGCGCATGGAGTCGAGGCTTTTGGCGCGGAGGTCGGGGTCGGGGCTGGCGAGGTTGACGAGGTAGCTGTTGTGGGCGACGGTGCGGGAGGTCCAGCCGAGGCGGCGGAGTTCGGAGAGCCAGGCGTCGGCGGCGGAGTCGGAGAGGGGGGGGACGCGCCACTGGCGCTGGTTTTTGGTGAAGACCTGGACGGTGTCGAGGCCGAGGCGCTGGGCTTCGTCGAGGGCGTTGGTGAGCCCTCCTGCGACGCTGAGGTGCGAGCCGATCATGGGGTAAGGTTGTAGGCGGCCGATGGTCGAACCGAGCGTGGGACAGGTCGGCGGCGGGGTTCCCGGCGGGGTGGGGCGGCGGTGGCTGGGTGCGCTGCCGGTGGTGCTGCCGCTGGCGATGCTGGGGACGTTCGTCGGGCTGTGGGCGGCGGGGGTGTGGCTGGACCGGTACCGTTTGCCGGCGGTGATCGCGGCGGCGGCGGATGCGCGGCGGCCGAACGTGCTGACCCTGGGGGGCGACGGCGAGGACGTGTTCGTGCTGAGCGGGCCGGGCGGGCTGGACGAGTCGTTCGTGGCGTCGGGGGTGCCGGGGTTGTCGGCCAACGACCGTGGGGTGCTGATCGGGGCGTCGTCGCGGGCGTCGGGGGCGGTGGTGGCGCACGTGCGGTCGGGGAAGGTGCGGTCGATCGACGAGGTTCCGCTGGCGGGCGCGCGGGTGCCGGCGGCGCTGGTGCTGCGGGCGGGGGATCGGCTGTCGATTGCGCCGGAGGGCGGGGGGTTCGTGCTGTCACGGCCGTAGGCGGGTAGGGGTGCGGAAGTTGCGCGGCGGGCCGGACTTGCCGAAGTCGGGCCCATGGGGACAATGCCGGGGCATCGCCGCCCCACTGCGCCGCCCGCCCCTTTCCCTGATCGGACCCACCGATGGCCTCGATCGTCTTCTACTTCCAGATCCACCAGCCCTGGCGTCTGCGTCGGTACTCGGTGTTCGACACCGACCACTTCTACTTCGACAACACGGCGAACAAGGAGATCCTGCTGAAGGTGGCGAACAAGTGCTACCGCCCGGCGACGACGCTGATCCGGGACATGGTGAAGGAGCACAAGGGGAACTTCCGGGTGTCGTACTCGATCACGGGCACGGTGCTGGACCAGCTGGAGCAGTGGGCGCCGGACGTGATCGACCTGTTCAAGGAGCTGGCGGGCTCGGGTTGCTGCGAGTTCATCGGGGAGACGTACTACCACTCGCTGTCGTTCCTGTACTCGCGCGAGGAGTTCCGCGACCAGATCGACATGCACACGCAGCGGATCCGCGACCTGTTCGGTCAGACGCCGACGGTGTTCCGGAACACGGAACTGACGTACAACAACGACGTGGCGTACTTCATCAACCAGATGAAGACGGCGGACGGGCGGCCGCGGTGGAAGGGGATGCTGTGCGAGGGGGTGGACCGGATCCTGGCGTACCGCTCGCCGAACTACGTGTACCGCCCGCCGAACACGGGGGAGGGGGCGATCCCCGGGAAGGCGTTCGGTCTGCTGCTGAAGAACTACCGGCTGTCGGACGACATCGCGTTCCGGTTCTCGAACCGCGACTGGACGGAGTGGCCGCTGACGGCGGAGAAGTTCGCTCGGTGGGCGCACCAGATCAACGGCGACGGGTACGTGTGCAACCTGTTCATGGACTACGAGACGTTCGGTGAGCACCAGTGGGCGGACACGGGGATCTTCGCGTTTCTGCACGACCTGCCCGGGAAGCTGTTCGACGTGGCGCCGGGACAGAACCACTTCAACACGCCGAGCGAGGCGCTGGCGCAGTTCGAGCCGGTGGGGGTGTACGACGTGCCGCACATGATCTCGTGGGCGGACACGGAGCGTGACCTTTCGGCGTGGCTGGGCAACGCGATGCAGGGGAACGCGCTGAGCGAGACGTACAAGCTCGAGCGGCCGATCAAGGAAGCGCTGGCGGGGGCGGGTGGCGACTCGGGCCGGCGGTCGGAGCTGGGGTTCCTGCTGGAGGACTGGCGGAAGCTGACGACGTCGGACCACTTCTACTACATGTGCACGAAGTACTTCGCCGACGGGGACGTGCACAAGTACTTCAACCCGTACGACTCGCCGTACGACAGCTACATCAATTTCATGAACGTGCTGGACAACGCGAGGGCGCGGCTGGAGCGGTGAAGGAGGGCGGCGGTGGAGGGGTGGGGGTGGGG
>JACVCL010000217.1 GCA_016742075.1 Phycisphaerales bacterium
GTTCCGGGGGTTCCGGGGGTGGCAGGGTCTCCGCCGACCGCCGCGCAGCCCACCACCGCGCCGGCGACCCACGCCGCGGCCGCGATTCCCCACCGCCACGCGTTGCTGCGCGAACGCGGCATGACCGGGAATGGTACAACCGCCCCGGAGCACCGATGCACCGGCGAGAACGCCCCCGATCCCCGTTGCGGCTGCTGGTGAGGCTGTTCGCCGGGGCGGTGGTCGTGGGCGGCATGCTCGCGCTGGCCGGTGTGGCCGCGCTGCCCCTGTGGCCCCAGCGGCCCTACCGGCTCGACCTGCTCTCGCACTTTGCCATCCACGCCGTGCCCGCGCTGTCGGGGCTCGCGGCGATCTCGGCCCTGCTGCGGTGGCGCCGCACCGCCCTGCTCGGGCTCGCCGCCGCCCTCTTCGCCGCCGCGGTGTGCGCGGGGTTCTACCAGCCGCCCCGCGCCGCCCCGGCTTCCGCGCCAGGCAGCCGCCTTCGCGTGCTCACGTACAACGCGCACATCAAGGGCTCGGCCGACCGCGACCTGCAGCGGTACCTCGAGCGCCAGGACGCCGACCTGATGGCCGTGCAAGAGGCCCCATGGGACTTCGTCGCCGCCAACCCCTGGCTGGCCGAGCGCTACCCCTACCGCGTCGAGCCGGTGCCGGGCATGCAGTGGCCGATCCTTCTGTTCAGCAAGTTCCCGATCCGGCCGGCCTTCAGGCGGCTGGTCGACGAAGAACATCTCTTCAGCTTCGTCGCGGCGCGCACGGTGATCGTCACGCTCGACGACGGCACCGAACTGCTGTTCACCTCGACGCACCCCCCCTCGCCTCGCTCCGAAGTCACCTGGTCCTGGGCGCTCAGCGGCCTGGCGCGAGACGGGGCGCTGCTCCGCCGCAAGAGCGAGGACCTCGGGCTGCCCGTCATCATCGCCGGGGACTTCAACAGCACCCCCACAGGCCGGGGCCACCGGGCGTTCCGCCAGTCCAGCGGCCTCGTGGGCTGGGCCCCCCTGCTCCCGAACCGAGGGACCTGGCCGGTGCCCCTGCCCTCGCTGCTGAGCGTGGCGATCGACCGGGTGTGGACCAGCCCCTCGATCGTGGCGACCTCCGTCGAGACCGGGCCCATGTTCGAGAGCGACCACCGCCCCCTGACCGTCGACCTGTGGGTCCCCTCCGGCCCGGCCGCGGCCCTCTGACACGACCCCCGCGCAAATTCCGCCCGGAACCGGCCCTGCCGGGGGTGATCGGACGTTTTTCGGCGTCTGCGACGTCGCGCCGAACCCCCGGCGGGCGGGGTCAGTAGAGGGGGGCTGGAGACGGATCCGCGGGGGGCCGATGTGGCTCGGCCGGAAGCACGAATGTCGGCGTCCGCCGGCCCGGGTCGAACTGCGCACCAGAGATGCTCCAGAACCTGCCCATCGCCTTCGACCTGCTCTTCCTGGGCGGCTTTGTCGGCGCGCTGGTCGCGGCGGCGATGGCCAGGAACTTCCGCCTGGCCTTCCTGGTGCTGGCGGGCATGATGGTCGCCGCGGCGGTGGCCCCGGCGCTGAACATCAAGGGCGACGCCTTCGCGCAAACCTGGGCCGTGGCCTTCACCCAGCGCCGGCGCGAGTGGTACATGATCTTCGGCCTCATGGCCGCGGTGTTCCTGCTCACCAACCAGCACCGGCTGGGCCGGGGGCTGGCGCCGCCGCAGATGGTCTGCCTGCTCATCCTGGGCGTCTACGGCGGGCTCATGCGCATCGTCGGCACCTCCGACCCGATCTCGGGCCTCGTCGCCGTCGCGTTCATGGTGGTGTCGCTCGTGCCGCTGCTCTATCTCATCCCCGCGCTGCTGCAGGATGAGAACGACATCTTCGCGCTCTTCCGGTGGATGATGGTGGCCCTGGGGGTCTGGGCCGCGGCGTGCACGGTGCAGTTCGTCATCAATCAGGACCTTCTCTACTCCGGGTCCACCAAGCGGTTCCAGGGCCTCTCGGGCAACCCCCAGCACGCCGCGGTGTACCTGGCGTTCTCGGCCGTTGCGGCGCTGTTCCTGTTCTTCAACGACCCCAAGCACCGGTACCGCCCGCTCTGGGCCGTCATGTCGGCGCTCGCGTTCGTGCTCATCCTGTGGACCGGCTCGCGCACCGGCGTCGGCATGTTCGTCATCGGCGGCGGCATCGTCGCGCTCACCCGGCTGGGCCGGACGGTGCTGCTCCTGCCCATCGCGGGCCTCATCGGCTTTGCGATCATGTCGGTGCTCGACGCCTTCGGCGTGCAGTTTGACATCGCCGGCCTCACCAGCCGCGGCGACAACCGCACCGCCGCGTGGGGACGCCTGTTCCAGCAGATCCTCGAGCACCCGCTGTTCGGCGTGGGCGGCACCGAGGAGACCCTGGCCTCCGAGAACTCGTACCTCTACGCCATGGCCTCCTACGGCCTGGGCGCCGGGCTCGCGCTCCTGGCCCTGCTCCTGGTGACCATCCGTCTTGCCTCGCGGCTGGTGGCGCTGCGCCGGCGCGTCGCGCCGCGGCACAAGGCCATCATCGACCTCGTCCTCGCCGGTAACCTCATGTACTTCTCCGGCGCCCTGTTCGAGGGTTACATGATCGCCCGCATCGCCGCGCCCCTCAGCTTCATCCTCGTCTTCGCCGCCGTCGGCCACCGCCTGCCGCGGATCATCGCCCAGCAGCAGGCCGACGCCCTGGGCCGCGCCGCCGCGCCGGGCGACGAACCCACCGACACGCACGCCGATCATGCCGACGCCCACACCGGGTACAGTGCCGAGCCCGACTATTCCGAATACGGCGATTTCCGCGGCTACGGCGAAGACACGCACGACCACGCCCACGAAGACCACGATCACGCCGCCCACCGCTGACCCCCCCACCCG